>JALYKM010000151.1 GCA_030774785.1 Gemmatimonadota bacterium
TGTCCATTGCTTCTGCTGCGGCCGCAGGAGAGAGCGGCGCGGGGTTTGGCGCCATCGTGCCACCGCTGTGGTCTGCATCGCGAACCTTGGTTGCCTGCGCGGGGGAGTCATCCGCGGAGCACGCAGCGACAGCGCCTCCCACGATTGCAGTGAGGGCGGTATTGCGCAGAAAATCCCGCCGTGATCCTGCTTTGGCGAACAGCGCTGTCGACATGCGTGTGCCGTTACGTTCAGACATGAAGGTCTCCTGGGGATCCGTCTTTCTCCTCTCAAGGAAACTACGATCGAGAGGCAGGTCGCTCTGTCGTCGAATAGAGGATTCTTCCGGGAGGAACCGCTACATTCTCCGTGAGGAAACACCCTACAAAGCATGCCCGATCGAATAACTCACGAAATACTCGCTGAAATCGTCGGGATTGCGGCGGATGCCATCATCTGCATGGATGATTTTCAGCGCATCACTTTCTTCAATAGTGGCGCGGAACAAATCTTCGGCTGGTCGTCAGAGGAAGTCCTCGGGCAGCGCATCGAGATGCTCCTGCCAGAGCGCCATCGGGCGAGTCACGCGAGCCACGTCGCGGATTTCGGCCGATCAAAGGTCACCGCTCGCCGAATGGGTGAGCGACGGGAGATTGCAGGTGTACGCAAGAGCGGAGAGGAGTTCCCGGCAGAGGCCGCCATTTCGCAGGTGCATCAAGGCGAAAGCGTCATTTATGCTGTGGTGCTCAGGGATGTCTCGGTTCGAAAGAAATTCGAGCAAGGCCAGGCATTTCTTGCGTCGGCCGGAGAAAAACTGGCGTCCTCATTCGGCTCGGGTGAGGTTCTTGAGAATGTCGCCCGCCTCGCGGTTCCGTTTCTCGCTGATGGATGCATCCTCGAGAACCGTACCGGCGACGGGTACCGCGCAGGCGCTGTGGCACACTTGGATCCCGAGATCGACGAACTGCTCCAGAGAATAACCTCGGCGGGAGTGCGACGGCCGCCGGCGACTCACCCACTCTCCGAGATACTCCGAACTCAAGCTCCGGTCCTGCTGCGGTCTGATGCCGCGGCACGTATCATCGAGACGAGCGCGAACACGTTTTACATTGCGGGCCTGAAAATGATGAATCCCGAGACCGCGTTGTTTCTGCCATTGATCGCTCGGGGACACCTCATCGGGGTGCTTAGCCTTTTTCGCAGCAGCCGTGGTTTTGATGGCGACGACCTCGCGTTCGCGCAGGATCTCGCGCGCCTGGCGGCCCTCGCGCTGGACAACTCTCTGCTGCTCGACACGGTAAGAGCGAGTCTTCGCTCCCGCGAAGAAATGGTCGGCGTTGTCTCCCATGATCTCAGAAACCCGGTTGCCGCTGTGAAGATGTTGAGCCGCGCGGTCCTGAGCGAAATGAATAATGGTGGAACTGGGCAGGCAGAAAACATTCTCCTGATCGCGAAGGCGGCAGAGCAGATGGATGGGTTGATAAGGGATCTGCTCGTTGTAAGCCGGCTCGACGCGGGGAAGCTGACGATTCACCAGGAGCCGACTGATCCGTCCTCTTTGTTGACTGGATCGCTGCAGACTCTGCTCCCGCTCGTAGAGGAAAAGGCGATCAAGCTGGACATGCAGCTGGAGGTAGGGCTGCCCAAAGTGCTCGCCGACCGTGAGCGAATTCAGCAAACGATCTCGAACCTCGTCGGAAACGCGATCAAGTTCACCCCATCCGGTGGGAAGATCATCGTCCGCAGTCAATCAACTGGGGAAGAGGTGATTGTTTCCGTAATCGACAACGGAACAGGGATTTCCCCAGACCAGCTTCCAAATGTGTTCGATCGCTATTGGCAATCGTCCCGGACGGACAGGGAGGGAGCGGGGCTCGGACTGGCAATCGCGAAAGGGATCGTCGAGGGCCACGGCGGCAGGATATGGATCGAGAGCGCGCCGGGCCAGGGAACGACTGCATCCTTCACCCTTCCGATGGCGCGGAGTGACTGGAGGTAGGATCTCTGGTCACTCCGCCCCAGGCGGTTCTCAAGAGTTATAGACGACCTGCGCCTGTTTCGGACCGCGGACGCTTCTGAAGGCCCAGAACGCAAGAATGCCCGCGACGATTGCGCCCACCAAAGACACTGAGCGGGGGACAGACCACGCGCCTATCTGGAGCGGGAGATCAAGCACGAAGCGCCAAATGTGCGTGAGCGCGACGAGGGCGAAGACTACCGCCGATGCCAAGCAATAGTTTCTGCTGCTCATAATACCTCCTGATCAGGGGTCGTTTCTCTCGACTGGCCGCCGCTTGGCTTCGCGGCCGCGTGTATCGCCGACCGCGATTCGAAAGAGCGTGTGCCGGAACGCAACCGGATCGCTGTCCGTCAGCGCTCCGGGAACGATTTTGGCTACGAGCTCCGCGGCTTTTGTCCACAGCTCCTCCGCGCGCGGACTGCCGCGGGGATGGATTATCCAGAAGCTGCCGTGTATGACAACGCTTCTCCAATCGAACAGATCGGCGACCTCATCGATTTCGAACGCAATCCACTGATTGTGCTTGAGGGCTGATATCTTCTCGCCCTCTGACGTACGGCCGTACAGCCAGCCGCGCTCGTAGATGTAGTGAATCGGTTGGATGTCGACACGGTCGTGAAAGGAGAACGCGAGGCGTCCCACCCTGTTTCGCTGGATGATCGCCTCAGTTTCCTCTCTGGACAGATCCCGTATCTCGACGTCGCCGGGCCGCGCAGGTGGTATCGCGTCCTTGGACTTGCGGCTCAATCCGCGGGGTGGTTGTCGCCCCGCACTTTCCCGAGGGTCAATGGCTGCGCACATGTGACACTCCCGCGTATGGCTCGGCTACAAGCCCCTCGCTGTTCTTCGTCCTGGCTATTGCTCCTTTCGGGTGGAACACGAGCAGAGACGTCTGAGATTTTCTAGTCACCTCGTCGGCAACGCTGCCAAAGACGAAGCGCCCGATGCCTCCTGCACCATTCGACGCGATCGCGATGAGATCCGCGCGCGACCGAGAGGCATAGTCCAGGATTGCCGAGGGAATGTCTTCGCTCAGCAGCACATCCTTGCTGACCGGAAGGCCAGAGTCGGTGAGGTAGCTCGCTGCGCGCGTCAGATATTCATCGGCGATCGCGATGTCCGTATCCCACCAGGGCA
>JALYKM010000152.1 GCA_030774785.1 Gemmatimonadota bacterium
ATCAGCCGAGCACTTTGCGGTCGATCACCATCGCGACGAAGAGAAGCGCGAGGTAGAGGAGCGAGAATTTGTAGACCCACCAGGCCGGCTTCGTCCAGTCCGCGCTCGTGCTGACGCGAACGACTCCGACCAGGAGGATCGTACCGAGCACGAGCGCGGAGACGAGATAGATGATGCCGAAGGCGCCGAAGGTCGCGGGAAGTAGTGTGAGCGCGATGAGAATCACGTTGTACCATATCATCTGGCGCATTGTCTCGCGCTCGCCCCACACGAGTGGGGCCATCGGAATGCCGGCCCGGCCGTAGTCACGCTGCTTGAGTAACGCCAGCGCCCAGAAGTGGGGCGGCGTCCAGTAAAACACGATCAGAAACAGATAAACCGCGGTAAGGTCGATCGTGCCGGTCATCGCCGCCCAGCCTACCAGAGGAGGGAAGGCGCCCGCCGCTCCGCCGATGACGATGTTCTGCGGCGTCGTTCGCTTGAGCCACCGCGTGTAGACGAAGACGTAGAAATAGAAACCCGCGAGCGCCAGTAGTGCGGTGAGAACGTTGGTGAATCGCGCGAGGAGAAACGTGGCCGCGGTGGCGAGGGCAATTCCGAACGCGAGCACGGATCTCGGCCCCATTCGTCCGCTCGGAAGGGGACGGAGCCGCGTGCGCGACATCTGCATGTCGATGTCGCGATCGAGATACATGTTGACGGCGTTCGCTCCGCCGGCCATGAGGTAGCCGCCGACGAGCACTATCACGCAAAGAAGCCAGCCTGGATTGCCCGCCACGAACATGGGGGCGACCGTCGTCACCAACAGCAGCGAGATGATGCGCGGCTTGGTCAGCATCACCATGTCGCGCAGCAGAGATGGCTGCGCTTGCTCTCGCACCGTGACTTCCATCTAGGTGCTCACCCCTTCAGGTGTCGCGTACTCGCCCCGCGATGGCGACTCGTACACTATTCTCTCGATGTCGCTCATGAAGCGGCGGCCGCTCGCGAGCGCGGTGAGAGTCGTGACCGAGATCCATAGAGCTGTTCCGATCGCCTGGTGAATGGAGCGGAGCGATGCCGGGAGATGCATCTCGACCATCGCGGCCGCGACGACGATCTGCAGGGTCGCGATGCTCAGCGCGATCCAGACCGCGGCGCGAATTGGCCGCGGCTCGGCGCGCTTCCGCACGCCGATGGCGAGCCCAATGAGGTGGCCCAGGAGCAGAAAGGCGATGATTCGGTGCGACACCTGAACCACGAGAGGGGCGCCCCGCTCACCGATGACCCTGCACCATGGAAATCCCTGACAGGACAGCGCCGCACCAGGCGTATTGGCGGTGAGAGCGCCCAGCACCAGCGCGAGAAAAGTAAGACCGGCCGCCGCTTTCGCCGCGCGAAGCGTTCGCTCAGATCGTTCGGCTACCGCGAGAGCGCCCAATCCACCGGCCCGAACCACCACCACCACCAGCACGGCGAGAAGCGACATCGCGATTGCGAGATGGGTTACAACTACCAAGGGATTGAGCTGCATTTTCACAGTCACGGCGCCAAACAACGCCGCCGCGACGACGAGCAGGATCGCGAGGAGCGAGGCGCGCAGCACGCCGCCCGATCCTCCCACACCCGGCTCGCGGCGCTTGAGCCACGCAGCGACCGCGAGTGCTGCGATCGCGAGCGACAACGCCGCCGCGCCGTAACGGTGTGATATCTCGACGAGAAGATTCGATCCGGTGTGCGCGGGTGTGAACGAGCCGTAGCAGTCCGGCCAGGTATCACCGCAGCCCATCCCCGAGCCGGTGATTCGCACGACCGCGCCGAACACGACCTGCAGAAATCCCAGGATGAGAGCGAGAATTCCGAGTCCCCTCAGTGTTCGCACGTCAGGGCTGCGGAATGGAGGTGTGGGGCGGCATCGGCATCGAGTGCTGCATGCCCGAGTGATCCATCATCCTCATGTGGGCATCACGTGCGTCGATTCTTTGCCAAGTTGCTGTCAGAACAATGCCAAGCGCGAGCGCAGGGATGATCGCCCACGCGAGCTCGGCGCGTGGCGATGCGGCTGGCACCAGCTCCGATTTGTTTGCGCGCCGCGCGGCGAACGTGGACCGTAGTATGGCGACCTCGGCGATCACGCATGCGACCGCGGCGATCCAGAAGATTGTCTCAGCCAGCGGCTGATTCATTTATGAGAGATGAGATGTGCTGGAGATGCGCGCGAGAGCTCTCGCGGCGCTCTTAAAGCTACTCGCGCACCGAGTACCTTTGCACTACCGTATCCGCATGACGCAGCCGGATTTCGCGCGCGATTCTTCGCTGCCACGCCGTCTCGGGCTGTGGAGCGCCATAGCAGTGCTCGTCGGCTCGACCATCGGCTCGGGCATTTTTCGCTCGCCCGCGGGCATCGCCGACAAGCTTCCTGGTCCGCTCCCACTGCTCGCGATCTGGCTCACCGGTGGAATCTTCGCTCTCTGCGGCGCGCTGACGCTCGCCGAGATCGCTGGCGTCTTCCCGCGCACCGGCGGCGTGTACGTGTTCATTCGCGAGTCGTGGGGCCGGCTGCCGGCCTTTCTGTTCGGCTGGGCCGAGCTCGTTCTCATTCGCGCCGCGGCACTGGGCGCGATCTCCACGACGTTCTCGGAATACTTCATTCGCGTGCTCGGATACGATCCACGGGTCGCGCCGTACAGCCGGTACGTCCACTATGTGGCTGCGGCAGCAATCCTTCTCACGGCGATATTCAACTACGTCGGCATCAAGTGGGGCGCACTTGTTCAGAACGTCACGACGCTGGCGAAAACTGGTGCTCTCCTCATCATCATCGTGCTCGCTCTCGTCCTCGGTCTGCCCCAGACAGGTGGGCACTTCACTCCGGCGGTTCCGCCCGGAAGCTTCACCATTGCCCGGTTCGGGTTGGCACTGGTTTCGGTGCTCTGGGTCTACGACGGCTGGGCGGATGTGAGCTTCGTCGGCGGCGAGGTGAAGGATCCTGAGAAGAACCTTCCGCGAGTGCTCATCGCCGGGACCCTGATCATCATCGCGCTCTACCTGCTGGCGAATGTCGCTTATCTAGCCGTGCTGCCGGTGGAGGAGATCCGCCACTCCAAGCTGGTCGCGGCCGACGTCGCCGATAAGCTCGTCGGAGCTGCCGGGGTCGCCTTCGTCTCGGTCGCGGTGATGGTCTCCACGTTCGGAACTCTCAATGGCTCGGTGATGACCGGCTCGCGGATTCTCTTCGCTATGGCCGCCGATGGACTTCTCTTCAAGCCGATAGCCATCGTCCACCCGAAATTCCAGACGCCCAGCGTAGCCATTGCGCTCGAGGCCGGATTGGGAGTGCTGTTCGTGCTCCTCGGAACCTTCGAGCAGCTCGCCGACACCTTCGTCACCGCGATCGTGCCATTCTACGCGCTGGCTGTCGGTGCGGTCTTCGTCCTCCGCCGCAGGCCCGGATACAACCCGCCATTCCGGGTTCCGGGCTACCCCGTAGTCCCGGCCATCTTCATAATTGCCACAATTCTGCTCCTCGGAAACGCGATCGTTGACACCACCAGTCGGGTGCCGACGCTTGCCGTACTTGGAGTAATCCTTCTGGGAATCCCGATTTTTTACGTCTCGAGGGGCGGCCGGACGGCAGACGGCAGGTAAAAAACGGCGAGCGTCGCGTTCGTTGCCGAGTGGTGACAGAATTCTCTTGCCGTTTCCAACTTCCGGACGCTACCTTTTGGCCTCCCTCCCACCATCACAGAGAATTCATGCTCAAGACACGTCTGCTGGTGACCGTCGCCGCATCATTGGCGTTGCTGACCGGAGCCTCGGCCCGTCTCCTCGCCCAAGGCGTAACGACAGGCGCGGTCAGTGGCACCGTCACTGACCCAAGTGGCGCCCCCGTCGAAGGCGCGCAGGTACAACTCAGGAACTCCAAGACCGGCTTCAGCGCTGGCGGCATCACTCGCGCGACCGGACATTACAGCATTCAGGGAGTAGAGCCGGACGCGAATTACTCCGTGACAGTGCGCCGCATCGGCTTCCAGCCCTCAACCCACGACAACGTTCGCGTCTCACTCGGCCAGGCCACCAAGCAGGACTTCTCATTGCTTCAGCAAAGCACCGTGCTGGAGACAGTGACCGTCTCGGGTGCCACCAGCGCTGTCATCAACCCAACCAAGACCGGCACCGGCACTACAGTCTCGGATTCGGCGCTTCGTCGCCTGCCGACGCTGAACAGAAACTTTGCCGACTTCGTCTCACTCGTTCCGCAGGTATCGACCGTCACCGGATTCCTTTCCGGCGGTGGTGTCAACGTCCGTCAAAATGCAATTCAGATCGACGGCGCTGCCGCCGGCGACTTGTTTGGCCTTGGAACAACGGGACAGCCGGGAAGCCAGGCGAACGCAAAATCGATCCCGCTCGACGCGGTCAAGGAATACCAGGTCCTGCTCTCTCCGTTCGACATTCGTCAGGGAAATTTTGGTGGACTGCTTATCAACGCCATCACCAAGAGCGGCACCAACGAATTCCATGGCAGCGTCTACGGATACACGCGTAGCCAGAACCTGACACGGTCGCAGCCCTACCTGTTCGACTTCCTGCAGCAGCAGTATGGCGCGGCGATCGGCGGTCCGATCATCAAGGATCGCGTCCTCTTTTTCTTCAGCATGGAGAATCAGAAGCAGCGAAATCCGCAGATCAGTCCCTATCTCGGGTCCCTTGACTCGACGGTTTCCACAGGTGCTGTCGACCGGCTGCAGAGCATTATGAGCAGCCAGTACGGCTTCGCGGACGTGGGCGGCGGCGACAAAGCGCTCCTCCGGAATCCAAACCGCAACATATTCGCGCGGCTCGATGTCTACTTTCCGTTCAGCACGCGGTTGGTTCTGCGCCACAACTACTCCGCCGCCGATCGGACGAATGCGGCGCCGAGAAGTGCGGCAACGGCCGCTTCACCTACTTTCGGTCTCTCGTCCAACTCGTATCTCTTCAGCAGCAAGACCCACAGCTCCGTAGCGGAATTCCTGACAAATCTTCCCGGCGGGATCTTCAACGAGCTGCTGCTGAACAAGACCACCATCAGGGATTTCCGCACCGTCCCTGTCAGGTTCCCGCAGGTCACCGTTCTCGGATTTGCGCGTCCTGGTGGGGCCGGCGCATCCAGAGTCGTTTTCGGAACCGAAGCTTCGTCGCAGGGGAATTCCCTTGACCAGGACACCTTCGAGTTCACCGAGAATTTCACCGTACCGTTCCGTAGCCATTCCTTGACCATCGGCACGAAAGATCTGTTCTACAAGCCGGTGAACCTTTTTGCCCAGAATTCACTCGGATCCTGGCAGTTCGCGGATACGACGGCGCTGAAGAATGGGACACCGAACAATTACCAGGTGAGCGCTCCCGCTCCGAGCGATCCGGCCAAGGGTCTCGCCACCTTCCGTGCAAGTCTCCTCTCGTACTACCTCCAGGACGTATGGCAGGCGACGCCTACATTTTCGTTTACTGCCGGCGTGAGATGGGATAAGCCGCACTTCAAGGACACCCCGCCTCTCAACCAGTCGGTCCTGACCGATTACAATCGATCGACCAACAAAATGCCGGACCAGACACAGTTCTCTCCTCGTGTCGGCTTCAACTGGGACATCGGCGGAACCCAGCGCAATCAGCTTCGTGGCGGACTCGGCTACTTCACCGGTCCTCCTCCGTTCGTATACCTGTCGAATGCCTTTGGTAACTCCGGCCTGAGCGGATACGCTTCGCTCACCTGCAACGGCTCGACCACCGCGACGACTTCATTCGCGACGCCGGCCTTCAACGCGGCGAACATTGCCACTCCGCCAACTCAGTGCGCGCCGTCCGGAGCACTACCCGGGGCGACGACTGCGCTCGGAGCGGCGGTGGCGACGATCGATCCGAACTTCAAGTTCCCGAAGTATCTCAAGGGATCGCTCGGCTACGATCACCGTTTCTCCAACGGTCTGGTCGCATCGTTCGAAGGGCTTCTTACGACGTCGAAGAACCAGGTCTTCTACCAGAACCTCGCGCTGGCCGGCCCGCAGTACGTCGACAAGTTCGGAAGAACGATCTACGGCAACATCACCGCCGCCGGGAATGTTCCGGTGACTGTTGGGTCCCGAAACACGGTCCTCGACCTTTCAAACTCCAATGGTGACCGCATGTACAGCCTGACCGGAACGCTCCAGAAGGCGTTCACGGACAAGCTCGAGGGGTCGGTCTCCTACAGCTACATGCAAGGGCGCGACGTCACGACTACCACGAGTAGCACCCAGGGCTCGAACTTCCGTTTCCAGCGGGATGTCAGCGGGAACCTGCTCGACAAGTACACGTCGAGGTCCAAGAACGACATGCCGCACAAGATCGTTGCAACTGGCTCTTACCGGTTGCCGACGAACACGGACGTATCGTTTATCTATCAGGGCGGTTCAGGTGCACCATATGACTACGTCTACGGTGCCGGCAGCGGAACGGGCTCGGGAGACGCCAACGCGGACGGCCAGTCGGCCAACGACCTTCTGTACGTTCCCACGGACGCGTTCGACCCGACTCAGATCCTCTTCACTGGGTACAACAGCGCTGTAGCGAATACACGACTGCAGGCCCAGGCTCAGGCAGTTGCGTTCGACGCATTCATCAATAGCGTTTCTTGCTTGAGAAACAACCGCGGCAAGCTCCTTACCCGCAACATCTGCCGCAACCCGTGGGTGAACGAAGTAGATGTCAGCGTCGGGCAGTCACTCTCCGCGTTCCATCAGCAGAACCTCCAGCTTCGCCTCGACGTCATAAACTTCGGCAACCTCCTCAACCCGCATTGGGGCCTGCAATACTTCTCCGATCAGGGGAATACCTGCGGCCAGCTTTGCAGCGCCACGATTCTGCTGACCCAGACGGGCAACCTGGTCAACGCCACCGACCGCACCCAGACGCAGGGCATTTACACCTTCGACACGAACTACAAGCGCTTCAACGCGCAGAACGCGTCGTCGAACTACCGCATGCAGCTGTCGCTGCGGTACAGCTTCTAAATTCCACCGCGGTACAGTGAAAATGCTGGCGGGAGAGATCCCGCCAGCATTTTTATTTTAGGGCAAATGAACGGGATGCGAGCTGTCTGTAGCGGAGTTCTTAGTCTATAGCTCACTACGTCCGGACGTTACTAGCGCGGGTCAGGGCACAATCAACTGCCCTTACGATCACCCTGTCCAGGAACCTCTCGACGTACTGAACTGGCAGCTCGACACTACGCCACTGACAGCTCGCATCCCGTTCAGTTGCAGTGTGCAGTTGGTGTTAGAAGATCTTCACGTTGATGTAGCGCTTTGGGTTCTTCTTGATGTCGGCGAGAAGCGAATCCATCCGCTGCAGCAGTCCACGCATGTCGTTGTACGCTCCTGGATCGTTGAGCAGCTTCCCCGCGCTCCCGTTTCCGCTGTCGACCTTGGCCAGAATCGCGTCGATCTTGCCAGAAGTTTCCTTGAGCTGCGCGCTCATCTCCGCCATGTTCGAGCTGGCGGTGCGGAAATTCTTGATGGTGGAATCCACCTTCGCCGGGTCGATCGCGCTGCTCGCGCGCCGGAGCGATGTCATGGTCGCCGTCAGCTGCCGCGACTGCTCTGATGCTACAGCGGCGAACTCGTTCACCATCCGATTGGTTGCGGCGATCGTGTTCCTCAGGTCGCGGATTCCGCCTCCGGCCACCATCTCGCGCTCGAGTGCCGACGTCATTGCATTGACTGACCGCGTGATCGAGTCGGCCTTGCTCGTGAGCTCCGCAATCCCGGGAGTGGAAGGGCCGACCGGAATAGTATCCCCGGGCTTGAACGACCGAGGCTCGGGCCGCGAAGGCGTCAGCGCTACCGCCATATCGCCGAAGATCCCGTTCGGTACGACGGTGGCCTTGCTCGTGATCGGCACTTTGTAGTCCTTCTGGATCCTCAGCGTCGTAACGAGGATGCCATCCTGGTGAAGGTCTACCTGGTCCAGGTATCCGACGTTCACACCTACGAGGAGCACGGGCTGGCCCTGCTTGAGTCCTGCACCCCACGGAAACTTGGCGTAAAGCGGATAGCCCTTCGACAATCCTCCGCGCGCGAGCCAGAGCGAGCCGACCACCACCACTGCAATGGCGGCTGTCACGACGAGGCCAACCAGTACTTCGTCTCTTGTCTTCATGCCTGGAGGTACGGGGCGAGCAGGAGCGCGGTGAGCGCATCCAGCACGAGAATGGCGACCGACGTCACGACCACTGCCTGCGCGGTGCTGCGACCGACGCCCTCGGCGCCGACGTTTGCGGTGTAGCCCTCGTAGGAGCAGAAGAAGGCTATCGCGCCCCCGAATATAGTCGCCTTGATGATGCTATACACTATCTGGAAGGGCGTGAACGACAGGCGCAGTCCCTCGGAGAACGCAGCCGCGGTGACATCTGTCGCCGTTACGGCCGTGAACATCGCCGTGCCAACCCCGACGGCGTCAGCGAGGATCGTCAGTACCGGCAGCATGACGAGCGCCGCGATCACCCGTGGGACCACGAGGTATGCAATCGGATCGTACGCCAGTGTCTCCAGCGCATCGATCTGCTCGGTCACGCGCATGGTTCCGATCTCCGCGGTGATGCGTGCCCCGACGCGTCCCGTCAGCACCAGGCCTGTCAGGAGTGGCCCAAGCTCGAGGATGATCGATTGGCGCGAGATCAGCCCTACGACCGAGAGCTGCACGCCTCCGAACAGCTGGTACCGTGTCTGAAACGCGGTGACCGCCCCGATGAACGCCGCCACGATCGCGGCCAGCGGCAGCGAATCGACGCCGATGTTGCGCATCTGCCGGATAGTCTCCGGTCCGTAGGTCTTCAGATCGCGGAAAGCGCGCCCAATATCGCGCGCGAAGTAACCCCACTCCCCAACCTTGCGAAAAGGGCTGAGTGGATCCCCGATCAAGTTCGCACGCGCGCGAAGAGGATGACTCCCACTACGCCGAATATGATGCTCGGCAGCCACGCTGCCAGATCCGCTGGGATCATTCCTTTCCCGCCGATCCCCTTCGTGAGCTGAATCAGCATCAGGAAGATCACCGTCGTGGCGAGACTCACTCCTACTCCGTACGCCGCGCCGCCACGCTGGGTGCTGGTCGCCAGCGGCGCGCCGAAAAGAAGAATCACGATGCAAGTGATGGGGATCGCGATCTTGAGCATCCTCTCGACCCGCAGCTCATTCACCTCCGCCCCCGATCTCTCCATCGATGTGATGAAGCGTCCCAGCTCGCGAAAGCCCATGTCTGCCGGAGCCTTCTGGGTGAGCGTGAGCTGCTTCGGCGCTTCGCTGAAACGCCGGTCTATGAGCGAGTCGAAGCTGAACGTCATGTTATGCAGGGTATCGGGGATCAGATGCATTGCGCCGCGCTGCAGCACCCATCCCTTCTTGGGGTTGTACCTCGCGGTGTTGGCGGTAATGACGTAGGAAGGGTAGTCGGGACCGTTCCCCTTCCGTTCGATCACCATACCCTCGATCGAGGGCTCGAGCAGGTGCAGAGCGCCGATCTTGTACACGCGTCCGCGATCGGCCGCGTAGGCGAAGTTGTAGCGGTCGGAGCTGAGGTTGACGCGGTTTGCCTGCAGGATGTCCAGCCGCTTCTTGTTGGTGATCGGAGCCAGCTCGCCCAGAATGAGACCGAGAATCGTCGCGATGATGGCGCCCGCGAAGATGGGCGCGATGAAACGGTAGAAGCTGATGCCTGACGCTTTTGCGGCGGTGATCTCCGAGTGCCGGGTCAGCGCGCCGATGGCAAACACCGTCGCGAACAGCACAGCGGCCGGGAGCACCATGAACATCGAGTCGGGCAGCCAGTACAGGTAGCTGAGGGCGATGCGGCCCACGCTCAGGCGCTGGCTCAGGTACTTGTCGAGATTGTCGGTAAGATCGATGATGTTGACGAGGATCGGGAATCCGAGCGCCGTCGTCACGAAGATCTTCCAGAATTCGGTGAATACGTAACGGTCCAGCGCCCGCACCATTCTCTTCAAGCGGCGAGTCTCTCGCGGCGGATCCTTCGGTCCTTCCAGCCGATCTTCGAGCGAATAGAGCCGCGAATCGCGCCGAACATGTCCTTCATGTCCCCGCCGCGGGTAGTGCTGCCTTCCTGGCCCATCTTCGCCAGCAACCACAGAGCGATCAGACCGAATATGACGTTCGCCATCCACATCGATACGACTGCCGGCATCAGCCCGCGCTTGGCGATCGACTCACCGGCGATCAGGCACACGTAGTAAAGCGCGAAGACGAACAGGCTGACGCCAATCGTGAGACCAACGCCGCCGCGCGGAAATCTCAGCGCGATAGGGGCACCGAGGAGGACGAACACAAAGCAGGCAACTGCCAGAGCGAACTTCTTGTGGATTTCCACCCCGTAAGAGTTCATGATCGTCGCGCTGTCCTCGAGCCTGATTCGCAGGGCTTCGAGTATCGCCAGGTCGGAGGAGTTCGGGGGTCCCTGCGCGAGAGTGGCTCTCAGGCCCGCGATGTCGGGCTTTGCCATCTGTCTAGCCAGCACCGGAGGCAGCGACGCGGGCGTAGACGAACCTGCGTCAGGCACGATCGCTCTCGGTCTCGACGACACGCCTTGCGCATGAGCTTTTTTCGGGACGAAGACCGCGAGGGCATTGCAGTAGAGACGTCCCAGCCCGACGTCCCAGGGCGCGCTCGTCTTTGCATCGATCACGCTCTTGCTCAGCATTGCTTTCGACTTCTCGAGCACCGCTCGCTTCGCCAGAAATTCCTTGCGTGCCATCTCGTGCTCTCGCCGCGCCTTGTCCTGCGCCGCCTGCATCTCGCAGACCGTCATCTCGCGGTCGCTCTTGTAGGAATCCGCGGTCGTCTTCTGAAACTGGTTCCCCACGCCGCGCACGCGAATCACGTCGACGTCGAAGTAGAGGCGCTGGAGCTCGTCGGGGTTCGCGGTAGGAACATCCTGCGAGTTCCCGTTGTAGAGGGTGAGCTCGAGGTCTGTCATGCCTTTGCTCATCCCCATGTTGCCGCTGTCGGCGTAGATCGTACGGCGCCGCGTGGGATCGGCCATGTCGTAGATCGTCACCTCGCGCATCAGATTCGATGCTTCGTCGAGATGGCCCGCGCGGAGATAGAATTTTCCTGGACTGACCTCGTTGATCACCTGCTCTCGCAATCCGAAGGTCGGTTTCTTCTGTGCGATGTCGCGTTGCAGCACCGCCAGTTGATGGTTGGACCTCGGGAGGATCTGATCGTTGAAGCCGATCATCACGACAGTTACGCCGAGCGCTGCCCATAGCACGGGCTTGAGCACGCTCATGAGGCTGACACCGCTCGCCTTCAGCGCGGTTATCTCGTTTTCGGCTGCCAGCCTGCTGAACGCGTACAGGGTGGAGACCAGAACGGCCATCGGCAGCGTGAGAGCGACCGTCAGCGGAACTGACAGCCCGAAGAATTCAGCGATGACGAGCGTCGGCAAGCCCTTGCCCACCAGCTCCCCAAAATGCTTTCCGATGTACTGCAACAGCAGGATCGAAGTGAGCGCTGTGAGGGCGAATGTGAGCGGCCCCACGTGTTCCTTTAGAACGTAGCGGTGCAGTATCTTCACAGAGTGAAATATACCGTGCGCTCGTGGGTAAGCGACACGCAGACAACGAGTTCCGCGCCCGCCAACGAGCGCGGCGGACGTATTGCGGCGCTCGCGACAGCGGTTTTTCTGTCGCTGTTCGCCGCGACGGGGGTTGCACGCGCGCAGGACCCTCGCGACACGACCCGGAAGATCACCCCCGCTCCGCCCATTACTCCGCCATCGGGGACTCCGGGCACGCCAGGCATCCGCCTTCGGCTCGGGCGCGACACATTGCCGCTCATTCTGCCGTCGGTTCTCTCGCGCGGCGAGAGGGAGTCCTTCCGACAGGCCCAGGCGCAGATCGAGGCGGCTCGCGCGACTGCGTTCCAGCAGAACATGCGCACCATTCTGGAGTCCGTGTGGGGACAGGTGGCAACGAGCAGCTTCGCCACCTCGGCGCAACCACCATCGTATCCCGGGGACTTGCCACTGAAACCGAAGCCCGCGATTACACCCAAGCCGGTGCCGATCCTCGGGGAATACGCCGACCTCGGGCTCCAGCTCGATGGACGTCTCGAGTTCCGCGGCGAAAAGAATCAGAGCGCGCTTTGTGGTTCGACTTTGTTCTTCGATCCGGTCGCCAATTGTCGCAGCGCTTTTGAGCCACTGGTCGACTTTCAGTTCGCCGCCAAGTCGGGTGGGATCGTCGCCGACAGAGTCCACGTCAATCTCGACTACGACACTCAGCGCGAATTCGACGCGTCGAACAACATCTCGATCTACTACGAAGGGAAGGGAAGCGAATTCGTCCAGCGGCTCGAGGTTGGCAACGTCACTTTCCAGCCGCCCGCATCCCGCTACATCACGGCCGGTATCCCGAGCGGCAACTACGGGATACAGGCCGTTACCAAGCTGGGCTCAATGCGGCTCAAGACGATTCTTGCGCAGCAGAAGGGGAACATTGTCCGCGACCGCGTCTTCACCGTTGGGGACCGCACTCTTCAGGCGATCGACAGAAAGATCGAGGATTACCAGTTCGAGCCCCGCCGTTTCTTCTTCACGGTCGACCCGCGACTCTTCGGGGTCGCGTATCCGAACGTAGACATGCTCGATACCCGGCGCATGGCGAGCCTCTCCGCTTCGCTGCCCGATACGTTGAGGCCGACCAAGATTTTTTTGTATCGGCTGCTGATCGGTGGCCAGCCTCCCAATCCCGACGGCCCGCAGTTCCGCCTTCTCGGCAACCCGCGCTCGCGGCGCGGACAGGTGTACGAATATCTGCGCGAAGGCGTCGATTACTACGCCGATCCTTCGCTGCTCTGGATCGCGCTCGTGCGCCCGCTCGCGCTCAACAACGAGCGCCTGGTCGTCGCTTATCGCGTTCGGATCAACGGCCGGGATACGATCTACACCTCGACAGGGGGAACGCCGGATCTCGCGTACACGCCGACGCGCGAGCAGTTTGCGAATCTGATCTGGGATCCGGACGTGCAGCCCGGCGATCCCGCGTTCGATCGCGAGATAAGGAGTGTCTATCGTCTTGGCGGCTCGGACCTGCGCCGGCAGAGTGTCACGCTCAAGGTCGTGACAGGAAGCAGCGAGGATCAGGAGAAACCGGTCGCCGGCGCCGCCGACACTTACCTCAAGCTCTTTGGGCTCGCACAGTCCACCAACAGCTCGAGCTTCGACCTCGAGAACCGGATCTGGCCGCGTCCGAGTGATCCGAACCTCGAGCTGAGCCTCGGCTCCCCCGGCGCGCGCACAATCCGCGACCAGTTCCTGATCTTTCCATCCGCGAAGCCGTTCGCGGCGAACGGGCTCGCCGTCGGAGGCAATCCAACCAACGACACGATCTACACGACGCCGCCGGAGTACGTACGCTCATCGCAGCGGCCGGAAGCCGTTTATCACATCCGGGTGCGCTATCAGGCTGAGGGAAGCGGGGAAGGCGGAGCGCTGATGCTGGGGACCGTCCAGATTCGGCCGAACTCCGAGCGATTGCTTGTGGATGGCATTCCCCTCACGAGAGGGAGCGACTACTCAGTCGACTACGACCTGGGTCGTGTCTCGTTCAACCGCCCCGACACGCTGTTCCCCCGTCCGCGGCAGGTGACCGTTCAGTACGAGGAGAATCCAGTCTTCGAGGAGACACCGACTTCGATCTTCGGCGCGACCGCGGAGTTTCCGCTGAGCAACGGTCAGATCAATTTCACCGCCATCTCGCAGAGCCAGCGCACGAACTTCACTCGTCCGCCGCTCGGCTTCGAGCCCGCCGCGTCGCTCGTCGCGGGAGTCAGCGCGCTCTTCAGCTTCGACGCCGAGCCGCTGACGCAGCTGGTGTCAAAGCTGCCGTTCGGGCCTACGACGATTCCTTCGCGCATCGGATTCTCCGCGGAGTTTGCCGCCAGCCGCCCTCAGACGAACGCGTCGCAGCAGGCGTATCTCGAATCGTTCGAGGGCGAAGGCGGTTTGCCGGTGTCGCTTGCCGATCCGCAATGGTATTTCAGCAGCCAGCCTGCCTTGGGTACCAGTATTCCCGCGCGCTTCGGAGCCGGAGTCTTCGACCTGTCACGTGCTGCCACACTCGCTTGGCAAAGCAACGGTTTAGACGTGGACGGGAAAGCGGTTCGCTACCGGATCGATCAGATCGACTCACTTGTCTCGCAGGCGGGAACTGGCATCGCGGGTCCGGAGCAGCTGCTGTGGCTCACGCTCTATCCGCTCTCAGTGGGCGGCCAGCTCGACGACACTACAAACAGTTTTCGCTGGACGATTCAGAACCAACCGGTGGGGCGGCGCTGGCGGTCCGTTCGCACGGTGCTCGGTCCGAGCGGCGCCGACATCTCGCGCGCCGAGAATCTCGAGTTCTGGGCGCAGATTCCGATCAGCGACACGCGCGCGAACCCTACCCTCGTGTTCGACTTTGGAGACATCTCCGAGAACTCGGTCGCCTTCGGGCCCGACACGGTCTTCATTCGCGCGGGAGCGACACCTGGGTCGCGAGACACGACGTATCACGGCAAGACGATTCAGGGATTGGACCGGCTCGACAGCGAGCGGGACCCCTTCTCGCGCGCGTTCAACGTCGCGACGAACGACAGGGGACTGCCGGGGGATGTCGTCGACTCTCTCGTAGTCGTGTATGACACCATTCCCGGCCAGCCGGCTCGCGACACCACTCTTCGCTTTGCGGCAACGTGCAAAGGAGGCTACGGCATTCGTCAAATCCTCGGCGACTCGAGGACCGATTGCACGATCGCCAACAACCGGCTCGATGAGGAAGACATCGATGCCGACAACGTGCTAAACCTGACCACCGCCGAACGCGACCAGGAGCAGTGGCAGCGCTACATCGTGAATCTTGCCGACCCGTCGAAGCGCACCCGAATCGGCATCTGCGGCCCACCGCCGCAGCTCACCGGCCAGCCACGCATTTCGCGCGACAACGTCTGCTGGGTTCTTTTCCGCATCCCGTTCCGTACGCCGGACGACTCCCTCGGAGATCCGGTGCTGCGTCGTGCGCGGGCTCTTCGCATCACCATGATCTCGGCCGATGGTATCCCGGACGACGTGTTCAGTACCGTTCCTCTGGCACGACTGAGGCTTACGGGCGCGCCCTGGCTCAAGGTGAGCGACAGGACCCTGCACGGAATCGCGTGGAATCAGACGAGTACCGGCGCGGTTCAGTCCGGAGTCGTCGGCACCCAGGACAAGAGTGTGCGGAGCGACATCGACTACGAGTCGCCGCCCGGAGTGACCGATGCGCCGACGAGCAAGACGGTCGCCTACCAGCCTGGCCGTGTTCAGATCAACGAGCGGTCACTTCGGCTGACCGCTACCGATCTCGCGCCGTTCGACCGGGCGGAATCGTACTACAGGTTCCCCGAAGGCGAAAAGAATTTCATGGGTTACAAGGAGCTGCGGCTCTGGGCTCGAGGCGTCAGCAGCGGGTGGGGCCCGGATGGCGAGCTCCAGTTCTACATCAAGATCGCGCGCGACGACAACAACTTCTACATGTATCACGCGCCGATCAACTCGGGAGCGACAAAGGCCGCGTGGGAGCCGGAGATCAACGTGAACTTCAACAGGCTGATCGCGTTGAGAACGCAGATTCAGAACGCATATCTCCAGGGCACGCAACGCAACACCTGCACCGGACCCGATTCGGTGCTGATCGCGAATACGCCGCTGCCATCGGGCTCGATAGCGAGCTCGCGCTACGCGGCGTGTGATGACGGTTATATCGTCTACACGCTCGACCCGGGGGTGAGTCCTCCGAACCTTGCGGCAGTGCAGGAGCTGGCCGTCGGAATGCTTCGGCTGCCTGTCACGCCCGGGGCGAACCCGATCCTCCCGGGCGACACCCTCGAACTCTGGGTCGACGACATCAGGCTAGCCGGAGTCGTCAACGAGGCGGGATTCGCCGGCCAGGCCGGACTCACGATCATCGCGAGCGACTTCGCTGACATTCGCATCAACGCCAGCAGGCGCGATCCGAACTTCAGGCAGCTGGCGGAGCAGCCGACTTTCCTCACTGACAACACCTGGAACGTCAGCTCCGCATTCCATCTCGAGAAGCTCCTTCCCGCTTCGCTCGGCCTGTCCATTCCATTCACCCTCAATTACACATCGGCGTCGGTCGAGCCCCTGTACTTGTCGCAGTCGGATCTCCAGGGTGACGCCATACAGGGCCTGCGTACCCCGCGATCAGCTGCGACCTCCATCACGCTGGGCCTGCGCCGCACGAAGCAATCGACGGGGTCCGCCTGGTCCACGATTCTGAACAATTTGTCGCTCAACTCCGCCTATACGACCGGTGCGTCCCGCAGCGAGTACGAGGATGGGAAAGCGAAAAACTTCGTCGTCGGTCTCGATTTCAACCTGTCGCGCGCGCTGCTGCCCGACCTCGCACGCTGGTCACCGACCGAGCTGCACCTCACCAGCGTCTACACGAACGGGCACGACGACCGCGTGTCGTTCCTCAAGCCTGCCGCGGCACTTGACGATTCGGCCCGTCCGGTCAAAGGACGCAATCGTACCTGGAGCAATGGGAGCAGCCTCGTATTTCGTCCATTCAAGGCGGCGTCCGTTCGATGGGACGTCACCTCGGTGCGGGACCTCAGGGGATACGGCACGAATTCGCCGCTCGGAATCGTGGCCGCGAGTGACCGCGACAGAGTGGCCGGCTACGACTCTGGCCTCGAGAGGGAGAGAGCGATGCAGGCGGGAATCAACATATCCCCGCCCATCACGGCGTGGTTCCGGCCGCGGCTCGATTTCGGGACGTCGTACAACATGCTGCGCGATCCGAACACCCTGAGCTTCACACGCGAGACGGATAGCACCGGGAACCTCCGCATTCCGCGACGTCTCGGGAATTCACAGACTACCACGGCAGGTCTTACTCTCGATCTCCCCCGCGCCATCAAGCTGTACACCGACAGCAACAGCTTCCTCCGCGGATTCCTCGGCGGCCTGCAGCCGGTTGACATCAACTTCAACCGAAGCGTGCTATCGGTGTATGATGGGAGCGCCGTACCTGCGCCGATTGGGTATCAGTTCGGGTTCGGCGGCGTCAACACCTTCCGCCAGCTGAGTGGCGAGCTGGCGACCAGTGTCGGACTGGTTACGCAGTTATCAGTGAATCAATCTCTCAACCTGCCACTCGGGGCGAGCCTCGCCAGCAGGTATCAGCGCATCAACACCAGGAACTGGACTCGGCGAATCGAGCAAGGGCAAGAGATCGTGGACGGAACGCAGATCGTCTTTCCCGATGTGTCCTTGCGCTGGACTGGGCAGCCGCCCGCGCTCAGATCCCTCCTCTCGAGCGTTGGGGTAAATGCACGGGTTCTCGAGACGCGGCAGTTCAACGGAACGCAGCCGCTCTTCGGCGAGGTGGTGGATGACAGGGGGCAGCTGCGAGTCCGCAGCTACCCGATGAGCGGCTCCGTCGTATTTGCCGGAGAGCGGCCGGTCTCGAGCACTGTCGGATTTTCGCTGTCGAGGCGGCTTGATGCCAAGCCCGGCCTCAGCAGCAATGGCGACAACTCCGACTTCAGCATCGACCTGTCCAAGCCGTGGAAGCTGCCCGCCGACTTGAGCCCGCGCAGCGACCTGCGCACTCGCGTGAGCTATCAGAAGAGTCAGGGACAGAACTTCGTCGTCAACCCGCTCGTCCTGACGGGCGAGAGCAGGCTATCCGACAACGGTCGCCGCGCGTTCAGCATGAGCGCCGATACCGACGTCGCGGAAAACCTTTCATCGAGCTTCGTGGTCTCGCGCGTCGAGAGCTTCGACCGTAACCTTAACCGCCGCTTCACTCAGACCGTGCTGAGCGCGGTGATGCATCTGCAGTTCTATGCCGGGGAGTTCAAGTGAGACCGATCCTGGGAATTGTGCTCGTGTGTCTGCTTGTCGCGTGCAACGGCGACGCAAAGGAGGGAAGCGCCGCCCAACGGGAAGAGAAAGTCGGCCCGGCTTCGACCGGCTTCGATGGGAACGCGGCCTACGACTATGCGAAGGCCCAGTTCGATTTCGGTCCCCGCGTTCCGGGAACGCCGGCAGCCAAGAAGGCCGGAGACTGGATCATCCGGCAGATGCGCGCACGCGCGGATACGGTGATCGTCCAGAGCTTCACCTACACGACCGCAGACGGCAGGAAGCTTCCGCTTCGCAACATCCTGGCGCGGTTCCGGCCTGAGCTGCCGGAGCGCGTTCTCTACGTGACGCACTGGGACTCGCGCCCGAGATCCGAGTCAGCGGGAACCGAGGCGGAGAAAAAAATGCCGGTACCGGGCGCGAATGACGGAGCGTCCGGCGTCGGCATGTTCATCGCCCTCGGAGATGTGTTCAAGAAAACGAAGCCGAATGTTGGTGTCGATCTCCTCTTCACGGATGGGGAGGACTACGGAGAGTTCGGCCCCCCGCAGGTGGACGTTCTGATCGGTTCGAAATACTTCGCTACCCATCTCCCTTCGCCCGGCTACAAACCGCTCTACGGCGTTCTCTGGGACATGATCGGCGACAAGGATCTTCGCATCCCGTACGAGATGATCTCCTTCCAGCAGGCACCGGAGGTGGTCTCTAGGGTCTGGCAGACAGCGGCCGATCTTGGTTACGGCGACATCTTCGTGCAGGAGAGCGGGGGAGAGGTCACCGACGATCATGTGCCCTTGCTGCAGGGAGGCATTCGTGTGATCGACGTGATCGATCTCACGTATCCACCGCATCACACGCCCCAGGACACCATGGACAAGATCTCGGCGAAATCGCTGGCCACCGTCGGAGACGTCGCGACCTCGCTCGTAACGCGCAAATAGTACATGAAGGGAAAACTCACAGTCCTCATGATCACGGCATTCGTGGACATGCTCGGACTGGCGATGGTCATCCCACTCCTTCCCTTCTACGCGACGAAGCTTGGCGCTTCGGCGAGCATGGTCGGTGTTCTGATCGCCGCGTTCTCGATCGCCCAGCTCGCGAGCGCGCCCCTCTGGGGGCGCTTTTCCGATCGCTATGGACGACGTCCCGCGCTGCTCGCCGGGCTCATGATTTCCGCGATCGCCTACGTCATCTTCGCTTACGCGAGCACTTTGTGGCTCCTTCTGCTGTGCCGAGTCGTGCAGGGCCTGGGTGGCGGGACGATCGGCGTCGTCCAGGCGTACGTCGCCGACGCCAGTGATCCAAAGGATCGCGCCAAGAGTCTCGGCTGGCTTTCAGCGGCGACGAGCTTCGGCGCCGTCGTTGGTCCCGCGATCGGCTCGGGCCTTATTCATTGGGGGCGTCACGCCCCGGGAATCGCATCCGCGATCTTCTGCGTCCTGGTCAGCATCTTCGCCGGCATCTATTTGCGCGAGTCGCGCGAGGATATTCCGGTCACGGGCGAGCACGGCACTCTGCACCAGACGAGCGCCAGCGCGGTGTGGAGCGTGATCGCGCGGCCAAAGGAGCCCGCGCCGCGACTGATCTGGATTTACGCCATCGCGATCGGCGCTTTCTACGGCACGGTGCCGACGCTTCCGCTCATTCTTGCGCACCGTCTTCCCATCACTGAGGCCAACGTCGGCTACTTCGTGATGTATCTGGGCGGGATGGGAGTATTCGTGCGAGCGGGCATCCTTGGCCGCATGATCGAATGGCTCGGCGAAGCCAGGCTCACCCGGCTTGGACTGGTGCTCCTCGCCCTGGGGCTCGCTCTCGTGGCCGCGGTGCACTCCTACCTCACGCTTCTCGTTGCGCTGACGCTCATGCCGCTCGGTACCGCCTTCGTCTTCCCATGCGTGACCGCGATGCTCTCCCGCGTCGTGCCCAACCGCCATCGCGGTCTCTATATGGGCGTGCAGCACACCTTCGGCGGAGTCTCGCGGGTTATTTTCCCGCTGGCCGCGGGTGTGGCGATGGATCATCTCGGTCTGGGGATCCCGTTCGTCCTCGCGGGGGTCCTGGTGCTCGCCACATTGCCCCTGACAACCTCGATGGAAGACTATGCCGCGAGCCGCGCTCCTTCGATGACGAAAATCGGGTAGTCCTGAATAGGGTCGGCACATGCCGACCCCAGCCGAGCGCAACGCGCTCCTCTTCTTCTCCGTTATCCTCGTCCTGGGCGCCTCAACCCGTGCCTACAGGACCCTCCACAGCCAATCGCCGGGCGACTCTCGCGCCCGATCAGCGCTCGAGCTACAGATAAAAACCGCCGATTCCGCTCGGCGGGCCGGCCTTCGCAGGCCAAAGCGGGAGAGGAAGCAGAAGAGCCCGCCCAGGCCGGTCGGGCCGGTGGACATGGACGTCGCCAGCGAGAAGGAAATCGAGGCCCTCCGGCAAGTTGGGCCGACGCTCGCCAGGCGGATAGTGGCCGACCGCGACTCGTTCGGTCCCTTCGGCTCTATGGAAGGATTGAGACGCGTAAAAGGCATCGGCCCCTCTATGGTACAAAAGCTCGACTCAAGCGTAACCTTCTCACTGGTCCCGCGTCCTACCAACACAGTCATATCAAGGCGATCCGAGCTGCCAAAAGCACGCAGGAAGCCTCACCGGAGGGACATGCGTCCTTGACAGCTCCTGCCGCCAAAAAATCGCCGAGGATCGGCGAACTGCTACTGAGAGAAGGGCTGGTCACCCAAGACCAGCTCAACAAGGCTCTCTACGAGCAGAAACACAACGGCACGCGCGTTGGCTATAACCTGGTCAAGCTCGGTTACGTGAAGGAAACCGACCTCACCAGGATGCTCGCGCGCCAGCACAAGATGCCCGCCGTCGACCTGACGAAATTCCAGGTCGATCCGCGTATCGCCAAGCTCATTCCCGGTGAGCTTGCGCTGAAGCACAGCGTTCTCCCGCTCAAGCGAGATGGCCGCACGCTCACCGTCGCGATGTCCGATCCCGCATCGATGTCGGTGCTCGACGACATCAAGTTCATCACCCGTCTCGACATCTTCCCGGTCATCGCCGGTGAGTTTACTCTCCGCAACGCGATCACCAAGTTCTACGAGTCGGGCGAAGCGCAGATGGAGAACCTTCTCTCCGACATTGCGGAAGACGACGACATCGAGATCCTCGACAGCGAAGCGGAAGAGGCGGCAAACGCCGGCGCTGCGCTCGTCGACGAAGCACCCGTAGTAAAGCTCATCAACGCCATCATGACCGACGCGCTCAAGAAAGGCGCGTCGGATATCCACTTCGAGTGCTTTGAGAAGGAGCTTCGCGTGCGCTACCGCATCGACGGCGCGCTCCAGGAGATCATGAAGCCGCCCATCAAGATGCGGCCGGCTCTAATCTCTCGCTTCAAGATCATGTCTAACTTGAACATCGCCGAGCGGCGTGTGCCGCAGGACGGGCGCATCAAGCTGAAGATCGGAAGCAAGGTCATCGATTTCCGTGTCTCCACCCTCCCAACCCTCTTCGGCGAGAAGGTGGTCCTTCGTATTCTCGACAAAGGCAACCTGACGCTCGACCTCGGGAAGTTCGGGATCGAGCCCCGCGCCGAGCGCGAGCTGATGGAAGCGATCTCCAACCCTTACGGGATGGTGCTCGTCACCGGTCCTACAGGCTCGGGTAAGACGACGACGCTCTACTCGGCTCTCTCCAAGATCAACAATATCGACGTCAACATCATGACGGCGGAGGACCCAGTCGAGTACAATCTCTTCGGCATCAACCAGGTGCTGGTGAGAACCGAAATCGGCATGACGTTCGCCGCGGCGCTCAAGGCGTTCCTTCGTCAGGATCCTAACATCATCATGTTGGGAGAAATTCGAGACCTGGAGACCGGGGGCATCGCCATCAAGGCTGCGCTCACGGGCCACCTCGTGCTCTCGACGCTGCACACCAACTCTGCGTCCGAGACGGTTACTCGTCTGATGGACATGGGCATCGAGCCGTTCAATGTCGCTTCAGCGCTGAACCTTGTTCTCGCCCAGCGACTCGTGCGGCGTGTCTGCCCCCAGTGCGCCGAGGCCTACAAGATGGACAAAGCCGAAATCGCCGGCGCCAAAGTCAGCGGCGGCGTCACGCTCCGCGACTTGCAATTCACGGACATGGCCCTGAGCGACGCCAAGTCACGCGCAACCGAGCCAGCGAAACCCTACATGGACCAGATTACGCTCGACACAAAAATGGAAGACATCCCGGTCTTTCGCGGAAAGGGGTGCGAGCAGTGCGATGGCTCAGGTCTCAAGGGACGACAAGGACTTTACGAAGTGATGAACATGACGCCCAGCCTCCGAAAGCTCATCATGCAGAGCGCGGGCGCCGCAGAAATTCAGAAAGTCGCCATTGAAGAGGGAATGCTCACGCTCCGTATGGATGGCTGGCTGAAGGTACTCAAGGGGATTTGTCCTCTGGAGCAGGTAGTCCGCGAAACCGCAGCAGCGTGACCTCTAACTCTCGAATCGATATCCGATGACATCCTTACCGTTTATAGACACGTCGACTCCGTCGGGAGCGCCACAGTCGACGGGAATAAATCTCCGCTCTTTGCTGGAGGAGATGGTCTCCCGCAACGCTTCCGACCTGCACGTCGTCGCCGGCGAGCGGCCCAAGCTGCGCGTCGACGGCGACATCACCAATTCGGGTGTCGATCACGTCATGACGCCGAAGGACACGCTCCAGATCGCGTATTCAGTTTTGACGGAACAGCAGAAGAAGCGCTTCGAGCTCGAGGACGAGCTCGACTTCTCCTTCGGCATCCAGAACCTCGCCCGCTTCCGCGGCAACGTGTTCAAGCAGCGCGGTTGCGTCTCGATGGTCGTGAGACAGATCCCCTTCGCGATCAAGACATTCGATCAGCTTGGCTTGCCGGGCTCGATCGCCAAGATGGCGGAAAAGCCCCGCGGACTAGTGCTCGTGACCGGTCCGACAGGCTCGGGTAAGTCGACCACGCTCGCCGCGATGATCGACAAGATCAATCGCGAGCGCAAAGGCCACATTATCACCGTCGAAGATCCGATCGAGTTCATTCACAAGCACCAGGCCTGCATCATCAACCAGCGCGAGATTGGCAGCGACACCAAGTCGTTCGCCAACGCCCTCAAGTACGCGTTGCGCGAGGATCCCGACATCATCCTGGTCGGAGAAATGCGCGACCTGGAGACGATCGCCGCAACCCTGACGATCGCCGAAACAGGTCACCTTGCTTTTGCTACGCTGCACACCAACTCGGCCGCCGAGGCGATCAACCGTATTATCGACGTCTTCCCCTCGCACCAGCAGTCGCAGGTCAGAGCGCAGCTGGCGTTCGTGCTCGAGGGAATCGTCACCCAGACGCTGTTGCCTAGGGCGCAGGGGAAGGGCCGCGTGATGGCCGCTGAAATCCTGGTCGTAACCCCGGCGATTCGCGCGCTCATTCGCGACGACAAGGTCCACCAGATCTACTCGTCGATGCAGGCCGGAAAGAAGTTCGGGATGCAGACGCTGAACGATGCGCTTTACCAGCTGTACATGAACCGCGAAGTGACGGCGGACGAATGCCTGCGCGTGAGCGGAGATCCAACGGAGTTCCAGCGCATGATTGGACAGCTGGATCCCGCGGATGATGGCGGCGGCAAGATTGCGCCTGGCAAGCCGGCAGCTACCCGTGGGCCCGCACCGGGCTCCCCGGCCAGACGTTAGAGAGGATTAGCATATGGCTACGTTTACCTACACGGCGAGAGCATTCAACGGCGACCTGCGCACAGCTACGATCGATGCGGCGTCGCGCGATGACGTCATCTCGCAGCTCAGAAAACAGCGGCTCAGCGTCGTAAAGATCGACCAGGACGCGGTCAAGAAGATCGGTCGCGGGTCGATCAAGACGCGCGATGTCGTCATCTTCACCCGTCAGTTCTCGACGATGATCAACTCCGGTCTGCCGCTGGTGCAGGCTCTGACGATTCTCGCCGAGCAGACGGACAACAAGTCCCTGGCTGAAGTCACCAAGAAAGTGGTGTTCGACGTCGAGTCGGGTAACACCGTCGCGGACGCACTGTCCAAGCACCCGAGGGCGTTCACCAACCTTTACGTGAACATGGTCGCGGCCGGTGAAGCCGGTGGTATTCTCGACACGATTCTCATGCGCCTCGCAACCTTCCTCGAGAAGAACGACGCGCTGGTGAGAAAGGTGAAGGGAGCCATGATCTACCCGACGGTCATCATGAGCGTCGCGGGCATCGCGGTCGTAGTCCTCCTGATCTTCGTCATCCCGGTGTTTGCGGGGATGTTTGCATCATCCGGCATGGCGCTTCCACTGCCGACCCGAATCGTCATCGGTGCCTCGAACTTCCTCAAGGCCTACTGGTGGGTAATCGGTGCCGTGGGAATCGTCGGCGTATTCACGTTGAAGAAGTACTACGCATCGTCGAACGGAAAGCTGGTAATCGACCGGCTACTATTGCGCGTGCCGGTCCTCGGTGACGTCCTCCGCAAGTCAGCGGTGTCGCGTTTCACCCGCACGCTCGGCACGCTCATCAGCTCCGGCGTAAGCATTCTCGAAGGACTGGAGATTACGGCCAAGACTGCTGGCAATCGCGTCATTCAGGACGCGATCATGCAGTCACGTTCCTCGATCGCCGGCGGTGACACGATCGCCCAGCCGCTCCAGAAGTCGAAAGTCTTCCCGCCGATGGTCATCTCGATGATCGCGGTCGGTGAGCAGACCGGTGGCTTGGATGAGATGTTGTCCAAGATCGCTGACTTCTACGACGAAGAAGTCGATGCCGCGGTGAGCAATCTTCTGTCGCTGCTGGAGCCGATCATGATCGTGTTCCTCGGCGTCGTTGTCGGAGGCATGGTCGTGGCCATGTACCTCCCGATCTTCGACATGGTCAACGCGGTGCAGTAGACAGGCACTCGATACGCACAAATAAAATGGCCAGCCTTTCGAGGCTGGCCATTTTGTTTAGTACCGTAGGAGTGATCGCTACCGCTCTACCACATGATCCCGACGGTGATGGGAATGAAGCTCAGATTACCGTTGTCCACGGTCACGCGGTTGTAGCGCGCTTCGACGAACGTCTCGAAGCTTGAGCTGAGGGGGATCTTGATCCCGCCGCCGATGTTGAATCCGAAACGATTTTCTCTGCCGCCGTTCACGTCGATGTTGGGGGTGTAGAGACCCGCCCCGCCGATGACATACGGCGAAAAGCTGACGCCGGGCAAAGCGTAAACCAGATTGCCGGTGAACGCGGGAATGTTGATGTTGCCGCCCCCAGCCTGGCCGCCGAATTCATTGTACGCTGCTTCAACGCGGACGCCGATTGGCGTCAGCATTGGCTTGTAGCCCACCGCGAGCGTGACGTTGTAGCCGGTGTTCACAGCGTTACCCAGGTCGCCCGAAGGGAACGCTATTCCTGCAGCGGCGCCAATCTGAAACGGATTAGACGAGAACTGTGCGCCCGCGTTCGATGTGGCAGCAGCCGTCGCGACCACGCCGGCAAGAGTAGAAAGAATGATTCGGTTCACTGTAGTATCTCCAATGTTATGGATGACGCGTAACCTAAACGGGCGTGCGCGCCAGCTACCACCCCTCACGGCCCTTGCGTTTTGCGGTGCGGGTCACTCCGTTCGCGCAATTCAGTGGCGCAATTACGGATGAGGTCGACGTGAAGAGTTGTCGCCCTCTCGACGCATGAAGTGCTCAGACCGTTGCGCGCAGCAACGAGTCTATCTCCTCGAGTTCGTCGACGTTGAGCTTCCATCTCGCGGCCGCTACGTTGTCTTTCACCTGCCGGGCCGAAGTCGCGCCCGCTATCACCGAGGCAACGACGCGGTGGGCAAGAAGCCACGAAAAGGCGAGCTCGAGCAGGGTGTGGCTCCGTGACTCCGCGAACGCGATGAGCGCTTCGACTTTGTCGAGATTCTCTTCCGTCAGCAGCTTCCGGTACCGCTCGAACTTCGCGACCCGCGTGTCCTGCGGAATCGGTTGACCTTTTCGGTACTTGCCCGTCAACAGGCCGCTCTTGAGCGGGAAGAACGGAAGAAACGCCATCCCCTGTCGCTCGCATTCAGCGAGCACTTCGTCTTCCGCCTCGCGATGGAGCAGACTGTATTCGTTCTGAACGCTGACGAAACGCGCTGAGCCCGGACGCGAGGTGCTCCCGGCCTGCGCCTCGCGTATCTGCTCCGCCGAAAAGTTCGAGCAGCCGATCTCGCGCGCCTTCCCCGCCTTCACGAGCTCGTTGAGTGCTCCAAGCGTCTCGGCGATCGGCACTTCGGGATCGGGCACATGCTGCTGGTAGAGATCTATGTAATCCGTCTTGAGCCGCCGGAGACTCGCATCGAACGCCTTCCGGATGTACTCCGGACGCGCGCCTCGCCCTTGCCCCTCCATCTCGTTGCCGAACTTGCTCGCGATTATGACATCCGATCGGCGACGGACGAGAAAGCGTCCGAGCAGCTCTTCGCTTTTCCCGTTGACATACATGTCGGCGGTGTCGAAGAAGTTGATCCCCGCGTCGAGCGCCGCGTTGACGACTTCCTCGGTGCGCTTCTCGTCGATGCGCCCTCCGAAGTTGTTGCAGCCAATTCCAACCACCGTCACCGAGAGCGAGCCGATCTTTCTGTTTTCCACTGGTGCCCCTCTATACCGGTGCGGTTTCTCCGAGCTCGACGCGCGTCGTCTCCTCGTCCGGACGCTCGCCGAGGAACTCGACCCACTGCTTTTTCAGTCCCGGGTAGTGCTTCGACGCCTCGACGAGATCGATGAAGCACCCGATCGTGGTCTCGAACCAGTTCCGAAGCTTGGAGTCCGCGATGCGTCCCGAATCATCGAACGCCTGGTGGGCCTGCGCCAGCGCGAACATGTCGGGGTAGACACGCGCGCCGAGATGCTCGAGCGGCTGTCGGAGCGCCCATAAACCAATCTTGCCCCCTGTCATGGATGGAGACGCGGCCATGAGTAATCCGGGTTTCCCGTTGAAGGGTTGCGGGCGGAATCGCGAGACCCAGTCGATTGTGTTCTTGAGGACGCCTGGTATCGACGCGTTGTACTCCGGCGAGGCGATGACGAAGCCGTCGGCGGCCATCAGTTTGTCGTGCAGCGTCTGGGCTCCAGCTGGAATTCCGTTGGACAGCTCGACGTCCATGTCGTAGGCCGGACAATCGAAATCCGTCATTGTCGCCCGCTCAACCGACCCTCCTTTCTGCTCTACCACACGGGCCGCGAGTGATGCGAGCCTGTCGTTCATCGATCCGTCGCGCATGGAAGCGCCGAACACGAGGAACCGCACGGAGCAGCGTTGTTCAGTTGCCATCTCAAGCCTCTCCACGTTGAGCGCGGGATCCCGCGACGAGCATGCGCGTCCGACGCTTCACTCTTGGAAAGCAATTCGCGCACCCTGCATGCAGCCCTCAACTCGCTGGCGAAATTCCGAACGCCTCAGCGATGAGCTTGTACGAGTGCTTGCGGGCTTCGTGACTGTAGGCAATTGACGGAGTCAGGGAGAGGGACGACCCCTCGTTGATGTTCCCGCTGCAGCCCCGGCTCCCTCCACGCACGCGGCAACGTCGGCTGTCGATTCCGACTGACACGCCCGCCGGCGCGAAGCCTGATCCGAGAAGAATCCGCCGACCTGTAATCCCACGCCATCCCAGCAGCGCAATCGCGCTTCTCCGTCCGGCAGCGATTTGCAGAAGGCGACGCCGCGCGGCAGCTCACTCGGCGCGTACGCGAGATGTCGTACGGCCCCCTGATAACAGAACGGAACCCCGATAGGTGAGGCGAGGTCGCACCTTTTCCGGATGCCGGCGTATTGGAACGCCGCGGCTCCCGACGCGTTTCTGCCAAGTCCGACATAACACGCGCGTAGCAGGTCGGGACCGCCCGCTGCATCGCACACCCGGCCGGCTTTCCGATAATCCTGCTTGAGCGCTGGAAGGATGAGATCAGTCTGCAGCTCGTAGCACTCCAGACGATAACGCACCGGGGTCGAATCGCACGGGTAGTGAAGGTCGTTCGGTTTGTACAGAACGACGGAGGGAGCGGGCATCGAGTGGCGGTGCATTCCAAATGCGCCGTCGCCAAAGGTCTGCATTCGAGCGCCCATGTTGTGTTCCATGAACACCCCGCTGTAACAGCTTCGCTGATCCCAATCCGTAGTGAGACGATCGCAGTCCTTGAGTGACGCGTTGACTTCGTAGCGATGATACATCATGAGACCGTGACCGGTCCCGTGAAGGCAGTCGAACAACCGGAACTGCTCCCGGGTGCCGCGCAATCCATCGCACGGGGCGAGCAGCACCCTTTGCGCGATCGGCATCCCGATCCGCGCGTCGAAGTAGCGCTGCAGGATTCCGTGATAGCAACCCGACTGATACCGGTCGTCGCACTGCGAGAGCAATCGCGTTGCAGTCGCGGGGGTCGATCGAACCGCGTAGCCGAGCGCGTGTGCGAGCGGATGCCCGACCAGAATCAGCGAGGGATCGCTGTGGATGACGTAATCGAGCGTCCCCATCGCCAGCGCGATGTTGCCCGCTGATGAGAGCGACGCAATGCCGTCACCGATGCAGGTGGAGTATGCGTCGATGGAATGACTCACGTGCGGCTTGCATAGCTTGAGCAGCGAATCGGCAATCTGGCCCGAGTCAGATACCGGCCGACTGGGCGTTGTTGGCGCCGTCGCCAGTGTATCGGCGGGCATGTCACCCTTGACGACGTGACCCGTGCGCTGCGCCTGGGCGCGCGTCGCTGCAGCCGCAAACGCGAGCAGCGCCAGAAATGCAGCGGCGCTGGAGAGTGTGCGTCCTGACGGATGATTGGTCACAAACGGAGTATCACCGCCGGGACCTCTGGATTCAACTGTGTCTCTTGGAGGAGCTCCGGCTCGCGGGAATTTTTCCGGCGCGAAGGTAGAGAGGCCAGCGAATGGCACGGGATTTCTGTGAATCGCCCCAATCCCGGGACAGGGATCTCTCGACATCTGTTACCGGATCGAATCCTTGCTCCGCGACGTAGCGGGTGGTGGCGTACCACGTGTGCAGATAGCCAGCGTAGAGCGCCGCGCTATCGGAGAAATGATCCTTGAATTTCAGAAGCGCCTCCATGGAGACGCACGGGAGTCTCTACTCGAGACTCAGACTTCGGTTCAGCGCGGTGGCGACATAGACCATGTCTATGCTCTTCAAGAACTCGTGCCAGGGTGGGGGAGCGCGAAACGCCATTCTGCCCGAAGCATCCTCCCAAACCGGTACCACTACGCCCGGAATGTCGGCGGTTGCGGCGCTGCGCTGAAATGCTTCCTGGATGCGGGCCTGCTCTGCCGGCGACCGTTGTCCAAATGATCGGTCCACCGGGACGATGATCACGTCCTGTCCGTCGCGTCGCAACTGAGCCACCTGAAAGGTGGGCATTGCATCCGTGCGATTCGTAGCCGTTTCGTCCATGTATCATGTAGGTTTTCACCGTTCCACAAGATGGTCAATGTCGATTCTATATCACCAAACTGTCGGTTTTCTATCACTCCGTGAGTTAACGCCTTCCACGCGCGAACGGCAGCGCTACCTTATCTCGCAATGAAGAAGTTTGTTGCGCTGGCATTCGTTCCGTGGCTTGTCGTGTGTACTGAGGGATCGCCAGCTGGTGCTGTGGGCGAGCCAGGTGGCACGCTCGTAATCTCCACGACCGTCGATCCGGGGACTCTCTTCCCCCCCTTCGCACTCACAAACCAGTCGAGGCAGATCACCGAACAGATCTACGATTACCTTGCCGACGTCGGGCCGGATCTGAACACTCGGGACGAAAAGGAATTTCGCCCGGCCCTCGCGGATCGGTGGCGCTGGTCGAGCGACTCGCTGATGCTGGCGTTTCACATCAATCCGCGCGCGAAGTGGCACGATGGAAAGGATGTCACGGCGCGAGACGTTCAGTTCACCTTCGCGCTAAACAAAAATCCCGCACTCGGCGGCAGGCTCGACACCGAGCTCGCGAACATTGACTCCGTGACCGTGACCGATTCACTCACGGCCGTGTTCTGGTTTCATCAGAGATTGCCGACGCAGTTCCTCGATGCCGCGGCGCAGATGCTGATCCTTCCCGCACACCAGCTCGAGAAGATTCCGGTGGACTCGCTGCACGAGGCTGCGACGCCGCCGATCGGAAGCGGACGCTTCCGCCTGCGAAAGTGGGACAAAGGCGCCTCGGTAGAGATCGTAGCGGATGCGTCCAACTATCGCGGGCGGGCAAAACTGGATCGCGTGATCTGGAGCTTTGCGCCGGAGTTCACGACGGCTGTGACGAGGTTGTTCAGCGGAGATGCTGATGTCTTCGATGCGCTCCGCGCTGAGAATTTGCCGGAGCTAGCGCGTCACAGGACTCTCCGCACGATCATCCTGCCGGGAATGGACTACGCGTTTCTTCGGTTCAATCTGCGTGATCCCCGGAACAAGCAGCGGCCACACCCGCTCTTCGGCGATCGCAATCTTCGGCGCGCGATCACTATGTCCGTCAACCGAAGTTCGCTCGTACGGAGCGTGCTCGACACCTTTGCGTTGGTGCCAGTCGGTCCGGTCGTGCGAGCTTATCCAACTACTGATCCCCGGGGCTTGCAGCTCCCATTCGATTCGGCGCGCGCGAGCCAACTGCTCGATTCACTGGGGTGGATCCGACGCGGTGCGGACGGGATGAGAGAGAAAAACGGGGAAAAGCTCGCGTTCACTCTCATAATCCCGACTTCGAGCATGAACAGGATCAGGATGGGACCACTGCTTCAGGAGCAGCTTCGCCGCATGGGCATTCGCGTGCAGCTTGAGCAGCTCGAGTCATCCACGGAAGTCGACAGGGAAGCCCGAGGTACGTTCGATGCCGCGCTGGGGGGCTGGGTGATGGGGTCGAGCCCCGACGGAACGAGAGGAGCGTGGAGCACCTCTGGCATCGGAAAAAATGGCGTCAACTACGGGTCGTACAGCAATCCAACATTTGACGCCCTGCTCGATAGTGCGCTATCGGCGGGGCCCACGACGGCGCGTGAGAGGTTTACTATGGCTTACGCCGTCATCAACGAGGATGCTCCAGCCATTTGGCTATACGAGCCCCGGAAGATCATAGGGATCCACCGGCGAATCCGGACCACGGTTCTGCGCCCCGATGCCTGGTGGTCCGGCCTCGCCGATTGGTCCATACCGCCTTCCGAGCGGGTCCTGAGGGACCGATTGCCCATGCGGCGTTAACCCCTTCTATACGGCCTTAATTCTCCGGAGGTGACATGAAAACGCCCCTCCGGTGATACGAAACAGGCATTTCTAAAACACGAGCAGAGTGGCATTTTTAAGCACCAAAATTCCCCCCAAACGGGCATCTAATGATCCGGCATCAGGTCTATTTCGACACCCTTGGCTCCATGAAGGAGGATAGCGCCTCCTGGCGTTCCGTATTCGCCGGACTCTCGATCCTGCGACTCGTGGACACTTATGGTGACACCGGATCGCCCATCAATCCGGGCGGCTGGGCGCAGCTCCACAGTGTGCGGGCAGCGATTGAAGCTGTCAGCGAAGGCGACCCTATCTGCGGCGTCCTGACCACCGTATTCGAGGGAGCGACCAAGCGCGGGACAATCGACGAGACCGTGTGCGCGTCGCTCCTCGCGTACGGGCGCGCGCTGGACTACGAGGCAAGCTGGGGACTTGCTACCGACGTCTTTTCGACGGTCGCTAAGCTGGCGCGGCCGGAGAAGAACGCGCGCCTCGCCGTAGAAGCGCACGTCGCGGTGGGCGGAGCCGCCCGGCGCAATGGCGACTGGGAGACGTCGGCGAGAGCCTACTCGCAGGCCGCCTACATCGCCGACACGCTCGGCGACCGCTCGGGCCTTCTGACCGTGCAGGTCGGTATCGCGAATACATACCTGGCCAAGGGAAACCTTCCGCAGGCGCAGACGATTCTGGACGATGTGATAGTCCAGGCTCGCGATCAGGAGCTTCCCGAGGTTGAGGGAATGGCTCTTCACAGCCGCGCGGTCATTGCGCAACGCCGCGGGGACCACGCCGAGGGTGTGAAGCTCGGTTACGAAGCCCTGAATCTTTGCGCCAAGCCGGCGGCACGCGATGCGGTCCTCGCCGACATAGCGGCCGGATTGTCGGAGCTCGGTATGCTTCAGTCGGCGCGCGATGCCCACATGATTCTTGAGGGCACGTCCCAATCGCAATGGGTTCGCTGGCAGGCGACGATCAACTTGATGGAGCTCGCGAGCAGAGAGGGAGCTGAAGACGCTTTTGGGAGCTATGCCTCGCAGCTTGCCGAGGCGAAGCTAAGTCCAACGCACAAAGCGTATTTCCTGTTGTTCCAGGGAGAAGGACTTGATCATTTCGGGAAACACGAAGCCGCCGAAGACGCGCTTCGCGCTGCCGTCGGTTTCGCGTCGAGCAACCAACTTCATCAGATCGCCTTCGAAGCGGAAGCAGCCCTTTCCAGGCTCCAGGCGAGCCGAAGCGAACCCCGCACGGAAAAATCTCCCAGAATTCCGGCCGCCTGGTCTGAAGACCTCGGCTATGTAGTCACGGGCCTATCTCACCTTCGCGAGGCGGCGTTCGCCACCTCTGCGAAGTGATTCGAGATGCGCTGAACCTTATTGGGTGCAGGTCGAGGAACCGCTAGTCATCGGGCAGGTCGTGTCGTTCTTCGGAGCGGTCATGTCGGAGCACGCGGTGACGACGACGGAAGCAATGATGGCGGTGGCGATGAGAAGTCTGCGGCGAATCATTGGAGTATCTCCTGACGAGGGGAAGGGCGCGTTGCGGAACTGAACAGGCTCCAAGGTACGGCCCTCCGCGAATGCCGAAAATGGCATTTTCTTATCAGAAAATGTCTGTTTCGTATCAAAAACAGTGCTTTTCTTATCATTTCCCCTCGCGCTGGAGAGATTCAGACGCCAATTTCCTAGAATCATGAGCGCGACCGCCGTTTGAGCGTCGCTGCGTTCCTGCCTGCGCGGCTCCTCACGCACGTCAAGCACGTCTTCGCTGACGAGCCCGACCTGGCGGTCGCGTCCTCCTGGCAGGAGCTCGAATCCTTCATCCGCCGCAAGCCGGTCAGTGTCGTCATCCTCGACCCATCGGCGGACGGGATCATGAACGTGGGCGCCGTCGCCGGTCTTCTGAAGCGCTACCCGTCGCTTCCGCTGATAGCCTATGTCACGCTCAACGCCCCCGCGTTCAACGCGGTGGCACAGCTGGGCCGGCTGGGACTCGAGGATGTGGTGCTCCACCACTTCGACGATTCGCCGGAGCGATTCCGGGAAAGGGTCGAGCAGGTTCAGGGGAACGCGCTGACGCACAGCGTTATCGACGCGATCGGCGACCGGCTGCGACAACTCCCGAGACAACTCTCAGTCGCTATCGAGAACCTGTTCGATCAGCCGCACAAATACACGAGTGCGCTGGATCTGGGGATGGAGGCAGGGATCGCGATAGTCAGCGTGTACCGGAATCTCGATACGGCCCAGTTGGGCTCGCCCAAGCGGCTCCTCGTCGCGGCGAAGGTTTTACGGGGATTCGGCTATCTGCGCGATCCCGGTTATTCGGTGCTCGACGTCTCGATCAAGCTGGGTTACAAGACGGCCCGCATATTCTCCCAGCACTGGGTGAGCGTCTTCGGCGTCACGCCGGCGCGCGTCCGAACGCGGCTCACCGACGACGCAGCGATCGAAAGCGTACTCCGCTGGCTTGGGGCTCCCGGCGATGATTCAGCGCTGGTCGAAGAGCTGAGTCATTCGTCCGGAATCAATGGGTCACGACGGCGACGGCACCGGAAACCGGAGCCAAGCTAGTCCCACTGAAGAATGCCCTTCATGTCGTCCAGCAGGGGCACTGCCGAAGGGGACCGCGGGGGAGCATCCGGGTCGCGCCGCTCGTCAGCGACCCGGACAAAGTCGCTCCACAAATCCCCCAACCGAACGGTCAACGGCTTGCCGGCCAGGCCGTCGCTGAAAGAGTCTGCTACGGTTTCGTGCGGCTTTTCGATGTCGCCGAACTCGGGAATGTCTTCGCGATTGGTCATTTGGACGGAGGCGGTGCGCTGTCAGGTGGGTCGAGCTGATCGAAGGCGATCAGGGAACCGCTCGTTAATGCGTTCACCAATATGTGGCCATCACCCGTCACTCGTCTAGCCGTAACCATATGATCCGCGAACCACTTGCCCCGCCGGGTGCCCAAATCGTCGTACCGGACCCCGTTTCCGCTGGAGGAGGAGTGGATGAAGCGGCCATTGCCAGCATAGATGGCGACGTGGCTTATCCGCCCCCCTTGCGAGAAGAGCATCAGGTCCCCGACCGCGAGCGAGCGCAGCGATGACTCGACCCCGGATCCGGCCATCTGACGCGACGTCCGCGGCAGGCTGACTCCCTGAAGACCATAGACGTACTGAACGAATCCGGAGCAGTCGAATCCGGTTCGCGGCGACGTGCCCCCGTAACGGTACGGTGTGCCTATGTACTGCTCCGCCGTGGGCACTACTCTGCGAGCGGCGCCGCTCGCAGGAATAGTACTGACCGGCCAGGTGGTGCGCGTCGAGCGGGACGGACGTGGCGCACGCGGCGGGTTGTCGGATGTTCGCCTCGAGTACACCGAGGAGCGCTGGCGTCCGCCACCAAAGTGGAGCCCAATACCGATCCGATACTCGAGTCCCCGCACGAACTGTGAGTCCGCGGCGGTCCCCATGGCGGCAAGATGGCGGGAACGCGCCTCACCGTTCACCGACAGCACTCGCCCCAGCGCGAGCTGAAGTCCGGCCCCGTAACTCCAGGTTCGGATGGCGTCTGTGAACGTTGCGGGCTGCGCGCTGCTTCCCATGCCGAGCCCGGCAAACGTGTAGGGCATGAAGCCTTCACCAAGCCCTGCGTTGACTGGGCCGAGTATCAGATCGGCGTCCGTGGCCCACACCAGATTCGAAGGTCCCTGGCTGACGCCGGTCTGAGTACCAAGGGACGAGATCCCGAGACCACCGCTCGCACGAATGCCTACGTAGGGCGTTCCGACACTTAGGGAAAGCCCGCCGACGGTCCTTGTTACCGGCGAGGAGTTGTCGAGGGCGCCGTACAGCTCCACGCCCCCAGCAACCTGGGCGGCTAAACCGACAGGTACCAGCAAATACGATAGGGCTCCAGAAAGACCTATCAAGCGTCGCAGATCCATAAGCGACTCCACTGAAGAGGTTGGGGCCTTTAAGGGCATTAGGAATACCAGCCCGTGCCAATTGGCTAACCAAATGAGACACAATGGTTTAGCTTAATCACACTCAGCAGGAAACATGCTATTGTCACCTTTCTCGGACAAGGATTGAGGTCAGAGGAACGATCCCGGATGGGCGGGTATGACGGGGTTCGGGCGCCGCTGAATCGATTCTGCGTTAACGCAGGCCCCGAAAACCGGTCAAACAGATGTTGGTGAGATCTCCGTTCCAGTGGACCTCGCCCGTCAGCTTGCATCCAGCATGCACTGGCGGTCAACCTCAACCCTGGAGAAGCCGATGTCAAAAGTCGAAAGACGATCGATCTTGGCGCTGCTCTCCGCAGGGCTGATCGCCTGCAGCGGTTCTCCAATACCGGTCCCGTCCATCGGCGACGCGGTTGCCGACGCATCCGCCAACATCGCGGAGAACGTGTCGGATGGACCGCATCTGGGCTTCGATACTTTCATGTATCCGGGAGACGATGCGATGCAGGCCTGGCTGACGGCTGACAAGCCGTACCGGTGGGTCGGCTACTACCTGTCGGCTCCCTGCCACAACGACTCGTCGTGGCAAGGAAAGCGCGAAACCCTCTCCAACATGGGCTGGGGAATGGCGGTTATCTACGTCGGCCAACAGACGTGGGGCCGAACGCCCGGGCGGAAGATCACCGTGACTCGCTATGTCACGAAGCGCGTTCGGCAGGTGAAGACGCGCAACGGCAAGCGCGTCGTACGGTACGTCAACAAGCGGGTACCGGTGCGCGTGCTCGTCGCACCTCGCGCGTCACGCGGCTCGAGCTGCTCGACGCAGTTCGTGAGCGCCGCGCGCGGTACCGCTGACGCGAACGACGCGATTGCGAAGACGGCCGCCGAAGGATTCGCTCGGGGAACCGTGATATTCCTCGACATAGAGCGGATGGACGCGGTGCCGAAGGCGATGCGTGATTACTATCGCGCCTGGACAACGCGGGTGCTCGAGGACGGTCGCTTCCGGCCCGCCTATTACGCTCACAGCTTCAACGCGGATCTGATTTACCGTGATGTGAAGCAGGTGCTTGCCGGCGCGGGAATCTCCGCCGATCCGCCATTCTGGATCGCCAGCGCGCGCGGATTCTCCATCGACAAGGCTCCGGCTGAAGTCGGACACGCGTTCGCGCAGGTATGGCAGGGAATTCTAGATGTCGTCGAAACTCACAACGGCGTGAGGCTGCCGATCGATGTGAATGTCGCGCAGCTCCCGTCTCCCTCCGAAGACTATCCCGCCGGAGAGTAGCGCCTGCTATTTGACGCGAGTGATGAAGTCCTCGCGGTGGGCGGGCCGGAATATGAGATCGAGGGCGAGCCAGGTGGTCTTGGCGAACGGATAGCAAAGCACGGCGCCAATTATGGAGAGGACCACCCCGCCGTACTGCAACGCATCCCATGGCGGGTTCGGCCACGTCACGACCATGACCACGAGGAAAGCGACAGCGAGCAGTAACTCCACCGCTATCAGATTCAGGGTGTACGCCCCGAGGAAGTAGTCCGATTCGCCGCGCTCCAGCAGCATCCCGCACGTCGGACAGCGCTGCTTCACCTTGAAGAACCCTTCGAAGAGGCCGCCGCCGCCGCAGTTCGGACAGCGGAGGAGAAACCCGCGCCCGAGCAGCCGCCAGGCGGACTGACGCGAGATATCTGGCTGCGGAGGACTCGACATGCGTGGCCCTGGGAGGTGCGCCCGTAGACGGCATAGAGCGGGCCTTACAGTTTATCCTCAACCCTTTCCAGGCACCGGGTGTCAGAAGGTCGACAATGGGATTGGTTGCCTACGAGTTTCGGAGCTCGGTGAACGATATCCAACTCATCACGCGGGTCGTTGCCGGCGATGCCGCCGCCGAGCGTGAGCTATACGAGACGTATGTCGATCGCATTTACCGGCTGACGTTTCGTCTGGCTGGTGACGACGAGCTCGCGCGGGATTTCACCCAGGCAACCTTCATCCGTGCTTTTGAAAAGATCGGAAGTTTTCGTGGCGAATCATCTCTCTCGACCTGGCTTCACTCTATCGGCGTCTCGGTGGCACTCAACGGACTCAGGAAGACGAAGCGGCTCAAGAATCGTGAAGCGCCAATGGAAGAAGGAATGATGGTAGGGGCGACGCCGATCGAAGCGGAGCCCGATCTGAAGGAAAGGCTGGCGAGGGCAATCGACTCGCTATCGGAGAAATACAGGACGGTATTTGTAATGCACGACGTAGAAGGCTATACGCACGAAGAGATCAGCGGGGTGCTCGACATTCCGATTGG
>JALYKM010000153.1 GCA_030774785.1 Gemmatimonadota bacterium
CGAGTAGATCGATTATTTCGCGAAATGCTTCGCGGTTTCGCGATCGATCGATTGGAGAGCCGTTCGCCTTTCTGGCTTCGTCGCTGACCCGCCGGAGGGGCACCACGTGTAGAATCCTGAAGAGAAAAGCTATCAGTGGATTGTCAGCGAGCGTAGCCTTCGCTGTCATTGCAATCCTGCGAGGCACGACCCAACCTACGATCAGTGAATCAACGAGGGCGTTCTGATGATTGACCGCGATCAGGAGCGGTCCTCGTGCCGGGATTCTTTCCTTGCCTACCACACGGATATCTCCGTAGAACCAGTGCAGGGCAATTCCGGTAATCCATCTCAAGACACCGTAAATCATTTCGAAGACACCAATCGGCCGAAGTTGTCAGGAACCCCCCGCAACATCAAAAGTGCCAGCGTCATTCCGATCGCGACGGTTGCGACACCCGCGCGATAGGCAAATCCGACTCCCATCGATGAGGTGAGGCCATCCACGGCCAGTGCCCAAACGAATGGACCTACTACAGCCGCAGCTCGCGAAGAGAGCACCATCAGGCTGAAGAATCGACCGGCCTCCACATCGGGAACAAGACTCAACAGCAAAGGCCGCTCTGCGGTCGAAATGCCGCCGTAGATCAGGCCAATGCAAGCGCCCACAATCCAGAATGCTGCTCTCGATGGCGCGACGATCATCGCTATCAGAAGTACGATCCATCCCGTGAGAACCCAGGAGAGAGTTCGCTTGGGTCCAAAGCGATCTACCAGCCGGCCTATTGCGTAACTCCCGAATACTGCGGGAATGGTGAGTATTACGAACAACGTTACTTCGGAGCCTTTGACGAATCCCATGGCAAAGATTGCGTAAAGCGCCATGTTGGTGATTATCGTCCCCATCGCATCTTGATAGAGAAACGAAGTAAGAATGAACCTCATGCTTCCGGGATACTTCCGGGTTTCCTTCAGCGTTTGACGAACATCTCGGAACGCTTCACGCCACGGCACATGTCTCTTCCCGCGCAGGGCATTGTGATCCCGGCAGAATAGAAAGAGTGGTATTGAGAACAGAAGGAAAAGCGCCGCCGTCGGAACGAACGTTGAAACGCGCCCGCCGTATGTGGTGAAGGGAACGGCGCTCCTCAAAAAGCCGACGATGCGGTCAGGAAGAGCGCCGAGTAACGGCAGAGCACCGGTGAAGAACGGAAAGGTCAGCAAGACGCCTGTTATCGAGCCGACATAGCCGAGTGCGGCACCCATTCCCGAGAGACGTCCCCGATGATCCACCGGAACGAGCTCTGGCAGCATTGCATTATAGAAGGGCATGGCGCCCTGATATGCGTAATTCGCGAGTGTAAAGGCTGCGAGCACTCCGAACAACGCAACGCCCGGCGATATCATGGCACTCGAGAGAGTGCCGGTCACTCCCTCTCCAATGAGCGGAAGTCCGATCTGCCCGAGAATCGCCATCACCACCGTTGACATGCATGCGATGAGGGTGAAGCCGACGACCCACGGCTTCCGTCTCTGCGTTGCGTCAGAGATAGCTCCGAAAACCGGAATCGATACTACCACGAGTGCGGATGCGATTCCGTTCGCAGTTGCGTAAAGCATGTTCGAATGACCGAGATCTCCGACGAGCCACGCGGCGAAGTACAGCGTCGCGATGTTCATTGAGAAGACTGTGTTCGCGAAGTCATAAAGCGCCCAGCTGAGGCGCTCTCTCAGCGGAGCCATCGGAGGGTTCAGATCTCCCGTCGCGGTGATGCTGACGCCTCCGCCGGCACCTTCGCCTGCCGGATTGCTCAAAGCCGCTGTCATCGATTCCATTAGTATCTCAGCGTTAAGGGCTCATGCGTGAACCTTACACCGTCGAATGCTGTGCTCAAATACGTATGGTGACGTAGCATTGGGATCAGTAGTCTCGCGGTTGAGAAATGCGACGGCCAAATTATTCCATGACCTTCGGTCATATGCGCTCACTCGGTGCCGGGTTGTTGGCACTCGTTACTCTTGCCTGTCGTGACACGGGGAGAAGCGCGAGCGACTCCGCTCGAGGATCACTCCCACCCATCTTTCCGTCAGCGCCGGCGAGCAGCACTAACTGGGACGTAGATGCCGGACCCGTAATGCTTGTTTCGATAGGAAATAGCACAGACAGCGCAGCCGTGATACTGCCGGAGGTTACCGATAGTACAATTGCGTCGGTTCAGGGCAACGGCGCACCAGTCGCGGGTCTGGTTTTCGATCTCTTTGGAAAAGGAGGGAAGGTCGAGGGTTCGACTCCGGTAGTAGCCCTCCGATTGGCGGATACGAAACAGGAATGCTACGGCTGGCCACTCGCGGGAGTACGCACTGCCGGTTCGGAGTGGCGCATTGGCTTCGCGAGCGGACACGCGCAAGCGATCGAGCTCGATTCTATTGAAGCAATGCCCAGCACGGATTCAGCCGCCCTTGCCGCCTCTCTCGCACAGACAGCAGCCACTCTGGCGATCGCTTCTGATCCCACATTCAGAGGATTGCCCTTCAGGGTGCGATCCGCTTACACCTTCCGGCTCGATTCCGTTGAAGTCGTACTTGCAGATGTCGTTCGCAGCGTGAATGAAGAAGCAAACCCGAGGCTGGAACATCTTCTCATCATCGGCGAAAGACCAGCGGGAACGACGGGCAAGTACACCGCAGGCTACTACAGCCGGACAGCGGGCGCTGAAGAGACGACGCAAGCGACTGAAGTACTCGCGGCTGTGAAAATCGGGCCGTCAAAGACACTTGCTGTCGTCGTCAACATAGAGTACGACGATGGGCGAAAGCTCGGTCTGATCGAACGCACAGCTCCCGGGCAATGGCGCTCCAGATGGAGAAGTGCCTACACCGATTGTTGATGTATCGGGCTGCGACAGCCCGATGCGTAACTTCTCACAACCCGGTAGGCGCGCTGATAAAAGTCCACGGCAGCTTGCGCTTCTCGCCTAAATGTTGGGCCAATGCGCGTACGCCCAGAGTCTCTGTCGCGTAGTGACCGGCATAAATAATCGCCAGGTCATGCTCCTCGGCATGAACCGCAGTCCAGTGTGGACCTTCGCCTACGATCAGAGTGTCGATGCCCGTGGCCGATGCTTCACTGAGTGTTTCTGCTGAAGCACCGGCTCCAGTGCAAATTCCCCATTTTCTCGTTCGTCGCCCGGTTGGGATTACCGATGTGCGTATCTCACCGTAGCTCCTGGCGAACTCTCGGGCGCGTGTAGTCAGCGAGTCTGTCTCAATGTCGCTCTCGCCGCTCAACCCGATGAAAATGTCCTGGAAGTGTGCGAACGACCCCGTTGGCGTAAGGCCGAGTGCTGCCGCAAGCAGGGAGTTGTTGCCAAGCGTGGGATGCCGGTCGAGCGGCAGATGTGAAGAATAGACAGCGATGTCATTCTCCATCAGCATCCGGAGCGTCCTGTATGAGGGACCGCTGATCGGTTCGAGACCACCCCAAAACATTCCGTGATGCACGATGAGGAAGTTGGCTCCGTTCTCGATGGCACCGCGGATCGCCCGGGTCGAAAAATCGACCGCGGCAGCAATTCCCCGTATTGAGGAGCGGTTCTCGAGCTGAAGGCCATTGACTGCATTGGGATAATCGGGCGTGCTGGTGGTATACAGCAGCTCATCTGTATAAGCGGCGAGATCTGCTGATGTTGTCATTAATTACGGTGCATATTTGTGTGGAGAACCACCATAACGCCCGTAGGCTTTGGACGTAACCAATTGCGCACCAACGAGTTAGCACTCAAGTTGACAAGTCTGTTGATTAGTCTGGCAGTCGCATGACGTCGAGCAGCCGCTCGAGATCATCGGCAGAGTAAAAGTGCAGCGTGAGCGTACCCCGATTGTTCTTGCCGACGCTGACTGTGACGTCAGTTTGGAGAAAGCGGCGCAGTCGATCCTCAATGCGCTTGACCTCCGGGGGCAGTCGGTCTACAGACCTTGGTCGTCCTGCTTTCTTTCCAGTGCGCGGACCTATGAACTCACGGAGGCGCCGCTCCACCTCCCTTACGGTCAATCCCTCCTTTACGATCTCACGCGCAAGAGTCGCGATCTTCTCCGGATCCTCCAGGCCAAGCAGGACCTTCGCATGCCCCATGGTGAGCTGGCCCTCCTGCAGCAGCTTCCTGACAATTTCCGGGAGCTGAAGGACACGAAGCATGTTAGCGATCGTCGTTCGGTCCTTTCCCACAGTTTCTGCAATCTGCTGCTGCGTCAACCCAAATTCCTGGGAAAGCTTGTGGTAGCCTTCTCCCTCTTCGATCGGATTGAGGTCGGTTCTCTGAAGATTCTCAACCAAGGCCAGAGTTAGAATCGTCTTGTCATCGATTTCCTTGATGATCGCCGGAATTTCCTTCCAGCCGAGTTTCGTTGCAGCGCGCAGACGGCGCTCGCCGGCAATCAGCTCAAATCCACCTTTTCCTGATCGGCGTCGCACCGTTATCGGCTGAAGAAGGCCGTTTGCCTTCAGGCTTTCCTGAAGCTCTCCGAGCTCCTCGGAGTTGAATTCTCTCCGCGGCTGAAATGGGTTTCTGCCGATCTGTCCGATCGGGATTGATTTCAACGCGCCATCATCGCTCGAAGCCAAGCCGCCGGCGCTCCCGAGGAGCGCTTCGAGTCCTCTCCCCAATCGTCTGGATGTTTTCTCAGTGGCCACTATCATCTCCTTGCGCGGTTCGTTGAATCAACTCCTTCGCGACATTCATATAGGCCTGTGCTCCTACCGAGGCCGCGTCGTAGAGGATGATCGGCTTCCCGAAGCTCGGCGCTTCCGCTAGCCGGACATTCCTTGGTACGACGGTGCTGAAAACCTTCGGCCCAAAATACTCCCGCGCGTCTTCCGCAACCTGTTTCGAGAGGTTCAAGCGCGAGTCGTACATGGTCAGCAAGACGCCATCGATACTAAGCCTTTCATTCGCGCTATGCTGTACGCGATGGACTGTATTGAGAAGCTGGGAAAGGCCCTCCAGGGCGTAGTACTCACACTGGAGAGGAATCAGGAGAGCATCCGCCGCGGCGAGCATGTTGATCGTGATCAGCCCAAGCGAAGGAGGACAGTCGATGATGATGTAGTCGTAATCGGATCGGAGGGATTCAACAGCCTCCCGCATGACGTGATCACGGTCATGCCTGTCGACGAGCTCTACTTCGGCCGCTGCCAGATCCGGAGTGGCGCCTACCACATCAAGGTTTTCGAACTGGACGCGAGTCTGCCGGGAAGACCCGAGATCTGAATTCCCGACCAGGACGTCATAAAGACTGAGGGGAACGTTTTCCTTCTGGAGACCCACGCCACTCGTCGTGTTTCCCTGGGGGTCAGCATCAATGAGAAGGGTTCGCTGTTCTGCCGCGGCGAGACTGGCGGCCAGATTCACTGCCGTGGTCGTCTTGCCGACTCCACCCTTTTGGTTTGCAATTGCTATGATTCGCGCCACAGTCTGCCGTTAGGTATGGCGCCTAATCTACCTAGGTCCTGACGGGGTTTCCACGTGGAACAGGTAAACAGTGTTCCACGTGGAAACTGTACCTACTGGGCCGGGAGAAACCTCCATCGGGTGCTAACCTCAACTGCAAGCGTCTCCTCCCCTGGGTTTATCGGAGTATCCGCCTGAGCCACCTCTTTCCGAACTGCCATCATCATGGGCCTCGGCGGAGGAGGCGAGTACGCACTGACGTTGAGCTCGAGCAAAGTCCCTAGTGTTCCGCGTGCAGCCTTTGCTGCCGCTTCGGCATCGGCGCGCGCCTTTTCAATTGCGGTTGTAATAGCGGCACGGCGGGCCGCCTCCGTATTGGAGGCATAGAACTGAAGGGATGTAATCATGTTCGCACCGTGCGACAGAGCAGCATCGATTACCGGTCCAACCTGAGTGAGCTTTCGGACCTCAGCCAGAATGGTATTCGTCACATTGTAGGCAACGATCACCGGCTCCTTCCCTTGCTCGTAGCGTTGCTCCGGATAGACGTTGTAATTGATCGTCGAGAGCTGATCGTTTCCCAAGTCCAAAACTCGAAGGGCTGTGAGAACAGCCTGCTGCTTGTTCGCATTTTCCGCAGCGGCAGCAGCCGCAGTCGGCGCACGTGTCTGAACGCTGATCTGTATCGTGGCTCTGTCTGGCGAAACCTTGACCTCTCCGCGGCCAGTCACAATGATTTGCGGTATTGGCCCGAATGGCGCTCGACTGTCTTGGGCCTGTAAGGTTAATGGCGGTATAATCGCCATTAAAAAGGGCCACCGGCTGATTTTCATGGCTTCTCTCTTTGGAAGTAGAATGTCGGAGCCTGCATTTTATCTAACGAAAATCAGATCTACCCCGAGAACACCATTTCGATGTCATGAATCCGGCTCAGGTTCATGCCGATGATTCCTTGGCTCTCGGTACGCAGAAACATGTTCGCGAATTTCGCGCCCCAGATAATCTCGTCTGCCTTGTACGAAGATCTCGAGTGTACTGTCTGCGAGATAGTCTCATCGGTTCCGATCAGAAGAACCAGGAACTCTGCGTCAGAATCGATGAGATCTTTGTTCGTCAAACCCCACATGGGACTATTCGAGTCGATCGGATGCACAACGGTCCAGCTGAGCGCGAAGAACACGACACGATGGCGCTCGAGATCCAGATCGTAGAACTTTCGCACGGTCGATCCGCCAACGTGCTCGATCTTGGTGAGAATTACCTGGACCTGTACTTCGATCAACTGGCTGCTCCTCGCATTCGCGATGCGGAACTCCACCGCAGTCTTGTCGCGGTACGGAGCGACTATCGCGTTACGGCTGTAAATGATTCTTGCCGATGGCCGTGAGAACCGCGCGAAAATAACGCCCGTCGCCAGCGCAATCCCAAGGATGTTGAGCAGAGCCTCGATCGTGACAAGCGTGTTCGCGGCTACGCCAACCGGAATGATGTTTCCGTAACCGATCGTCGCGAAGGAATCGACGCTGAAGAAGAACGCTCGATAGAATGGCTGTCCCGCGAAGCTCCCGGAGCTGGATTGGAGCGCATCAGGCCCGCAAAGCAAAAACGCTAATGCGAAAAGAGCGTTGACGACTACATACGAACCCGTAATGAAGCCAATGAATTTCGGCCACGAAATCGTCAGCAGCCAGTGATAGAGACTTAGAGACGAGAACGGGTCGAGCCCTTCTCGAACGACATTGAAGCCCCCATCGGGATTGAGCAGCCGCTGACGTGTGCCTCTGGCGACCTCGGCGCCGAAACCAAGGTCCTTGAAGTCTTCCTGGCTAGCCGGTGGAACAGGCGCTGGCTGTTCGGTAGAAGTCGACGAAGTCATGTGAGATAAGTTGTGAAAATGCGGGCGCGCACGGCTAACACGTGCACAACGCAGATCTGTAACTGCGCTTCATCCGAAAAAATGGCCCTGAATATCGGCTAAAGCTACATTCGTCCGATGGAATCATCAGACGCTCCGATTCGCCGCGCTACACTGCTGATTATCCTATCAGCGCTCAGCTTTGGCTCCATCTCCGTCCTAACGGTCCTCGTTACCGCCGCTGGTGTTCCTCTTCTGACTGCGATGGCGTGGCGGTATGCGTTGGGTGTGGTTCTCCTCGCTGCCGTCGCTCGACCAAAGCAGCTTTGCTCGATTCCGAAACAGCGTCCCATCCAGCTTCTCGTGATTGGCGGATGCGGTCAGGCACTCATCACCTATCTGAGTCTTCACGCCCTCGAGTACATACCCGTCGGTCCGCTCGCATTTCTCTTCTATACATATCCCGCATGGGTGGCACTTCTGGCTGCAATCCGGAGAACTGAAAAGCTCACACCCGTACGCGTAATTGCGCTAACGCTGGCACTGGCAGGTATCACGATCATGGTTGGGGTGCCAACCGAAAAGCTCAACCCTATAGGAGTAACGCTGGCTCTCGCGTCAGCTCTGCTCTACTCGGCCTATCTGCCAGCGCTTGAGCACGTACAGGATGGCATACCAGCCGTTATTGCAACTTTTCTCCTGGTAGCAGGAGCGGCGATGGCCTTCGTCATTGCCGCACTGTTCACGGGGGAGCTCTTTCTTCCTGCTGGCGTCGCGGTATGGACGGAGATTCTCGTGCTCGCACTCGTCTCGACGGTAATCGCATTCTTGACGCTCATCAAAGGCCTCGCTGTTCTGGGCCCTGTGCGAACTGCCATCGTAGCGACGGTCGAGCCTTTCTTCACGGCGACTCTTGGGGTACTAGTGCTTGGGAATCAGCTGAGCATGGCGACCCTAATGGGCGGCATTCTCATCGCGGGAGGGGTACTTCTCATTCAGTGGAAGTCCACCCAGCTCGCGCCTACCGTGTAGCTGCTACCCGTCGACGCCGCTCAATCTCGATGACGAGATTCTGGAGGTCACTGGGGCTCACGCCGGGGATTCTCGAAGCCTGCGCCAGTGAGCTAGGTCTGAGATTCGACAGCTTCTGCCTGGCCTCGAAGGACAGGGATCGCATTTCGTCGTACTCAAGATCCGCGTCGAGCGAAAAGTCGCCCATGCGCCGCATACGCTCGGCCTGCGCTCGCTCACGCTCGAAATAGCCTGCGTACTTGATTTCGAGATCGGCAGTGATGAGCGCTTCGTCGTCGATCTCCGTCCCCAATCCGATAGCCTTAAGCAGTCTCTGAAGCGAGACATCCTGTCGTCTCGCGACTTCAATGATCCTTACAGGGTGTGAGAGCTGTGCACTTCGTGCAGCTGACAGAATCGGCTCGGCTTGGTCAGGACGGATACTCGTCGTCTCTGCCAGCCTCAGTGCAGAGTCTTCATGATGCAGTCGCGTATTGATCGTTTCTTCTTCGGGTTTGGAGTAGATGCCGAGCCCAAGGCCTATGGAGCCGAGACGCCTCAGCGCATTGTCCTGTCGCACCGTGAGCCTGAACTCTGACCGCGAAGTGAACAGCCGATAAGGTTCGTCGACGCCGCGCGTCACTAGGTCGTCGATCAGCACACCGATGTAGGACGTTTCTCTACCCAGAACGAGCGGCGGCTTGCGCTGTGTCGCGAGCGCCGCATTCACACCCGCTACCAATCCCTGACCCGCTGCCTCCTCATAACCTGTGGTGCCGTTGATCTGTCCGGCGAAATAGAGACCCCGAACCGACTTTACCTGCAGAGATGAATCCAGCTGAGTCGGCGGGTAATAGTCGTATTCGATTGCATAACCCGCCCTGTTCATTCGTACATCCGACAGTCCGCGAACAGATCGCAGGATTTCGAGCTGAACAGGAGCGGGAAGCGATGTCGACAATCCGTTGACGTAGAGCTCCGAAGTATCGTGTCCCTCGGGCTCGAGAAAGAGCTGATGTCGTTCAGCGTCGGGAAACTTTACGATCTTGTCCTCGACGGAAGGACAATATCGCGGACCTCGCGACGAAATGACGCCGCCGTACATTGCCGACCTCGCGATGTTGTCCTTGATGATGCGCTTCCCATCTGCCTCGAGATACGTTATCCAGCAAGGCATCTGAACGGGATGTCTGCTAGCTGAGCCCTCACGGCGCTTCGACTGCCAGAAGTGGGACCAGGAATAGTCGAATTGCTCGATCTCACTCTCCTGCATCTCGAGCACTGAGTAGTCGACGGATCGTCCATCTATGCGCGGCGGAGTTCCGGTCTTGAATCGGGCGACCGTCAGGCCAGCCTGCTCGAGTTGTTCAGCGAGGTGAGTAGTTGCCCCCTCCCCCGCTCGACCGCCAGACAGATGTGTCTCCGTCCCAATGTGGATTCGGCCACGCAGGAATGTGCCTGTGGTGATTACCACGCTTCCCGCGCCGAAGCGTCGTCCCTCGAGGGTTTCGACGCCAAGGGCACGGCGCTCATTCAGGTCGAGGACGAGCCGGGCAACCGTGCCCTGAACAGTTTGTAAGTTTCCGTGCTGCTCAAGAAGTGATCTGACCGCGCGCCGGTAGAGTCCGCGGTCGCACTGTGCGCGCGGTGCCCAGACAGCCGGCCCCTTACTGCGATTGAGCATGCGGAATTGAACCATGGCAAGGTCAGTAGCTCGTCCCATGATTCCCCCGAGCGCATCGACCTCGCGGACGACGGTTCCTTTGGCGACGCCACCGATTGCCGGGTTGCACGACATCTGTCCGATCGTTTCGAGAGCGCTCGTAATCAGCCCGACACGAGCTCCGAGACGAGCGGCAGCGACAGCCGCTTCAGTTCCGGCATGGCCAGCGCCGATGACTATGACGTCGAATTCGGTTTCAAAGTTCTGCGATGGGGACATACATTAAACATAAGTGCTGCCCGTGGATCTTCGCCTAGTTAGTTTCTTGTCGAACGTCAATCATGCGGTCTCCGTCTACTTTGACGACTTTTTCGAGCTGAGCGGAAACTGGCCGGACTGGCTTGCTCTCTATGTACGCGGAGCAAAAGGCCGAGGAACCTAGAGGCGCTGCTCGACGACAGCCCACTCCTCAACGAAGGCTACTCCATCCTCGATTCTGTCGATTACGACGTCCGAACCGGAAGGAATGACTGTCGGCCCGAGAGAGCGAGCAGGCACCACCTCACGCTTGCCGAGGTATTCGTAGGCAATCTCACCCTCTCGTGCGGGGGTAATGTCCCGGATCACGAGCGCAAGCTGGCCCTGGATCTCGTGTTCTTCCGACAAAGGGGAGGAAAGCCCGCGCAGCGCCCACCGGGCCAACAGCGTGATCATTCCCGTGATTGCCAGTGCCCCACCACCAATTGCGATGAGGAGGATGGCCCAGGGCGGCAGTATCGTTCGCGACGCCAGCGGGTATCCAACGGCTCCGAACCCCACCGCGAATGCGGCAACTGCCGGCAGATTGAAAAATGGAGATGGTGTACGCGACCGGTTTCGTTTCCGCCGAGTGTACTCGACTCCATGCAGCATCGCGAACACGGCCAGCACGAGGCCGCTGATGAACGCGGCGAGAAAAAAGATCTTGAGGATTGTCACAGGCTCGAAAGCTGGCGTCAGATCAGGACCTGGGATGGGCTAAGCGCTCAGGATCCGAGGTACTTCTTGAACCAGGCTATCGTTGCTGGCCACGCCGCGCGAGTAGCCGCTATGTTCGCGCCGTCCATTCCTGTCTGCTGTCTCAAAAAGCCGTGTCCAGCGCCAAGATAAATGCTGGACACGTAGGTGCGACCAAGTGCGCGAAGGGCCGAGTCGGCTGGCGGAATCGTAGCGTTTACGCGTGCGTCGTTTCCACCGTACAATCCGAGAACAGGTGCTCTGACCGATTCGAGATCGGCAGTCTTCGGAGACGTTCCATAGTAGACGACGGACGCCCCAAGGCTGGGCGAATGAGCTGCGTGTGCGAAAGAGATGCCTCCACCCCAGCAGAAACCGACAATGCCGTATTTCTTTTCCGCAGCCGGGAGCGACATTCCGTACTGAGCGACAGCGTCGAGTTGTCTCTGGACCCAAGCCGGATCGAGTGTCCTGATCGCGGCCTGCGCCAGCGGACCGAGAACGCTATCCGGGCCGTTGGGGAGATTTTTCATCGTGAGCAGATCCGGGGCAATCGCGATGAAACCATCGGCAGCCAGCTGGTCCGCAACGCTGCGTATCCATGAGGACAATCCAAAAATCTCATGGACGACCAGCACCACCGACGCCTTGCTGCTCCTCTCGGGGTAGACCACCCACGCGTGGACACTGTCTCCGTCACCAGTACGGATCGTCACCCACTCGCTATGGCGTGGGGAGCCGTTGAGCCGCGCGAGCGCTCCTGAAGCATCGGGAGGCAGTGCGCGGTCATCGGGGGCGCTGACAATCGCGGTGGAAGACACAGGCAGGGCATGATCTGCCCCCGCGTGCGAGTCGGCGGCAGGCACCATCTTGTTGCTACTGCACGCCACCCCGAGAAACGTGACGGTCAACGCTAGTCTGATGGCAGGAGATTGAGCACACATATCACCGACTCCCTTGTTTGGCTGAGGACTTGGTGGCCGACGCCCGGGCAAACTGTCCGGCGAAGAATTCTCCAACGCGATACTCCGCATAATAAAATGGACGCCATGGGACTGAGCCAGCTATGAAGCCCGCATGTCCGCCGCGCTGGGCGAATTCCAGCTGAAGAGCCGGGTTTTGCCTCGCGACCTCACGAACTTCGTCGAGAACTTCCGGAGGCAACATCGGATCGTCAACAGCACTTAATAGTAGCGTCTTGAGTCTAATTCGGTTCAACCAGGGCAGCGAGCTCGATTGCTCGTAGTAGTCATCGGCGTTCCGGAATCCGTGTAGCGGACCGGTGATCAGGTTATCGAAGTCTTCCAGTGTTCGAAGGCCAGCGATTCGAGCGGCTGGAGCAAGATCGGGAAATCGTACTGCCTTATCCTGGGCCTTCCTGCGAAGAGAGGTGAGAAAGAATCGTTGATAGAGCCGCGAGAGTCCACGATTGATCCTCTTGGACGAGCGGCTGAGGTCGAACGGGACGGAAATCGCGGCTGCGGCCTTGAGTTGGGGTGGCAAGTCTTCGCCTCTTTCGCCCAAGAACTTGAGCAGAACGTTTCCACCAAGGGAAACACCGGCGAGAGCAAGAGGAGAAGCCGGGAACTGCTGTGAGATTCTCTCAAGCACGAAAGCGGTGTCGGTCGTTTCACCGGAGTGATAGAATCGCCGAGTGCGATTCATCTCTGACCCACACGAGCGGAATATCAGCAGATCAGCACCCCAGCCTCTACTCGCTGCTTCATTGAGCAATCCCTGTGCATAATGCGAGCGAACGGTTCCCTCGAGCCCGTGAAGCAATAGAACCCGCGGTGATCCGCGATCGGCACTTACCCGGTGAAGCTCAATAAAGTCACCATCGGGGGTATCCCACCGCTCGAGCACGGTCGGCGCCGCCGGCTGTCGTCTGAAGAGCTTTCCCCACAGAGTCTGCAGGTGACCGCCGGGAATCCACCAGGCAGGCGAATAAATTAGCTCATGCTGCATCGATTGCGGGTCGAGGACTGCACCTTTCATCATTCATCGTTTCAGGGTCGGGTCTAGGGATTGGAAGTCCAGATTTTTGGAGTCAGAAAAAGCGCAGATACACGCAAAGCTCTTCGTTTCTTCTCGGAACGAAGAATAAAGACCCATTTCGTCGATTTGTTGGAGAGGCCTGCGGCTCTCGCCGAGTTACGGAGATTCGCCCGAAAATTTGGTGTGATGGCTCTGGTTGATAAAGAATCAAGTCGCTTTGGCGAGGTTGGACTGCGCTACGCGCAACTTTCGGACGATCATTGGCTCGAGAAGCTTTCCGAAGAGCCACTTTTGCTCGTGATGCCGCTGGTGCGAAACGCCAACCAGCTTGCCATCGGAGCGGACGAGGACACGTGGAAGAGTTGGACTACACGGTAAGTAACGGGTTTCTCGCTTGTGGGGGTTACTTCGCCCGAGCGATATTGAACCACCGACCCTCCCGCTCAAATCCGGCCAGGAATAGTGACTTACCGTGTTCTCGTCACCGATGAAATCGATGCCGAAGGTGTGGCAATCCTTTCGGCTGAGCCGGAGCTCGTCGTTGACGAAGTACCGACGCTACCCAAGGACGCGCTCCTTGCCCGTATCGCTGATTACGACGCGATCGTTGGACGCAGCGCTACGCGCATATCGGCTGACCTGCTGGAGAAAGCACGTAAGCTGAAGGTGGTTGGTCGCGCTGGCGTTGGAGTCGACAATATCGCCCTCGATACCGCGACATCTCTCGGGGTAGCCGTCATCAACGCTCCGGCCGGGAATACCATCGCGGTAGTGGAGCTGTTCTTCGGCGCTGTGATCTCGCTCCTTAGGCACATCCCCCAGGCAGCGAGCTCCATGCAAGCTGGGAGATGGGATCGGTCATCTCTTCTCGGGTCCGAGCTCAAAGGCAGGACCCTTGGAATCGTAGGGCTCGGACGGATTGGCGGGGAGGTTGCCGCTCGTGCCCGCGCGTTCGGAATGAATGTCATTGCATATGATCCATACATCGCCCAGTCGCGCTTCGAAGCATTGCGTGTGCAGGAAGTCAAATCGCTCGACAGTCTTCTGGAGCAGTCGAACATCCTCACGCTCCATACCCCGCTCACTGACGAAACGACGGGCATGATCAGCAAGCGGGAGCTCGCACGGCTCCCTCAGCGGTCCATCGTAGTCAACATGGCGCGTGGCGGAATAGTCGATGAAGCCGCATTGCTCGAAGCTCTCGACAACAAGCACTTGTCGGGGGCAGTCGTGGATGCATATGAGAAAGAACCCCTGGCTGCTGATCACCCATTCCGTGCACTGCCGAATGTCCTGCTCACGCCGCACATTGGAGCGTCTACCACAGAAGCGCAGCGAAACGTTGCCGTGGATGTATGCATCGCCGTGCGCGACGCGCTTTTGAGTGGAGAACTGTCCCGCTCGATCAATGTGGCCGATGTCGGCGGGCAATGGGCTGATGTCCAGCCTGCACTTACTCTGGCGCGCCGGGCCGCGGCGGTCGGGCGAGCGATTCTCGCGACTCAAGGGACGCGCGCGATACAGCGCGTAGATATTCGTTCGGGGGCAGCGCTCGCCGCGGCGAGAAGCGCACTGCTGGCATCTGCCGCACGCGGACTTCTCGAAGGAACCGTGGAGCAGGAACGGCTCAATCTGATCAATGCCCGCGCAATGGCGGAGACTCGCGGCATCGATCTCTCAACGACTGAGACTCCAACGCAGGACAATCCCTACGCCATTGAAGTGAGACTGAGCGGCGGAATGCAGGAGATAGCGATCGCGGGGACGGCGCAACCCGGCGCACTGCCGCGGTTCACGCGCATTGGCGCATTTCACGTCGATATCCAGCCGCGCGATACGCTCTTGATCCTCACGAACAACGACGTTCCGGGTGTGATTGGCCGCGTCGGCACTCTCCTGGGTGAAGCTGGAGTCAACATCGCGGAATACCACCAGGCTCGGCTTGCGCAGGGAGGACAGGCACTCGCGGCAGTATCGGTCGATGGAGACGTGAGCGAGACGATCCGCGAATCCCTGCTTCGCCTTCCGGATGTCTCGTCTGCCGCGGTCGTCTGCTTCCACACCGGGTGAGCGTCAGCGTCAGTAGTGACAAGAGCGTGCGGGAGTCTTACGAGGCCGATGCATCTGGTCTTCACCTTGTTCCGGACCTGGTAGCGCGGCCCGAATCCGTCGATGACGTGATGGAGCTGGTTCGGCAAGCCGCGAGTGACCGGATTCCAATCACATGTGCAGGCGCACAGACAAGTACAACCGGGGCTTCGATCACCGACGAGGGAATGCTGCTCTCTCTCCGCTCGCTCGACCGAATTTCGGCTCCCGACGAGAAAGGGCGAACAATCAAGGTCGAGCCTGGTGCATTAGTGGGTGAGATCAAGCGAACCGCAGCTGCAGCCGGTTTTTTGTTCGCCCCTGATCCTACCAGCGAAGAAGAGTCTACGATCGGGGGGGCGATCGCCTGTAATGCCTCGGGCGCGCGCACGTTCAAATACGGCGCGACACGCAGGCATGTGCGCGCACTCAAAGTGGTGATGGCCAGTGGGGAGCTGATGGAGTTCCGAAGATCGGATCTCGAGAAGAACACCGTCGGCTACGCGTTTGCTCACGATCCAATCGACTGGTTCATCGGAAGTGAAGGCACGTTGGGAATAATCGTAGAGGCGGAACTCTCTCTGCTGCCTCTGCCACATCACGTAGTCGGACTGGGGGTTCTTTTCAGGACCGAGCAGGAAGCGCTGAATTTCGTAATTGCGACGCGAGAGTCGGCAACACTGTCAGCACGATGTATTGAATACTTCGACGGACACGCGATTGAGATCGCGCGAAGCGCGGCAGCACCGGGAATCATCCCGGCAGAGGCGGCGGCGATGGTGTACGTCGAAGAGGAAATCAACGACGATCTGGATTCGAGTCTCGCCAGATGGATAGACCTGATCGAGGTTATTGCGGCGGATTTCGAGCCAATCGTGTTTGACGGCGAGGCGAGACTCAGAGAAGCGCGAAGAATACGTCACAGCATCCCCGCAACAATGAACGAGCGTGGAAGCAGATATCGCGATTCTGGTGGAAGAAAGGTCTCAACCGACTGGGCGGTCCCGTACCGAAAGCTGCCTGAGGCGATTCAGGCTGCTCGCGCATTAGTGGAGCAGTTGGGAATCGAGGAACCCGTCATCTACGGCCATGCCGGAAATGGTCATCCTCACCAGAACTTCGTAGCTCGCGATGCACGCGAGCTTGCTACCATAGAACAGGCGGTAGAGGAGACTCTGAAGCGCGTGCTGACACTCGGAGGCACCGTCGCGGCCGAGCACGGAATCGGGAAGATCAAACGCAGGTGGCTTCCACTGCAGATGAATGCCCTCCAGATCTCGATGATGACGGCGGTAAAGACCGAGCTCGATCCTCTCGGAATTCTGGCGCCCGGCAACATCCTGTGAGCCGCTTCAATTCCATCGTCCTCGATGTCGACTCGACGCTGAGCGCGGTCGAAGGAATCGATTGGCTGGCGGCACGGCGCGGACCCGACATCGAGGCATGGAGTGCCGCGCTCACCGAGAGAGCGATGGAAGGGGACATTCCGATCGAAGCAGTCTATGGAGAAAGAATGCGCGTAGTGAAGCCGACATTGCCCGAGATTGGGCAGCTCGGAAAAGTGTACGTCGAACGGATGGCGACACATGCCGCCGAGACCATCGCAGAACTGCATACTCACGGTATCGAAGTGGTAATGGTTAGCGGAGGGTTGCGCGAAGCGATACTTCCGCTTGCGAGAGAGCTCGGCGTGGAAGAAGGAAATGTTTACGCCGTCTCTGTATTCTTCGACCAGCATGGGGAGTACGTAGGGTTCGATGAAGCTTCATTGCTGACCCGCCAGAACGGGAAACGCATCACTGTTGGGCAAATCGACCTCAAGGGTCCAATACTCGCAGTCGGCGACGGGATGACCGACTGCGAAATCAAGTCGGTGGTGCAGGGCTTCGCCGCCTTTACCGGGTTCACAAGACGTCAACCAGTGATAGAGCAGGCGGATTACGTCATAGAGAATTTCGACCAATTGAGAGACTTGATACTGGAATGAGCACGACAAAAACCTTTGGGACGTTCTTTCTTCCGGGGCCCACCGAAGTTCGTGAAGAGATCATGGCCGCCATGATGCAACCGATGATTCCACATCGCGGCCCTGAATTCGAACGGTTGTTCGCGCGGCTTCAGCAGGGACTTCGTCCCGTTTTCAAAACCGACCGTCCCGTCTACATTAGCGCTTCCTCCGCCACAGGCATGATGGAAGCCGCGATTCGCTGTGCTCCTCAAGGACGGATTCTCTGTCTCGTGAACGGAGCATTCTCGGAACGGTTTGCTCACATCGCTTCGATGTGTGGACGGGATGTCGATCGGTACGACGTACCGTGGGGGCAGATACACACAATACCGCAGCTCGACGAAAGGCTTTCGATACGGAAGTACAGCGCGATCACGGTTGTCCATTCCGAAACCTCTACCGGCGCACTCAACAATGTGCATGCAATTTCAGACTGTGCACACCGCAACGGAATTGTCTGCCTGATCGACAGCGTGAGTGGGCTCGCAGGAGCAGAGCTACGTTTCGACGAATGGAAGCTCGACTACGCGTTGACCGGATCGCAAAAAGCTTTGGCTCTCCCGCCCGGTCTGTCCTTCGCGGTCGCTTCGGCGGCTTACGTGGATCAGGCGAACGGAACGCATGGACGCGGGGTCTACTTCGATCTGGTCGAGCTCGATGCCTATGCTCGCCGGAATCAGACGCCAAGTACGCCGGCCCTCTCGCTGCTGTTCGCGCTCGAAGTCCAACTCCAATCCATTGCCGCTGAAGGTGTCGAGGCTCGATGGGCCCGGCACAAGGCAATGGCGACTCGAACCCAGGAATGGATAGCGAAAATCAGCGACGAAACCCGGAAAAACCTGGGGAATATTGCTCCTCTCGGATCCCAGTCGCCGACTGTATCGACCATCAAGCTTCCAACTGATCTTCCGGCGGAGAGTTTCACGGCCGCTGTAGCCAAGCGCGGAATCATTGTCGGAAACGGCTACGGGAAGCTCAAGAGCTCGACTTTTCGCATCGGACACATGGGCGACCACACTGTAGAGTCCGTCGAGCGTTGCCTCGCAGCGTGCTCGAGTGTTCTGCGCGCTTGACTCAGATATCAGTCTCGAATGCCGGTGTCGAATTCGGTGCGACGAGAATATTCCAGGGAATATCGTTCACGGTCGGGCAGGGAGAGCGATGGGCGATCCTGGGCAGGAATGGAAGCGGCAAGACAACTCTCTTGCGGCTGATTACAGGGTCACAGCAACTAACCGAAGGCACGATTACGCGTCAGCCCGGCCTTCGCCTGGCTCTTCTGGAACAGCACCGTGATTTCGGCGGCGCGAAGACCGTATGGGAAGCCGGCGCTGGAGAGTTTGCAGATCTCCTCGCGCTCGAGCGCTCGCTGTCGGAACAAGCAAACGTGCTGGCAGAGGTCGGTGAGGCAGCCACACCGCAGATGCTGGTCAGGTACGATCGGGACCTCGAGCGTTTCGAGCGGGAAGGCGGATACACCTTCGCCCCCCGAGTGGACGCCGTGCTACAGGGTCTTGGCTTCGATGCTGAAAGGGCTCGAACACAGCCCCTCGAGCAGCTAAGCGGCGGAGAGCGCGGGAGACTCGGGCTGGCGCGGGAACTAGTGAGTGCTGCCGATGTCCTGCTTCTGGACGAACCGACCAATCACCTCGATCTGGAGACCACACGCTGGCTGGAGGACTACCTGCGAAATACAGACAAAACGATCCTGTTGATCAGTCACGATCGTGCGTTTCTCGCCAACGTAGTCGATCATGTTCTCCATCTGGAAGGAGCAAGCGCGGTCGCATACACCGGCGGCTACGAAGCCTTTGTGGTTCAGCGGGCGGAGCGGAGACTGAGTCAGGAACGCGCCTCGGAGAAGCAGCGGAAAGTGGTTGCCGAGGAGGAGGATTACATCCGGCGCAACATCGCCGGCCAGAACTCGAAACAGGCAAAGGGTAGACGCAAGCGCCTGAGCAGAATGCCCCGAATAAGTGGCCCAACTTCCGAGGAAGGCAGCGCGATGGGACTGAGGCTCGACGTATCCGAGCGAGGTGGTGATCAGGTCGCTATCGCGCGCGATGTCACACTGGCAGTCGAAGGGCGGACGCTCATAAAGGGGTTCACCGCCACAATTCAGCGTGGAGAAGTCGTCGGCTTCGTCGGTCCAAATGGAAGCGGGAAGTCAACCTTTCTTCGCGCGCTGGTTGGAGAGCGCGAACCTACGACCGGGGAACTGAGAATCGGCGGGTCGGTTCGGCCCAGCTACTACCGGCAAGATATGGCACAGGTGCCCATCAACCGAACGCTCTACGATGTCATAAATGAGCTGCGGCCGCAGTGGGAACGCAGACAAGTCCAGGGCCATCTAGCCCGGTTTGGTTTCTCGGGCGACGAGGCTCAACGCCGTGCCGACACCCTCTCCGGCGGGGAGCGAGCACGTGTGGCTCTCGCCATGATGGTGCTCACACGAGCGAACTTTCTGCTGCTCGACGAGCCGACCAATCATCTCGACATCGAATCTGTAGAAACGCTCGAGGACGCCCTCGAAGAATACGAGGGTACGATCCTGCTGGTGAGTCACGACCGGGCGATGCTGGAGGCGCTGACATCCAGGGTATGGATTCTTCACGATCAACATGTCACCGATTTTCCCGGCTCCTTTGCCGAATGGGAAGAGCAGAGCCGGGAGCGTGAGCACGCGGCGGCGGTCGCGTCGGCGGAGCAGGAAGCGCTACGGCGAGTCAAAGAGCGAAAGACGACCAGAAGGCGGGAGGTTCAGGGAGACGACAGCCGTGTCGCGCTCAGGGAGCTACGGCGAAAAGTGGAAGACTCGGAGAAAGAAGTGGCCGCGCTGGAAGGCAAAGTTGCGGAGCTTACCGCGCTCCTCGAGGATCCAGAGCTCTATACGACGCGTGAAGGAACCGAACGATCGCTCCTTGCAGGAAAGGAGCTCGATGCAGTCCGCCGGAAGCTCGATACCGCGATCGAGGCGTGGACCGCCGCGACTGAGCGCGCCGAGCATGTGTCAGCGACCTGACTGCTCAAAACTCGCCGATAAACCCTATCTCGGGCTCGAGATGCTGCCCGAACTGCCCCTGCACCTTGTCTTGCGCGATCGTGATCAGCTCACGGACATTCTTCGCGGTTGCCTTCCCGAGATTGACCATGATGTTCGCGTGGATGTGGGAGATCTGGGCATCACCATGCCGGAAACCCTTCAATCCGACCTGGTCAATCAGGCGACCTGCTCCAACTCCTTCAATTTTCTTGAAGATCGAGCCGGCGCTGGGATGATACTCAAGCCACGGATGCTTGCCGCCTCTCCAGCTCAGATTCTCCTGCATGATGCGATGCATCACCGCTTTGTCACTGGGCTCGAGCTGGAAGGTCACCGCGAGCGCGATGTCCCGCTGCTTATGAAGTATGCTCGTGTCGTAGCCGAACTGCATGTATTCCCCGTCGACGGTTGTTCGTTTCGCATCGTGGGTAAGTAGCTCGGCCGATTGAAAGACTTCGGCAATGAACATCGTTCTCTCGCGGTCCGGAGCTGGTGAGAGGAAGTGCAGATTTTGCCAGACAGCCCCACCAACAGTGCTCGGAATCCCAACGTAGTGTTCCAGCCCCGAGAGTCCGCGCTCGACGGCCTGGGGTATCAATTTCGCCATCACTGCACCGCTCTCAACCCAGAGCTTTCCGTCGTCGAAGAACTTGAGGTGGCTCGAAGTATTGCGGATGACCAGGCCACGGAACCCCTTGTCGCCGACGAGAATGTTGGCACCGAGTCCGAGCACGAAATACTCGACCCCGAGGTCCCGCGCGACACTAACTGCCCCTGCCAGATCCTCGACCGATGTTGCATCGTAAAAGAGATCGGCTGGACCGCCGATCTTGAATGTGGTGTATTGAGCAAGCGGCTCGTTCTGCTTTAGTCTTTTGCTGTCGAGCCGAGCAATCAATTGCCCGTAGGAATTCGACCGGGCTTTCCCAGAATCTGACATGTCCGAAAGAAAAGGTGTCATGCGCTACTGCGCTACTCTTGTGCTCCTCATCTCCGCTTTCTTCCCAATGCGATCCTGGGGACAGCGAGCGGAGCTCGAGAAGATCATCCAGCGCAAGGTTCTCGCGAACGGCCTCGAGGTAATCGTGGTCGAGAACCACGGCGTTCCACTAGCGACGATCGAGATCGACGTAAAGAACGGATCCTTCACCCAGTCGCCCGAATACGAAGGACTGGCCCATATGTACGAGCACATGTTCTTCCGGGCGAACTCAAAGTATCCGGAGCCCAATCAGTTCTGGGACCGCGCATCGGATCTGGGGGCTGTCTTCAACGGCTCTACCCAGGAAGAGCGCGTGAATTATTACATGACTGTCCCCGCCGAAAAGCTGGGAGATGGGTTACACCTGCTGGCGACTGCGATCCGGGGTCCCTTGTTTCGACGTGATGAGCTGGAGCGCGAGCGCCAGGTGGTCATCGGAGAGTACGACAGGAACGAATCGAGTCCATTCTTCGCGCTCCAGCGAGAGGTGGACATGAAGCTCTATCCCGGAAACTATAGCCGGAAGAACACGATCGGTGACCGGCAGATAGTGCTGACCACGACGCCTGAGAAAATGCGCACGATCCAGAACAAGTATTACGTTCCGAACAACTCCGTGTTGATAGTTTCCGGCGATGTGACTCCCGCTACTGTGTTTTCACTCGCTGCGCGTGAACTCGGAGCCTGGAATCGCGGGACCGATCCATTCGTCACAGACCCGATACCGCTGATTCCTCGTCTACAGAAGAGCGAAGGCGTTGTGGTCGAAGCCCCGGTAGGTGCGGTGACCGTCCAGGTGCAATGGCAGGGGCCGAGCGTTGGGCAGGATCCCAAGTCTACCTACGCGGCGGATGTGTTCTCGGATGTGCTAAACGATCCACGGTCGCAGTTTCAGCAGAGGCTCGTCGACAGCGGGCTGTGGCAGGGAGTCGGAGTCAATTACTACACGCTCAATCACACGGGCCCGATCACGATCAGCGGACAGACATCACCCGACCAGCTGCGAGAAGCTCTGGGGGCGCTTTACGGCGAGATCGCCAAGTTCGATACACCGGGCTATTTCAGCTCCGAGGAATTGGAGGCCGTAAAGGCGCATCGCGCGGTAACGTCCGCGTTCGACCGTGAGCGCGCCTCGGGATTTGCGCACACGCTCGGCTTCTGGTGGAGTGTCGCCAGCCTCGAGTATTACATGGGATACGTGGACTACATGGCACAGCAGACAATCGGAGATCTGCGCGCGTACGCGCGGCGCTACATCGTCGGAAAACCGCACATTGCGGGAGTTCTAATCGCACCCGAAGCCAGACAGTCGCTCAAGCTCGCTCCCGAAGACCTCGTATTGGCGGGGACACGCTAATGCTGCTCTCGATTGCGCTGGCGATGGCGTCGCTCACCACCAGTTTCGACGTATCGGGTGTCCGTGTGATTCTGCGACAAAACAACGCCAACAACGTCGTCGCCGCGAATCTCTATCTGTTGGGTGGTGCGCGTCAAGTAACGGAAGGCAACGCGGGGATCGAGCCGATTTTGCTCGACGCTTCGGAGCGGGGAACCCAGCGTTATCCAAAGAACTCGCTGCGCCGCGCAATGTCACGCCTGGGAAGCGAGATAGTGGTCGCGCCGAGTGCCGACTGGACGATGTTCGGCATACGGTCGAGCACTGAGGTGTTCGACTCCACGTGGGCGATCTTCGCCGATCGGGTGATGCATCCGACGCTGGCAAAATCGGAAATCAATCTGGTGAAGGCTCAATACCTGTCCGGAATCAGACAGCGGAGAGACGATCCTGATGCCCTGGCTGGCTACCTGGCGGATAGCATAACCTTCGTCGGCCATCCCTACGCCGTCTCTGTCAGTGGAAGCGAGCGATCGCTCCAGGCCGTCGATTCAGCGGCGCTCCGTGAATACCAGCGGACGCAACTCGTGACGTCGCGAATGCTGCTCGTCGTGGTGGGGAACATCGATCGCGCGCACATCGAGCGACTGGTGAGCCAATCCATTGGACAGCTTCAGCGTGGCGATTACAAGTGGACGGCACCGCCCCGGGTGCCCGAATCGCAGACGGCGGTCGTGATCGAACGGCGTCAGCTTCCGACCAACTATATACTCGGCTACTACAGCGGTCCTCTCGCAAACGGGCGCGACTACCAGGCACTCAGAGTAGCCACATCGGTGCTGACAGGACGGATGTTCGCAGAGATTCGAACCCGCCAGAATCTCACCTATGACGTTCACGCTCCGTTCATCGATCGCGCAGCAACCGCGGGCGGGCTTTACGTGTCAACAGTGGCACCCGACACGACGCTCAAGCTGATGCGCGCGGCGATCGTCGATCTTCAGCAGGGAATGCTCGATCCCGCGGGACTGAAGCAGCTGGAAGAGCAATTCATCACGGAATATTTCCTGGACAACGAAACCAATGCCGCACAGGCGGACTTTCTCGCGCGATCGCAGCTATACGAAGGTGACTACAAGGCAGCTGACCGCTTCGTCGACGAGCTGAAGCGCGTTACGCCGGAAGACATCCAGCGTGTGGCCAGGAAATACATGAAGGGCTTCCGTTTCGCGTATGTCGGTGATCCGTCGAAGCTGAATCCCCGGACGATCGGTTTGTTCTGATGGATTCCTGGATCTGCGGGCCGTCATTCCGCGAATTCTTCCGCCACACCCCACGGATCCATCGCACCGCTGTATAGCGCCATTCCGATGATGGCGGCCGCGACTCCACGGTCCGCCAATGCGCGCAGATCGCCGACACTTCCGAGCCCGCCCGAAGCGAACACCGGGAATTCGGCAGCCTCGGCAACGTCTTCCATTAGCGGCAAGTCCGTGCCGCGCATTGCTTCCTCCCGATGCACCGCGGTCACCAGTACGCCGGCAAGCGGTAACCCGTTGAGGTCTTCGACGAGATCGAGCACGAGCTTCGGGTGGATACGGGTCCATCCGTGAGAAAGGATCTTTCGGTCCCGGACGTCAGCGGCCACGACGATGCAGCCGGGAAATTCGGTACTCATTTCCAGCAGCCAGTCGGGGTCTTCCAGCGCACGGGTTCCGATCACGACACGTTGAGCTCCATCGCTGAGAAACTGGTGGATCGATTCCCTGCTCCTTATTCCTCCCCCGACCTGCACTTCGACGTCCGTCGCGCCGAGAATGGCTTGAATCTCCGGAGCGTTGTTGCCGCGTCCCGCCACTCCATCGAGGTCAACCAGGTGGAGGTGGCGAAAGCCGTACTGTCTCCACGCGATAGCAACCCCGACGGGATCGGGGATGCGGATTACCTCTTCGTCGTACGAGCCGGCGGCGAGCTGCACGCACGCGCTGCCGCGCAGGTCGAGCGCAGGAATTGCAATCACCGCGCGCGCGCCGGCATCAGGGCACGAATCATGAGAGGTGAAAGTGCCGCAACGATTGCATGTTAGCGAGCTTGTGAATAAATTCACAATCTCTGAAGTAAGCAGATCCACCCTTGTTAGTGCACTACTGTACGGCTCTGGGAGGCCACAAAAGATGCGGTTCTATGGATTCGCGGTTGCTGTTGGCGTACTCTCGCTCGGCGCTTGCGCGGGCGGCGAGAAGAAGCCTGCTGATACGACACACGTTGCAGTTGATACGTCTGCTGCGCCAGCTACTACGACTGGTGCCAGCACAACAACCGCTGGTGCTACATCGGGCACGGCGACGATGACACCCATTACCGGCACAATAAAGACCGTGAATATGGTCGGAGATGCGAAAGGGTATCGCTTTGAGCCGGCCAATTTTACCGTCAAACAGGGCGATGGCGTCAAGTTTGTCGTCGTGAGCGGTGGCCCTCACAACGTAGCCTTCGACCCCGCGACGATTCCAGGAGATGTGAAGGCACAGCTGGATGCAAACATGGGCACCGACAAGATGGGAGAGCTCTCGAGCGCTATGAAGATGAACCCTAACGAGTCAATCACTGTTTCGTTCGGAAACATCAAGCCCGGACAGTACCCGTATCACTGCGTGCCTCATCTGGCGTTGAACATGAAGGGCGTCATCACCGTCCAGTAAACTGATTCGAGCGGGTCAAGCGGTGGGGGCGAAAGCTCCCGCCGCTTTGTATCTTTGAGACATGAACGTCCATAGTATCGCACGGATGAGCGGGGGCTCCGCCTACCTGTGGATGGCCGCCCGCGCGAGGAACGCACTACGGCGGGTAATGGTGTTCGGGATCGTCGGCGGCGTAGTGTTCATTGCCGCACTGATCGCATTCGTCGTCGTCCCGAGGAATGCATCAAGGAAAGCGCTGGCGGTGGCATCGCGAATCGAAGCGCGGACGGATTCCTCACCAGCCGTGGCAGCGAGAGACCGTTACCTAGCCGAAGTCACAAGCACTGATTCGGTGCTAAATGCAGCCCGGCAGGCAGCGATGCCGGTTCCAACTCCTGTCATCGATACCTTCCCGCCAGCAGTCCGCGCGCAGCGCGATTCGCTGAACGCGGATCTCGTGACGCTCAACCGATTGATCGACAGGGCTGAGAATGCTCCCCTTCCCACCTCGTACCGAGCACTTGCGGCATCACCCGCTGTGGCAGCCGACCCCAGAGTGCGGGTACTGCTCGATTCGCTGGCGGACATCGAGCGCGAGCGAAACGCATTTGGCGCAGTGGGAGGAGTGGATCCCGTCTATCTGTCGCTCACATCGAGAGCAACTGCAATCGGTCGCGCAATCCAGGGAATTGCGGACGCGAAAAGAGGCGAGGTGAGAGGCAAGCTCGCCCTTATCCGGCCGGTCCCGGCTCCTGTCATAAGCCGAAAAATATTGGTTGATACCACCGCGCTCCTGGCGCGGCATGCTACGGCACAGCAGAACTATGCGGCTGCGGTTAGCCAGCTCGGCCAGATCAACCAGAGAAACGTGCGCATAGATCGTGAATCTGCCCGAGCCCGGGAGCTCGCGAACCTAGGGGCACCTCCGTGGGCGATGCTCGCGGCAGCGGTCGTACTGGCTCTTGCCGTCGGGTTCGCGGCGTCTTTCGGAACGGAGCTCAAGCGTCCACACATCGCTGATCCACGTGAGGCAGAACAAATCAGCGGAGCACGCGTGCTCACGGTGGTCAAGCCACCGGAAGTCGTTGTGGAGAGGAGTCGCCGCCAAGCCGACGTCGAGGCGCCGCCGCTCATCGATGTGGTCTCTGAAAGCTATCGAACGCTCTATCTGCACATCGCATCGGTTGAAGCCAGCGTGCCGATCGTCACAATCACTGGTGACGACCCCGGCATCGTCGCGACCGTTGCTTCAAACCTGGCTGCATCGGCAGCATACGAGGCGCGCAGCACGCTCCTCGTCGATGTCGATCCGACAACCTGCAGCGTTGCAAGCGTGTTGCGAATTCGGCCGGATCCCGGACTCTCCGGAATCATCATGGGAAATGCGACCTGGCCGGAGGCAATCGTTCCGACGACGATCGGCCGGGATCGCCCACTGGATGTGCTTCCGAGCGGCACCCGGCGCGCCGGACTGCCCGAGCCAGATGTCGTGGAAGAAGTGCGGAAAGAGCTCGCCAGAATGCAACGCCGCTACGACTTCATAATAATTACGGCTCCAACCAGCTACGTTCAGCGTAGTGCGAGCAGCATCATCCCGGCTCCAGACGTAATCCTTTGCGCGCGAATCGCGCACACGACCGTCGGAGGCCTCAAGACCGCCGTGGACAGTCTTCGCGGAGCCGACATGCGGATTCACGGACTCGTGCTCTGGGACGCCGAGATGCCACAGCTGGAGACTCGTGAAGAAATGCTTGGCGCTACACGTCAATCCGGAACGTTTCAGGCCGAGCTCGCCACGGCACAATAGCTCCCAATGGCAGAGACCATCCCCGATCTCAGAAACGTGCCCAAAGCCCGCGCATACGCCGAGCTGCAAGGACACTCGGACGCGATCCTGGATGGAGTGGATGACGAAGTCACTGCCATGGCAACCATGGCCGCGCTGGTACACCACGCATTCGGGCATCTCTGGACGGGCTTCTATAGAGTCGTCGAGCCGGGCCAGCTTCTCCGTGTCGGTCCGTACCAGGGAAGCCTGGGCTGTCTCGACATTATGTTCGGCCGAGGCGTATGTGGAAACGCCGCAGCCGAGAAAAGGACGCTGCTCGTCCCCGACGTCGGGAAATATCCAGGACACATCACCTGTGATGCGCGATCGCGCTCCGAGATCGTAGTACCTGTTTTTGGGCAACAGGGTGATCTACTAGCCGTTCTCGACGTAGATTCTGCCCGTCTGAACGCGTTCGACGCGGAAGACGCACACGGACTCGAGCAGCTCGTGTCCTGGTTTGCACAATGAGGCAATGACAGTCACCGGCTACTCCGACGTTATAAACCATGCTCTCGCGTTCGCCGCGAAGCATCATGACCGCCAGGTGAGAAAGGGGACCAAGCTTCCCTACCTAACGCACCCCGCGAACGTGGCCGTGATCCTTACCCGCTATGGCCGTGACAGCGACACAGTCATCGCCGGAATTCTGCACGACGTAATCGAAGACTGCGTCAGGGACGGGTTCACGCGTGAGATGCTGGAACAGCGAATCGGCGACAAATTCGGCGCAAAGGTTCTGGAGACCGTACTGGCCGTCACGTATCGCCGCCACGACGACGAAGGAGTAGAGCTGTCGACCGATGACCGCAAAGCCGACTACCTACATCGGCTGTCAGACGCCAACGAGGAAGCGCGCTGGATCTGCGCGGCCGACAAGGTTCACAATGCTTCGTCGATCGTCTCCGATCTGAGAAGAACGATCGATCCGGACACGATCTGGAACCGATTCAGCGGTGGAAAAGCAGCGACGGCCCGCTGGTACCGACAGGTCTATGAGCGACTCCGTGAGGTGGGGTTCAATGCTCCGATCATGGCCGAACTCGACGCAGCATCCAGCGATCTTCAGAAGCTGGCTGGCTGATTCTTATGGCGTCGCGGCAGAGGCGCGCTCCCCGTAAGTTTTCTTGACATAGTCCTCGAGTATCCTCAGAAACTCGGGCACTATTGTCTCGCCCTTGAGAGTCAGCATCAACTTGCCGTCGACATAGACGGGGGCCTTCGGCTCCTCGAAAGTGCCCGGAAGTGAGATGCCGATGTTCGCATGCTTTGATTCGCCGGGCCCGTTGACGACGCATCCCATTACTGCAACCTTCATCTCGATCACACCGGGATACCGCTCCCGCCACGCTGGCATCTGCTCGCGAAGATAGGTCTGAATGTCTTCAGCCATGTGCTGGAAGAAGGTCGATGTCGTACGGCCGCAGCCCGGACAGGCGGTAACCTGGGGATTGAAACTCTGGAGTTCGAGCGATTGCAGAATCTGCTGTGCGATGTGAACCTCTTCGGTTCGGTCGCCATGGGGTCGTGGGGTCAGGGAGACGCGGATCGTGTCCCCAATCCCCTCGGACAGGAGAATCGAGAGTGCCGCCGTGCTGGCGACGATTCCTTTTGATCCAAGCCCCGCTTCGGTGAGTCCCAGGTGCAGGGGGTAGTCGCAACGAGCAGCGAGTCGCCGATAAACCGCGAGCAAGTCCTGAACTCCGGACACCTTCGCCGAGATTATGATGCGATCGTGGGCGAGACCCGTTTCTTCCGCGATCGTCGCGGACCGTAGCGCGCTCTGAATCATCGCTTCGATGTAGACTTCCTTTGCAGTACGCTGATCCGTAGTGCGCCCATTCTCGTCCATCAGGGTGGTCAGGAGATCCTGATCGAGCGAACCCCAGTTCACGCCGATCCTGACCGGCTTGTGGTTGTCGAGCGCGATCTGGATGATGGCGCGGAAATTCTCGTCACGCCGCTTTCCTCCGACATTACCCGGATTGATGCGATACTTGGCGAGCGTTTTGGCCGTCGCGGCATATTTGGCGAGAAGCAGATGACCGTTGTAGTGGAAGTCCCCGATGAGTGGAACGGAGATCCCCATGTCGGCGAGCCTGCTCGCGATCTCGGGAACTGCCCGTGCCGCATCGTCATTGTTCACCGTGACGCGCACGAGCCGGCTCCCAGCGTGTGCAAGATCAGCCGCCTGAAGCGCGGTGCCGGCCGCATCAGCTGTGTCGGTGTTCGTCATCGACTGCACGGCGATCGGATGGGCGGACCCTATGGGGACGCCGCCGACGATGGTGGTCGCGGTCTGTCTTCGCGTTACGGTGGGCACCTATGCTTGCGTGTGATGAATTTGAAAGCTAATTCCCTGGCGTGAGCGGTGCATGTGAACTCGAGATCACCTCCCTACCCCGCAAACTCTGGAGCTCAGATGGCTGATATCCCGGATCTATCGGATAAACCGGCTTCTCCGGTTCCCGTAAAGAAGACGCGCAACAGGATGCTGACAACCCTTCTCGTCCTGCTCCTCGTTCCTGCAGTCATCATCGCGCTATGGACCTGGGTAGCACTAGGCTACACCTATGCGAGCGGCGAGCGGGCAGGCTATGTCCAGAAGATTTCCAAGAAGGGTTGGATATGTAAGACCTGGGAAGGCGAGCTCGCGATGGCGAATTTGCCTGGAACAATGCCCCAGATCTTCAGCTTCACCGTGCGCGGCGACTCTATTGCCAACGCACTGGAAAAGAACATCGGAAAACAGGTGTCGCTTACGTACGAGCAGCATCGGGGCCTTCCCACGACCTGCTTCGGAGAAACCGAGTATTTCGCCACCAGGGTGCAGCGGGTAGGTCCTTGAATCTGTCTATTGTCTGCTCAGCCGGTCCTTGCTATTTTTTCTGCCAAGTCGAGCTGGGCAGGTGTGGAGTCCCTAAAGACTTTGTGTCTTCCCACTCAAATCCAATTGCGGGGTTAGTGAGACCCGCGTATCAGATTGTCGAGGGTCGGGCGTTTTCCGCTCCCCAAGACACAAATTTTCCAGGAGCAGGGAATGCGTACGACCGGCAAAGTGAAGTGGTTCAACGATGCGAAGGGCTTTGGTTTTATCACACCTGACAACGGGCAGAAGGATTGCTTCGTTCACTACAGCGCGATTTCAGGCTCGGGCTTCAAGTCCCTTGCCGAAGGCGACGCCGTAGAGTTCGACATCGTTGAGGGTCAGAAGGGGCCAGCTGCCGAGAATGTGACGAAGGCTTCTTAAGCCACGTCAGCTTCACTGGCACAATCTGGCGGGGCGTCTCAGTCGAGGCGCCCCGTTTTGTTTGCAGGGGGTCGGCCTCGGCGTGGAACGGGCGCCATTTCTACTGCGGCTTCCAGCTGTTCGAGCAAACCGGCTTGGAACGCGGGAAGGTCGATCTCGACGGTGAGGCCTTGTCTGCCGGAGTATCGTCCTTCGCTCTTGATGATTTCGTCTGCGAGGGCGATCGCTCTTCGGGTCGAAAGCCCGAGCTCATGGATGAGAAAGGCGGCAAGCGCGAGTGTCAGTAACCCTTCTACACTGAGTCGCCGGGCGATACCCTGTCGTTCCTGTCGTATTCCGCTGATCTTATGGTGGGAGAGTATATTGTCTACCCACTTGACCGGCATTCTCAGTGCAAGTGCAGCAGTAGCAACAGTGTAGGCGCGAGGCACTAATAATCCTAATATCGAAGGATATTAAAATGAAGAGGCTCGTTCGTACTTCGGCACTCCTTCTACTCAGCTCCATAGCGTTCTCCCTTCCGGCCTTGGGGCAAAAGACCTATGCCTTGGGCGTGGGCGGAGGGGGCGCCATACCTGTCGGGAAATTGAGCGACACCCAGAGCACGGGTTACAACGGCCTCGTCGTCCTGGCGATTGGCGTCGCCGACCTTCCGATCGGGGTACGGTTCGATGGGGTCTACAGCAAGTTCCAATACCGTACTGCTCCCGTCGGAAGTCCGAGCGCGTCTGACCTTCGAGTCGCAGCGGCGCTCGGGAATCTGATATTCGCGTTTTCCGGCACGAGCGCAAAGCCCTACGTAGTTGTTGGTGGCGGGCTCTACAATACCAAGGGCGACATCCCTGGCGCAAAATCTCGGAACAATTTGGGATTCAACGCGGGTCTAGGGGCGACCTTTGGACTTGGCCCAGTGGCGGCGTTTCTCGAATCGAGATACCACACGATCTCTCGAAAGGACGCAAATGGCGGAGTGATTCAGTTCGTGCCCATCACGGTTGGATTGCTGTTCTGAGCGGCCTTCGAGATCGCCTTTACACCGCGCGAAGAACGAGTTCATTCCCACGTGCAGCCTCGGTCACTGGCCACAATGCCTCACGCGCCGAGCGAAGTTGAGCGCTAACTGCGGCAGGACCAGTGCCGCCAGGCACGTCGCGGCGGGCCACGGAGCGTGCCGGCTCGAGCCAGTCGAGCACGTCGTCGCCGAACAGTGGATGCGCTGATTTGAAGCATGAAAGCGGCAGCGCATCCAGCTCACAACCTTCCCGCTCGCTCTCGAGAATCAGCGAGCCTATCGCGTTATGCGCATCGCGGAAGCTGGTTCCCTTCTCTACCAGGTAATCTGCGAGATCCGTTGCCATCATGCTGCTGGACACCGCTGCACGCATCCGTTTTGGGTTGAAGCGAATCTCGTGGAGCGCGCCAGCCACAGCAGGAAGAACGAGAAGAATGGTATCGACGGCGTCAAACAGCACGCGCTTGTCGTCCTGAAGATCCTTGTTGTAACCGCTTGGCAGTCCCTTGAGTGTCGCCAGCAGCGTCGCAAGATCGCCGATTGCCCGAGCGCCTGACCCACGCGCGAGCTCCAGAGCGTCGGGATTGCGTTTCTGCGGCATCATGCTCGAGCCCGTCGTGAACGCATCTCCGAATTGAACGAAGCCGAACTCACTGGATCCATAGATGATCAGATCTTCGGCGAGCCGCGACAGGTGAGTCGCCATCATTGCTACGACGAACAAAAGCTCGGCGACGAAATCGCGATCGCCGACGGCATCGATGCTGTTCTGCGATACGGAGGCGAAGCCGAGGCTGCCCTGGAGAAGCACACGTGAAATTGGAAACGCACAGCCGGCGATAGCGCCCGATCCCAATGGGAGAACCGCTGCGGCGCGCGACGCGGAAGCAATTCGTGCGCGATCGCGCTCAAGTGGCCAGAAGTGCGAAAGCATCCAATGCGCAGCGGACACAGGTTGAGCGCGCTGCATGTGGGTGTATGCGGGCATCAACGCATCTTCGAGCGTCGACGCTTGATCGAGCATCACCTGTTGCAGCGAGCGGGTGGCTGCATCGAGCTTGGAGCAGGCATCCATCGACCAGAGGCGGGTGGCTGTGGCAACCTGATCGTTGCGGCTGCGGCCGGTATGCAGCTTGGACGCGACATCGCCAACCTCTTCGTGCAGCATCCTGTCGATCATGGTGTGTACATCTTCGTCCGAGGGCAGGGGATTGGCTCCCGCCAGAAGCTTCTGACCGACCGCGGCAAGGCCCCGTTCGATCTTTTTGCTTTCATCGAGCGTCAACACACCAGCGCCCCAGAGAGCGACAGCCCAAGCCTGAGATAGATTGATATCGAACGGCCAGAGCCGGTAATCCGTGCCGATCGAGCGATTGAGGGCATCGAGTGCGGGCGCGGTCGGAACCGCGAACCTTCCTCCCCAGAGCTTATGCGAAGTATGATCGGACATCGCTAATCCGTTCTGGCTCAGGCTATTGCAAGAGTCGCTGGCGAGCGCGCCTCGGCCTTTGCCTCGGTCTCCCGACGTGCCGCAGCCATCTCCTGGTCTCGAATCGCGCGGACGCGCGCGGACAAGCCATAGAGCCGGATAAAACCCGCGGCGTCGCTTTGCTGATAAACGTCATCCTCACCAAAGGTGACGAAGCGCTCATCATAGAGCGCGTACTCGCTTTCGCGGGCGACGACCGAGGCGGTGCCCTTGAACAGTCTCAGCGTCACGGAGCCTGAAATGCGCTCCTGCGTGAGGCTGACGAACGCATCGTATGCTTCGCGCTCAGTCGTCCACCAGCGGCCTTCATAAACGAGATCTGCGTAACGCGGGGCGATCACGTCTTTCGCAGCGAGGGTGCGCCGGTCGAGCACAAGCTGCTCCAACTCGCTGTGAGCGGAGTAGAGCAGGGTACCGCCAGGCGTTTCGTAAACGCCGCGTGACTTCATCCCGACTAGACGGTCCTCGACCAGATCGATACGTCCTATACCGTGGCGTCCGCCGATTGTATTGAGAGCGACGACCAGATCAACAGCATCGAGCTCAACACCATTTACGGAGACCGGCGTTCCAGAGTGGAACCCGATCGTTACCTCCTCGGGTTGATCTGGTGCGTCCTGGGGTGCGGCCGTCAGCATGAAGAGATCGGCTGGGGGCGCAACCGCGGGATTCTCGAGCACTCCCCCTTCGTGGGATATGTGCCAGACATTGCGGTCGCGCGAATAGATCTTGTCTCTCGTCGCGGCTACCGGAATCTTGTGGGATTCGGCGTACGCGATCGCGTCCTCGCGACTCCGAATGTCCCATTCGCGCCATGGCGCGATCACCGGAAGATCGGGCGCGAACGCCGCATAGGTCAGCTCGAAGCGAACCTGATCGTTTCCCTTGCCCGTGCATCCGTGGGCCAACGCGTCAGCGCCAACTTGGCGAGCAATTTCCACCTGGCGTCGTGCGATCAGAGGGCGACCCATGGACGTGCCGAGTAGATACTTTCGCCCGTAGATGGCGCCAGCACGCAACGTGGGCCAGACAAAATTCTCGACGAACTCCTGCCGCAAGTCCTCGACATAGCACTCATCGGCACCGGACGCGATCGCCTTGGCGCGCACGCCCTCGAGCTCGTCTCCCTGACCAATGTCTGCCGCGACACAAATGACGCGCGCGCCGTATCGCTCCTTGAGCCATGGAACGATGATCGACGTATCGAGCCCACCGGAGTAGGCGAGGGCAATGGTACGAATCACAGGCGCCTCAATAAGTATTCAGAATTACTGAATATTTAATCGGTCCGGGACCGCGCGTCAATACTCGATCAGGGCTCTCCCGCCATCGATCGGAGGCGCCGCATGACGCGATCCCGGGCCGCAACCGACCGGCAGATGATCAGTATGGTATCGTCTCCCCCGACCGTACCCAGAATGTCCGACCAGCCCTCGCCATCCAGCGCAGCGGCAATCGGTTGCGCGCCCCCGGGCACGGTTCGGAGCACCAGCATCTCGCTGACCCCTTCGAGGCGGAGAAAGAGCTGCGGTAGCAACGTATCAAGGGCAGCCCGGCTCTCTTCGATGCTTCCATCCGTGACGGCGTAGCGCGCGCCTTCCGGCGTGGGAACGCGGGCGAGCCGCAGCTCGCGCAGATCGCGGGAAAGCGTAGCCTGAGTGACGTCCCATCCCCGCTGGAGGAGCAGTTTCCGGAGATCCTCCTGGCTGCTGACCACCCGGGAGTCGATGATCTCGAGTATCGTGTCGTGTCGTTCGCGCTTGTTGGCCATTGGGGGTGAGTTTAGCACCAGACGGCGTGGCGCGCGAGCGGCAAGCACGGATCATTGACTGGCAGGCAGTGTAATGTTATGCATTCTTTATGCATAAAGTTCCGGTTGGGGTCCTCGGTGCCAGCGGTTACGCGGGACGGGAGCTGTGCGGGTTGATCGCACGGCACCCGAAGCTGGAGCTCGCGTTTGCGTCTGCAAATGAGCAGCGCGGACAGCGCGCGCGCATCGGGGCCGGCGAAGTCACTTATGTCGCCACCGAGGATGCTCCGTTAAATCGGGCCGAAGTCGTTTTTACGGCGCTGCCTCATGGTGCTTCAGCCGTATGGGTCGGCAATGCACGGGCGAGCGGCGCTCGCGTCGTAGACCTTTCCTCCGATTTTCGCCCAGGAGCGGGCGAAGCTGAAGCCCCTTATGGCTTGACCGAGCTGATGCGGGCGAAGATTCCGGGTGCTGCGATCGTCGCCAATCCCGGTTGCTACCCGACAGCAATTCTGGTGGCTCTCGCTCCGTTGCTGAAAGCCGGCTCTGTCGTACCTGGTGCCACCATCAATGTGTCGGCCGCCAGCGGTGTAACGGGAGCGGGCTACTCGGCGCGTCCCGATCTTCTCTTTGCCGAAGTCGCAGAGGATTTTCGCGCCTACGCTGTGGGCAACGAGCACAGGCATCTCGCCGAGATGCGGGCGGTCGCGATAGAGCTCGGTGCGAAGGACAATGATATTCTGTTCACCCCGCACCTCCTTCCAGTTGCGCGTGGCATTCTGGCGACGATCACGGTGCCGGTCAACGAATTCACCGACGATCCATCGGCGCTCTGGCATGAGTTCTATCGCGGGGAGCCTTTCATCGAGATTGTGGATCAGCCGCCGTCCCTGCGCGACGTCGTGCGCCGGAACGTTGTGCGCTTGAGCGTCACCAAGGCGGCGAATGTGCGGCAGCCAACCCTCATCATCATTTCGGCAATCGACAATCTGATGAAAGGAGCTGCAGGCCAGGCGCTCCAGAACGCGAACCTCTTGCTTGGCCTGAATGAACAGGCCGGGTTGCCGGCATAATGCGGGTCGTAAAGATCGGAGGTCGTGCCCAGGCAGATCCTTGCATCGCCCAAGCGCTTGGCCAGGCGTGGAACGATTCACCGAACGGCCTTTGCATCGTTCACGGAGGTGGCGATGAGATGTCTGCGATGCAGCGCGCGCTGGGCAAGGAATCGTCCTTCGTGGGTGGACGGCGGGTCACATCGCGGGGTGATCTCGAGCTGTTGCGAATGGTTCTCTCAGGAGCGGTGAACAAGCGCCTGGTGAATAGCCTGGTCGCGGCAGGCGTCCCTGCAGTCGGCCTGTCAGGGGAAGACGATGCTCTCATCGGTGCGGAGGTGATTGACGCAGTCTCGCTGGGATTTGCCGGTCGTCCGACTGCGATCAACGTCCAGCTGCTGCGCACCTTGCTAAGCGCCGGATACATGCCAGTCATTTCTCCGGTCGGATACGATGCGACCAGCGGAAAAGGCGGCACGCTCAATGTGAACGGTGACGATGCTGCGGCTGCTATAGCCGCCGCCCTCGAGGCCGAAGAGCTGCTGCTGATTGCAGATGTTCAGGGAGTTCACGGCGCCAAAGGCGATCTCGTGCCGGTTCTCAGCCTCGAGTCTGCGCGGGAGCTGATTGCGAGCGGTGTTGCAACCGGGGGCATGGCTGCGAAGCTGGAGTCGGCGCACGCCGCACTCCTTGCTGGAGTCGATCGGGTAAGGATCTGCGATCTCGCGGGCCTGGTCGACAACGAGCGTGGCACTTTCATCACCCAATCTCAAGGCGTCGTCTCATGAGCGCAGTAACGTTGCCAGTCGAGGAGGAAATGGTGTCGGTGGCTTCTACGGAGGCAGTTCCGATTCTCGCTACGTACAAGCGTGCTCCGATGGAGTTCGTGAAGGGCGAGGGAGTGGAGCTCATAGACTCGGATGGGAAACGCTATCTGGATTTTGCCAGCGGAATCGCCGTGAACGCGCTTGGCTACGGTGATGCTGGAATAGCACAGGTTATCACTGACGCTCTGAGCACCGGCTTGATCCACACCTCGAATCTCTATCGAACCTCACCCGGTGAAGTGCTGGCAGCGAAGCTGACCGATCGCTCATTCGCCTCCAGCGTTTTCTTCTGTAACTCCGGAGCCGAGGCGAACGAAGGCGCGTTCAAATTTGCCAGGCGATGGGCGCGACAGGTTGGCACGGGTGCGAAGGTCGAGATAGTCGCTCTTCGTGGAAGCTTTCACGGGAGACTCTTCGCCTCCCTTGCCGCGACTGACCGTCCAGCGTATCGCGCGCCATTCCGCCCGTTGGCGGGCGGCGTCTCCATCTGCGAGCGGGACCTTGCCGATCTGGAGACCGCGCTCGATGAGGAGACAGTCGCAGCGGTGATCGTCGAGCCGATTCAGGGAGAGGGAGGAGTCCGTGTTCTGGACTCGGAGTTCTTACAAGGTCTTCGCAAGCTGACCGCGAAACGCGAGATCGCTCTGATCTTTGACGAAATCCAGTGTGGCCTCGGGCGCACCGGGCACCTTTTCGCGTACGAGAATTCAGGGGTCGTGCCCGACATGCTCACGCTTGCCAAGCCTCTCGCGGGAGGCTTGCCCATGGGAGCGGTGCTGGTTTCCGAGGAGATCGGGGCCACGATCAAGCCGGGCGATCATGGAACGACCTTCGGAGGCGGTCCTCTCGTGGCTGCGGTCGCGAGTTACGTCTTTGACCGCCTGTCGGATCCGTCGCTGTTGAAGGCGGTTCGCGAAAATGGTGCATGGCTTGGAGAGCAGCTTGATGCAATCGCTCGCCGATCCGGAAAAGTGCGGGCAATTCGTGGAACCGGCTTCATCTGGGGACTCGATGTCGTGGACTCTGCCAACGACATCGTCAAGCGGGGATGGGAGGAAGGGCTTCTGGCACTAACGGCTGGGGAGCACACTCTTCGCCTCCTTCCTCCACTGATCATGGATCGCGATGACCTCGCACGAGGCGTTGCAATCCTCGAGAAAATCATAAGTCAATAGAGTCTCGCAGTCGCCAATTCTGCCATCTGCGGTTAACATTTCGGAGACATTTTCCTCTAGAGATGTATGGCATCGGCGAGTCTCACTGGTCGGCTTCTCACGCTTCTTGTTGCAGTCTCTGCGTGCACGCCCGCACCGGCAAACACCGGCCTGTTGACGAGATCTATTTCATCGGACACAGTCGAGGCACGCCAGCTCTTCGAACAGAATATCGACGCGATCCATAAGCGGGATCGGGCGCGCTATCTTGCGACGTATCTCCATACGGAGGCTCTAGCGCGCAACGGACCCGCGGGATTGGAGCTGGGTTATGAAGGATGGAGCGCGCGTCGAGACTCCACGTGGCCCGACACACTCGTTGCGCAGAATCTTCGTGTGCACTCGATCGCCCCGGGTGTCGTCTACGGGACATACTGCTATACCGTAACGCAGAAAGACACGACTTCGAGCGGCGTTTCGGAGAGGGTGTTCGTAAAGACGCCCGAAGGCTGGAAAATCGTAGTCACAACGGCGTTCGGACTCACGGCAGGCGCTCCCGCGAAGTGCAAGTAATGCGTTCCCGTAGAATTCCCCTCCATTCGGTCCTGAACGCGCTCGACGAAGCCACGTTCGGTTTGAAGAACATTCTCAATTTGAGGGAATCACTGCCGAGTGCCGCTGACGCGCGGTTTCGCGTGGAAGCGTGGCTCCGAGAACGCCAAGTCAGCAGGGCGGGCGAGGTTCTGGTAATAACCGGCCGCGGCAATCAGAGCCCGAACGGAGTCTCACCGGTGAGAGAGGCCATCGTCGCCTTGCTGCCATCGTTGCGACGCCGAGGCGTCGTGAGCGAATGGAGAGAACACTCTCCAGGATCCTTCGTCGTGAAGCTCGGATCAATTTCGTCTCTTCTCGAGGCGCCGAGGCGCCAGCGAGAGCGCAAGCCGAGCACGCCAATACCAACCCCGCGATCTCTGGAAGGCCTGGAAAGCTCTACTCTCTCGCTTCTCCGGAGGTTGGCTGTTCGCTCGCTTGAATCTCTTGGAGTTCGTGATCCCGCGAGCTTCGTAGAAGCCGAGATGCTCTCGAAGTTCAACTCTTTGGCAGCGGGCGTTACTCCGGGCGCGGAAGGAGAAGTGAGGCTTCGCGATGCGATCAAGGACGCGCTCGAACAACTCGACGAATGAGATCGTAACCAACCACGCGACACCAATGGAGCATCTGCACGGAATGAATAGACATCTCGCACTTTCACTTGTCCTCGCGCTCGCACCGCCTGTCGGCGCGCAAACGACTCCCGGTTACTCGCCGCAATCGGCCGCGACCGAACGGGCAACGGAATCCGATGCGATCCTTCGTCCCTCAGCGTCGAGCGCGTCGGCACACTCGAAGTTTCTCTCGCAGCAACCCCACATGGCCGGAACGCCGGCACAGGCGCGGACCCGTGACTATGTGATTGACAGGATGAAATCGTGGGGACTCGAGACGGAGGTGCGCGCGTACAGCATATGGATGCCGCATCCAGTGAGCACACGCGTATGGCGCATCGCACCCGATCCAATCGAGCTCAACCTGCGGGAAGGCGTAGTCGCTGAAGATACGACTTCCTCGGCGTATCCCCAGGTGATGCCCTTCAACGGTTACGGAGCCGCGGGCGACGTGCGAGGAGAAGTGGTGTACGTGAACTATGGGCTGATCGAGGACTACGCGCAGCTGGATTCGATGGGCGTGTCGGTGAAAGGAAAGATCGCGATCGTACGGTACGGTCGATCCTTCCGTGGCATCAAGGCGCGCGAAGCTGAAAAACACGGGGCCCTCGGCCTGATCATGTACAGCGATCCTGCCGATGATGGGTATGGGCGCGGCGATGTTTATCCAGCGGGACCGATGCGTCCATCGCAGGGAATTCAGCGCGGAAGCGTCATGAACCCGAACGGTGATCCGAGCACACCAGGCTATCCAAGTACGGCCAATGCGAAACGGATCGCCGTCGGGAAGATGGATGTTCCCCATATTCCAGTGCTTCCCATCTCTTATGGAAACGCTGCCGAGTTGTTGCGCGGACTATCCGGAAAATCAATTCCGCAGCCGTGGCAAGGCGGGCTTCCTTTCCGATTTCACGTTGGGCCGGGCCCCGTGCAGGCGAGGATTGCGGTCACGACCGACGCAGATACCAATCCGTACAAGCAAATCTGGAATACGTTCGGGATAATTCGTGGCAGCGAGTTTCCCGATGAGATCGTGATCATCGGTGGCCATCGTGATGCTTGGGGTCCCGGCGCGGCAGACAACGTCAGCGGAACCGTGAGCGTGCTCGAGGCAGCTCGCGCGATCTCGGAACAGGTCAAGGCCGGAAACAGGCCCAAACGCACCATCGTATTCGCGACTTGGGACGCAGAAGAATGGGGCCTGATCGGCTCGACCGAGTTCGTCGAACAAGACTCACTCCGGCTGACGAAGAGCGCCGTCGCCTATCTGAATCAGGACGATGTTGCTCAGGGTTCCAACTTCGGAGGAGGCGGATCGCCCTCGCTACGCGCGTTGCTGCGCGATGTCACGAAGACGGTTCCCGATCCAAGCGGTCAGGGGAGTGTCTACGATGTGTGGAGAAAGCGGGCAAATCTCGCAGCCGACTCACTCGAGCCGCAGATGGGAGATCCGGGCGGAGGATCCGATTTCGCCGGATTCTACAATCACCTTGGCATTCCAATCGCTGACTGGGGTTTCGGCGGACCAGCTGGCGTCTATCACTCGGCGTACGACTCGTATCACTGGATGGTGAAGTTCGGCGATCCAACCTTCGAGTTCCATGCAGCCAATGCAAAGATTGGAACAGCCGCTCTTCTTCGCATCGCGAATGCCGAGATCCTGCCGTATGACTACGTGGAATATGCGCGCACCGTGCAACGTTTCAGCTCACAGGTCGAGCGTGCAATTGCGGAGAAGCACTGGAAATTGTCCGGTGCCGTACTGAATGCAGCCGTTGCGAGGATGGAGAGCGCCGCCGTAGCGTTCAATGCAGCGCGGGATCGCGCACTCGCGACGCAACTGTCACCCACGATCGCAAAACAGGTAAACGCGACACTACTCGGAGTTGAACGGCAGCTTACGAGGCCGCAGGGACTGGTGACGCGGCCGTGGTTCAGAAACCTGGTCTACGCGTCGGATGAGAACAACGGCTATTCGACGATGGTGCTGCCCTCGGTGAACGAAGCGATTCGTGTTGGAGACGAATCAACGGTGGAACGAGAGCTTGCGGATCTCGTCAAGCGATTTGACGCGGCAACGCAGGTGCTGAATGTGGCAACGGGATTGCTACAGAGAAGTTGAAACGCGGTGTTGTGACGCGCGTGTCCGGGCCCGGACATTGCGATGCACTTCTTCTGCACGACCAGAGCAGAAATGACGAGAGCTAAATGAAAACTGGGCGAGAGGGAGTGAGGCGTTCACGTCTCACTCCGGAAGAAGTAGCGCCGATAGGCGCGTACGGCGCGCGAGCCACCTGGCCCAGTGGATTTCAATTATATCAGCGCGGCGCAGTCGCAGATGGTGTCTTCATCGTTCTCGACGGACACGTGGTGCTGCGCAACAAGATCAAAGTCGGGCGCGGGTTCGTCCCCGTAATTGCTACGACTGGTCAGACTTTCGGAAGCGAGGGACTCGCACCCAACAGTCACTACGTCACCGACGCCAGCGCATCGGAAGAAACGAAGACCATGTTTCTCAGCGGGGCTCAGTTCCGAGCCCTGGTGCGGGAGCGTCCGGCGCAAATCATTCCGCTCCTGTCCCAGATCATGTCTGAGCGAGCCTATCTCCTCGAGAAGCTGCACGAGCTTGCCGCGCTCAACGTCGACCAGCGGCTGATCTCCACACTGACGCATCTCAGCACCGATCGGAGCTTCACTGCTCCTGATGGTCGCCTCAAGCTCGAGAACAGTCACCACCGGCTGTTGTGCGAAATGGTCGGGGCGACACGGGAGTCGATCGCGTTGGCATTGAGCCGCCTCGTAGCAGCGGGGATCGCCGAAAGGAAGGGAATGACGTTTCTGATCGAGCCTGGCTCGTTGACATCCCTTGGTGAAAACGGCGACCGGAGTTCGCCGGTTCCCGTGGCAAGAGAGTTGTCGTCATCGTGAGGACGAATGGCCGACAGGCAAGGCGCTGACGCGGCTGCCATACTGCCGGGGGCTGGAACGATAGATCTGCAGGAGGAGGGCTCGCATGGAGTCCTCCTCCTGCATGGTTTTGGAGATACTCCGCAGACGCTCGCCCTGTTGGCGCGACGGCTCAGGAAATCGCGATACAGCGTGCTCGCACCGCTACTCCCCGGTCATGGACGAAGCATGGAATCGTTCGGGAAGTCTCGCGCAACCGAATGGATCGCGGCGGCAAAGGATGCGTACATCGAAATGCGGAGTCGACATGATTCCGTTTCTGTAGTCGGGCTGTCAATGGGAGGAGCGCTGGCCGTGCTGCTTGCCGCCGAACAGCACGAGATTCCAGCGCTGATTCTGATTGCGCCGTACCTTGGAATGCCCGCGCTTCTGCGGCTCGCAGCGGCGACGCACTGGCTGTGGGGAGGATTGGCGGGAGAGGTGAACGCAAGAAACCCGCGATCAATTCACGATCCGATCGAGCGTGAAAAGAATCTCGCCTACGGCGCCGTA
>JALYKM010000154.1 GCA_030774785.1 Gemmatimonadota bacterium
GTGATCCCTTCGCCGTTGAGGGTGGTCGCGAGTATCTCTTCGGCGTCGTCACGATAAAGAACGACGGTACGCCCGAGTATCAGAGCTTCTGGGGTTTCACCGAGCACGAGGAGCGCACGTCCTTCGAGCGCGTCATGGACCTGATTGGCGCGGCGTGGAAGAAGCACCCCGACATGCATGTCTATCACTACGCGCCGTACGAGCCCTCGGCGTTCAAGCGCCTGATGGGTCGTTACTCCACGCGCGAGCGTGAGCTCGATAACATGCTGCGCAACGCAAAGTTCGTGGATCTTTACGGCGTCATCCGCCAAGGCGTGCGCGTGGGTACCGAGCGGTACTCGATCAAAAATCTCGAGCCGCTCTACGCGTTCGTGCGGACGGTGCGGCTGCTCGACGCGAACCGCTGCCTGCGGGTGATGGAACAGGCGCTGGAGCTGCACGCGCCGGAGTCCGTGCCCAGCGAGGTGAAGGACGCGGTCGAGGGATACAATATGGATGACTGCGTGTCGACGCTGCACTTGCGCGACTGGCTGGAGAAGGTTCGCGCGGAGCACATCACGAAAGGCACCGACATCCCGCGTCCAATCCCGCCCGACACGAAGCCGGAGGAGTTGACCGAGCGCGAGCTGCGCGTCGAGAAGCTGCGAGGGCAATTGTTGCGCGACGTCCCGGACGCTCGCGCCGATCGCAATGATGAGCAGCAAGCGCGCTGGTTGCTCGCTTATCTACTGGATTATCATCGGCGCGAAGACAAGGCGGTATGGTGGGAGTATTTCAGGCTCCGCGAGCTGGCGGACGAGGATCTGTACGACGAGCCTCAGGCGATCGCCGAGATGACGTTCGTGAAGCGCGTCGATGAGAAGCTGCATGCAAAGACTCGGAAACCCACCGGCACTGTCACGGACCGCTACTCCTTCCCTATCCAGGAGATGGAGATCGAGCGCGGTGACCTCAAGCTCAAGGATGGAACGGCCTTCGGCAAAGTGGTCGCGGTTGACCGTGCGGCACGCACCATTGATATCGGCAAGGGACGTAAGCAGACCGATAATCATCCCTCATCCGCCTTTGCGTTCACGTTTGTCCAGACGAAAAAGCAGGAAGAATCCATTCTGGCAATCGCCGAGCGCGTCATCGAGGACAGCAAGTTTGGGTGGGGCGAGGGAAGCCGCGACCGGGCTGGGCGTGCGTTGCTGCTCGCGCGTCCACCGCAGCTCAAGTCCGGAAAGTTCGGCGCGGCACCAGAGGAGGAGAGAGTCGAATGCCTGAAGAGAGTGGTATTGTCGCTCGATCACAGCATGCTCGCGGTGCAAGGCCCGCCAGGTTCGGGCAAGACCTATGCGGGCGCGGAGATGATTTGCGCGCTCGTGGCGAAGAAGAAGAAAGTTGGAATCGCGGCGACGAGTCACAAGGTCATTCGGCACCTGCTCGAGGGAGTGCAGAAGGCGGCAGCGAAGCAGGGGAAGACGATTGCGCTGGCGCACAGGGTGGACGGCGAAGATCCAGCCGATACGCCGGGAATCGCGCTCCTCGGTGACAATGACGCCGTTGCGCGAGCGCTCTCGTCCGGAGAAGCGCAGGTTGTGGGCGGGACGGCGTGGGTCTGGGCTTATGCCGATCTCGCCAATTCGGTGGACGTGCTATTCGTTGACGAGGCGGGCCAGGTGTCACTCGCCAACGTGTTGGCGATGTCGCCGGCCGCCGAGAATATCGTGCTGCTCGGCGATCCGCAGCAGTTGGAGCAACCGAGGAAAGGAAGTCATCCTGACGGCGTGAGCGTGTCGGCATTGGAGCACATGCTGGCGGGTCACAAGACGATTCCCGACGACCGCGGCGTCTTTCTGCCGCTCACATGGCGTTTGTGTCCGCGCATCTCGGCCTTCACCTCAGAGTTGTTCTACGAGAATCGGTTGGCGTCGAAGCCCGGCCTCGAACGCCAACGATTGAACGGCGCTGGGGATTTCGATGGAGGCGGACTTTGGGTGGTGAAGGCGAGTCACGACGGCAATCGCACGTCATCAATGGAGGAGGTCGAGCTTGTCGCCGAGCTGGTTGAGCGGCTCACCGCGAAAGGCGTGAGCTGGACCAACAAGGATGGCAATGACGCGCAGGTGATCGGCAGTGACATTCTTATTGTAGCGCCATACAACGCGCAGGTGTCTCGGCTCATCGAGCGATTGGCGTCGACCGGGGCATGCGTGGGAACCGTGGACAAGTTCCAGGGGCAGGAGGCACCGGTGGTGATCTACTCGATGGCGACTTCGCGACCCGAGGATGCTCCGCGCGGGATGGAATTCCTATACAGCATCAATCGCCTGAACGTGGCGACGTCGCGGGCCCGGTGCGCTGCGATCGTCGTCGCGAATGATCGCTTGTTCGAGCCAGAGTGCCGGACGCCGAGGCAGATGAAGTTGGCGAATGCTCTATGTCGTTATCGGGAGATGGCTAAACCAGCGTGGGCTAAATCCCCACGAACGGACCAAACGTACGATCAACTCACCGCTGTCAGCACCTGAGGTTGCCATTGTGGAGAACTACAACCCAAATGTGGACGAGTTCCTGAAGTTCTACAGTCAGAGTGACACTAGCACAGGCGGCACGCGTGGTTATGACGCGAAGACGTACGTCGAGACTAAACTTGACGCGAAACTGACTCCGAGAATCTTTGATCCAAAGACGAGACTTGTGATCCTGAGTGGTAACGCGGGAGATGGCAAGACGGCGTTCATTCAACGCGTTGAGGCCCAAGCAGAAGCAAACGGCGCCAAGTCTTTCACGCGAACCGATAACGGCTGCTCGTTCTCGCTAGGCGGCAATCAATACCAGACACTTTACGACGGGAGCCAAGACTTCGAAGGAGTGACGAATGACGCAGTCCTCACCGGATTTTTCAAGAACTTCGAAGGTGATAAGGTCCCGAGCGGCAGCTTTACGCTGATAATCGCCATCAATGAGGGGAAACTTCGTGACTTTCTTCTTGGCAACTCCAGCTACAAGTGGCTTGGAAAGCAAGTCCACCACTATCTCACCTTAGAAGGTTTCGAACCGCACGAATCATTGGTCTTCGTCAATCTCAACTCTCGTTCGGTAGTCGAAGGCGAGGATACTAACGACAGCATACTTGACAAGCTTCTCGATCGGTTTCTGGACATCGACAATTCGCTCGGATTCTGGGAGCATTGCAACGCTGAGAACTGCGTCTTTTCCGAGCGCTGTTACATCAAGTACAACGTTGACAGCTTGCGTGATCCAAAGAGAGGCCCACTCATTCGTCAACGACTGAAACGTCTTATACTCGCGGTGCACTTCCGGAAGAATAGACACATCACGATGCGCGACTTGAGGTCGATCCTGTCGTTCGTGCTGTTCAATAAATCACCTTGCCGTGAGCTTCATGCCGAAATCGACAACGGTACACCGATCCTGGGGCGGTTCTATTACAACTCGGTCTTCAACAATGAAGAGCGGGATCGCATTGCGGAGCTGCTTTCCGAACTCGATGTCGCCAAGGTTAGCAATCCCAAGTTGGATAACTTCATCAATTTCCGGCATCCGGAGGACGCGGAGAGTCAGGGACTTTACGTACAGCCCGACCAACTCGCGCCTGCCGATTTGCCGCACCTTGTCGCTCTCTTCAAGGATCGAACGGAGGGCACACAGGACACTGATCCTGGCCGCCAGCGCAACACTCGTACTTACCACTCCTTCATTCGGCGGAAGCTTTTCTTTGAAGGCGATGAGAGTAGACTTAAGGCCCAAGGTCTACCAATCTGGAAGGATTTGCTCCCCTACCGACAGTTCGATCCTTTCATGAAGTTCGTTACAACGAAAGCGGATCCGGGAGGCGCGCTTCGCAATCAGCTCACGCTAGCGATTAGCAAATCCGAACGGATATACAACGAAACGGTCGGGCGAGAAAATCTTTGCCTGCGCTCAAGCGGATCGCGGAGAGTTCAGACAAAGGCTTTTTATGCGTTCCCGGCTACTGATTTTGAAATAGCCGTAGCAGATATCGGCGGCCAAGCCGATTACCTGGAGTATCTCCCAAACTGCATTTACTACCGACCTCACGACAAATCAGCGGCACTTGAGATCCCACTTGATCTCTTTGAGGTACTTTGCCGCATCCACGACGGTTATGTGCCGACGGCAAGTGAGATTCAAACCTTTTTCCTCAATCTTGACATGTTTAAGAGACGTTTAACCTGCCGACCCGCAGGACAAATCATTCTCACTAGTGACGACACGAATCTCTATGAGGTAAAGCGGACGACTGATGCAAAGCTCGTGATGACGAAACTGGGAGGCTGAACTGTGGCCATTACCAAGAAACACAAAGCCTTTCGTTGGGTCACGGCGATGCCAATCGACGCGAACAATATCATCCTTGAACAAGCGTTCGCCCGCTTCCTCGTCTTAGTCAGAACAAAGGGTCGGCCAATCACCTCAACGACAAAGAGTGAGTTGCATCCGGAAGACCTGGTCGACCTCGTTAATGGCGACCCGGCCCATTTCCAAGGGGTCGATGGCGATCAACAACGGCAGCGATTGCTTCAGACTTGGCTCGCCACAGACTTCGCAACGTGTATAAGTGTCGGGCATGCGGGAGAGGCGCGAATCGCCAACCTGAAGCCAATACACATGAGCACGATCAAGTTGCTCGATCCCCGCATCCGAAGCCAGGATCGTGATCTCAGCGGTTTTCTTTACAACGTTTTTCGCGATTCAGACCTAGTCATAGGCGAAGGAAGCCTTCTTCTCCCATTTCTCACAAAAGGAACCAACCCGTTTGGGGATCACGATCTAAAGCTCAACGAACGCGAAGCAGGGAAGCTAGATGTAGAAACGCTGTTCCTATTGCGCCTCCTAGAGAACTTTAAAACCGACTTGCCGGATAACAGGAAAAGAATCGCCCCACACGTTTTCCTCTGCCCGGCTCAGCAACAACTCATCGTCAATGATACTGCTCGGTTGTTGGTTTACAAAGACATTATTCCCCGACGCGAGCTAGTTCAATATCTCATCTCACTATTTTCCTTTCATGCTGCGCTCTATGCTTTGCGCACGTTCTCGATTGTTAGTCGAATCGTGGAGACCAAGAAATTCCGCTGCACAAAATGCAAGGGGATAACCCCAGGAGACCTGAAGCCGCTCTCGGCATGTGAACATCATCCTGATATTTTTGTGGATCTCACGAATGGCCAAAGCAAGACCGCTGAGGAACTTGCCAAACAGAGAGTAGCCAAACACTATGGCCAAATGTTCCGCTATTTCCGTGCACATTACAAATTGAAAAAACTCGACGAGTTCGCCTCCACGTTTCCGGGTTATACTGGTGCGATCGAGGAGCTCGTCAGTTTCATGAACCACAAGGATTTAAACGGATACTTTCGGACTAAGCTTACCGAGGTCACTCAAACCGAGGAGGGTGCGGACCCAGACCCCGAGATCCAAGGAATCCTCGATCTCAAACTGGACCCGCTAGACACATACGTCGAAATCCTTTACCAGAAGACGTTTCGTAGCAGGTCGAATAACCACAAAAGATTTATGGCCTCTGTGTGCGGCTTGAATCGAGAAGATGGCTTCCTCCATGGCGGTCGAGGTAAACGCCGCAAATATGTGCTAGGAAATCAACTCCTGGAATTGTTGGTTCAGCTTGCGGTTGTCGGTGTTAAGGGCGGCAGGTTCACGACCCAGCCGATCCCAATTACGGACTTCGTAACGTGGCTTAGGGAACGCTACGGGATCCTAATCGACACTACGGGCGAGCCAAACGACAGTCCGGAGGTTTCCCGAGCGTTGGAAACAAATTACAGCGCTCTCAAAGACAGACTGCGCCAGCTGGGGTTTTTCACCGACTTGTCGGACGCGTCAATTTCGCAGGTGATCAAGCCCCGGTTCCCCATTTACGCGGAAAGGCCCTAAGCGATGACAAAGGGAGACAACAACCAGGTCGCCGACGGCAAGATCATCGACTTTATAGACGGTAAGCTTCGGTCAGACAACGAGCTCGAACAGATTCGCCAGAATTTCGAGCGTACTCTCATCGAGGAATATGGGTTCGATAAGGATGACGTAACAGTCGACTTTCGCCTTCGCGTTCAGGACGGCGCATCTACGGTTGCGCGAAAGATCGCCCTGGCCATCCTCCGGAGCGGAGCCAAAGAAAAGAATCAGGATGACATTTCGATTCTCATTCAGGTCGCTAAGCCCGCGACTCAACCTGCGGATACGAAAAACGGCGCGAGCGAGCTAGAAAAGTGTCTCATGGCCTGTCCGAATGCCGAGTTCGCCTGCTGGACGAACGGGGTCGAAACAATCTATTTCGAAAAAAAAAGACGGAAGTTTGACACCGACATTGTCCCAGTCAATGACTTCCCTCGCAAAGGGGAGGACTCCAGTTCCATCTTCACGACTGACCGCTCGCGACTACGTGTCGCCACTGGTAACAACCTTCTGAATGCATTCAAGCGGTGCCACGATTTTATTCACGCCAATCAAGGTGGATCGAAAGAACAGATATTTTGGGAATTCCTAAAGATCCTATTCGCGAAAATTGAAGATGAGCAACACGAGGGTCGGCCGCGGTTCGCGATCCGCAATTCCGATGAGCGAAACACTACGGCGGGACAGAAGGAGGTCAAAGATCGGGTTGAAGCGCTATTCCGTGAGGTTTGCCAACGTAAAGAATTTCGCCCGCTATTTACCGACACAACAACCGGAATCCTATTTAACGCTGATGTCGTCACCTACATCGTTGCCCAGTTGGAGAAATACGACTTCTTGCATTCCTCGGTGGATGTAAAAGGTGTCGCCTATGAAACCATTGTCGGTCCAACGTTAGAAGGTACCAAAGGCGAGTTTTTTACGCCGCGCAACGTCGTGAAGATGGTGGTAAAGATGCTGGATCCGAAGCCGGGGCAGCGTATCCTCGACCCAGCATGCGGTACGGGTGGCTTCTTAGTCGTCGCATTCAACTACGTTTCTGAGAAACTCCGTCGAGGGGCCCGAAAAACATGGGCGAATCCCGACATTCCAACCCCAGATGAGGAACGGACGCTATTTGCCGCCATTCATGAGGCGAGCAAGTCCATCTTCGGCATCGACTTCAATTCGAACTTAGTGAAAACCGCGCAGATGAACATGGTGATGAACAATGACGGACGCGGTGGCCTTTTCGCGATCAACTCGCTGTGGAAACCGACGAATTGGCCTGTTAAAGAAGCGTACCATTCCATCGAGCTGAGCAGCATGGATTTCGTGATGGCAAACCCCCCGTTTGGGACGAGAATCAAAGTGGAAGGCCAAGACATCCTTGAGCAATTTGACCTTGCGCACATGTGGACGAAGCACGGAGGCAAGTGGCTGATGGAGGGGACACTTCGCACGGCGATGCCACCCGAAGTCTTGTTTATCGAGCGTTGCGTCCAGTTTCTTAAGCCTGGCGTTGGAAAACTCGGGATTGTCGTGCCCGACGGTATTCTGGGGAATCCAGACTACGAGTACATCCGTTATTGGATTCTGGCTAATTGCCAAGTACTAGCAAGTGTCGACTTGCCGGTTGAGACCTTTCTGCCACGCACGGGAACTCAAACAAGTGTACTTCTACTTCGGCGCAAATCTGATCAGGAGAAGTTGGCTGAGAGCCTGGCCGGCGAAACGCCGAACTACGAAGTCTTCATGGCGATTGCGAAGAAAGTAGGCAAAGATCGTCGTGGGAATTTCATCTACCTGCGCGATGGTGACGGGAGGCCAATAATTCAGCGGCATCTTTACGAACGGTACCGCCTGAGTTCTGTGCTTGACTTTCTGCCGATAGTGGAGACCTCAGGAAGAATCGTGGACGATCACCTGCCGAGGATTGCTGATGCGTTCCTCGAACGCGGAAGAGCCGGGGCAAAGAGACTTGCATGACTGATTTGCTGTTCGGCTTGTTCAATGACATTGTACCCACGACCACTGCTAGAATTGACATAGTCAAAGGCGCTTTCCGCTTAGACGCCTCGTACTACAGCACGAGAAGCAGGGACGCCGCGAGTGCAATAGCAACATCGGGGTTGCACATCGCTTCTCTCCGCACTCTGGCAGAAGTCTCATGTTCAAGTGTGCGCGAGCGGACTTTTGTCGACCCGGGCCAGGGCTATCCCCTCCTCACTGGAGGCGATTTAGATACTACGTCCGATGATGATCTCAGGTACGTATCTAGGGTTTATACACGGCACTATGAAGAGGAAAGGCTTTTAAAAGGGGACATCTTACTCAGCAGCGCCGGGACTGTCGGGAAGTGCGACTTGGTGTGGGACAACCACGAGGGCCGGCTGGCAAGCCAAGATATTATTCGGGTTCGGGCGAAAGAAGGTACAGCTTCTTCCGGTTATCTGTTCGCCTTTCTCTCTGGTCCGATTGGCAACAACCTACTTCGCAGCCAATCTGCCGGCTCCGTCATCGTAAGACTGTATTCAGAAAGAGTGGACCAGCTCGAAATCCCCCGCCTCGCAGCCGATGCCGAGTCAATAATTGCAGAGAAAGTTTACTCGTCCTTCGAGGCCCGCGCCGAATCCCACCGCTTATTGAAGTCGGCGGCGAACCTGGCCGTGACTCTAAGCGAGCTTCCGGGCCTGCCTCAAGTCAGCAACAGCGACCCCGACTCAGTGTGGGTCACCGATTCTGAAATCACCGCTCCGGACAATGAGTTCCGTCTTCAGGGAAACTCCTATAATCCCGTCGTACGCATAGCGCTCGACAATCTGAGGTCCTGCGGCCGACTGTTATCAAGAGTGAACGATGTTGCACAAGAGATTCGTATGTCTCCCCTTTTTGTCAGAAACTATGTTGAGAAGGAGAAAGGTGTCCGTTACATAGCGGGGAAGCAACTTTCTCAAGTGCGCCCCGACTTCAAATACATTTCGCGAACAGAAACGGAGGATCTCGACATCCATCTGCTTCATGTTGGATGGACGCTCGTGACGTGCGCCGGGTCCGTTGGCAAAATAGGATTCGTTTCACCGGTTTTGGATGGTGCTGCCGCTCAGGATGTGATGCGGGTGGTGCCCGATCATCAGAAAATCGATGGTGGATATCTAAATGCCTGGCTCCGCAGCGAGTACGGACAAGCGCAACTTAACGGATACGTCTATGGATCTGTCATCGACAGGATCTCACCTGAGCACGTTGGGAAAGTCCTCATTCCACAACTCTCTTCGGAGGATCAGAAAGTCGTGGGCAGCGAAGTTCGCGCGGCCTACGAACTAAAAGAAAAGGCACTTGGCCTGGAGACCGACGCGCAGGACATGTTGCTTCGAGCAATTAACGGTTCTGTCTCGCAAGGACATTCCGCGTGATTGAGGTCACCCGCGAGATGTTCCACGACGAGATGGCAACCGCTGTGTTTGGCAACCTGCGAGTCTTACTTCTCGAGAAGGACAACAATCACTGCCAGCGAGTGGAGTTCCTTCCGGTGGAGGTTATGCGCTCAGTTTGCGAACGGGTTGCTCAGGACAGTGATCTTAGGGAGCATGGAGTCGAAGCATATGTTCTCGCGGAGAATGCTAAGACGCCCTTAGAGAGTGAGAGTGGAGCGCTAATCGAAAAGCGCAATCGGCAACACTTCGGCGTACTTGTCGCTTTCATCCCGCAGGGGCTACGTCTTCCAGCAGAGGACTCTTACGACATCCAAACGTTCAAGACCTACGATGTCGGGAGCGTTTTAAGAGCTTATGCGAGAGAGATGGTCGAGCAGCTCTCCGAAGAGAAGCGCGTAGTTATCCGTAGTGTCCTGAAACAGCCTAGCGTAAAACGGTTGCCCGTCGACCAGCATGTAAAGTACCTCCTTGCGTTGAAGAACGACGGTGCCGGTTGGGAGGAAGCCGGCGCCTACCTATTCCATCTGGGGTTAATCCCCGATCTAGACCTTTCTGATAAGTCTGTTGAAACGCGCATTGATCGCAACTCGAAGTGTATCGGCGCGATCACCGACGAGAATCAAAGCACATTTGCGGCGCTGGAACAATTGGCAGAAAAGATTCAACTTGAGCCAGAGGCCAACGATCTGCGTGAGAATCTTCTAGCATTTCTGCGAACTCGAAACGTCGCGGACACTGACGCATGGTTGCATGAAATTCTTTCGAACGATGATGTACGCGCAAAGCTCAATTTTGCTAAGTGGAAGTTTAAGGACAGCCCCGACGAGGGCACTGTGGAGGTGCATCTCGATGCGCTGCGAAATCCCAAAACAGGCATTATCGCGACAGGATTCCAAGACCGGGATGGAAATCTTGTAGCCGGTACGGACGCAAAAGTACCTATCAACCTTAAGTGGAAGGTATATCCGCCGAATGCCCCAAATCTCGGTCACTATGTAGTGACTGTCGTGCGTGACACGGACGACGAAGAAACAGGGGGCGAGCTAGCCCGTAAAGTTGTCAAGAACAACAAGAAGTCAGAGGGTCGTGCTAAGGTCAGTCTCAAAGAGATTGAGCTGGCGGAAGGTGAGACCTGTGCGGCAAAGATCATCCTCCAAGCGCGCGATCGGTCTGGCGTCATCCTTAGCTCGGATGAGAGCGAGTCATTCTGGATCGAAGGTGGAGAGCAAATTGACACGACCAGGAAAAAGGTCAACAGAGTCCGGAACCGCGCCGAAGCCTTCTTCGTAAGCGCATATCGTTCCCGCATCAAGATGGAGGTCGACAGCGAAGGCTGGGAGAAGGGGCACAAATCACTCTTTCGGCTGAAGCTCAACAACCGTGATGTTTACCACATCGCCTTAAGTCCCGTTCTCCATGAGACCGAGATCCGCAATCTCTGGAACCCCATGAGCTGCGGTGCTTGGGAAGCCGACTTGCGCAATCGGGGTACGCTAGACGCGAGCGACCTCAAACCAATATCTCTTTCGGTCTCCGGTCTCCACGCTTTCAACACGTTCACCGGTGCTCGGAAGAAGCTATTTAATCGATTCACTGAGACCGACGGCGATGCTGCGGTGGAGGTCTTCGACCTCCGCCAATTCAAGGGCGACATCCTGGAATACTCAGCCGCTTACATCGGACTAATGGACGAAGTTCACGCGAAACTCAAAGCCGCGACGAATGACGGCCAAATCAATAATCTCCTTCAAGGATCGCACGAACTAAGTCGCATAGACACTATCCATCTCAGATTTGGGGATGTTGAGGGCGAGGACCAAGTAGTTCTCCTCGCGCCAACGCATCCCATAAGGTTGCTGTGGGCGCTTCAGTATCAGCAGCTGCTTTTCTTTTGGGCAGAAAAACTTGAAGGGGTCACTGAGGCGCAGGCGGCCGCCCTGATTAGCCGAGAAGCCCACGAAAAGATTACGTCGCTTAACATTCCTTCCGCCCTCGGTTTCAGGACCGGCGAGATCTACGTCAATACCGATAACATCGACCTTTATTGGGGCATCATGCCGCGGGGGGATACAAAAGATGTCCGGAAGGCGGTAAGCACCCTCCTCCGACTGCTTGGATACAAACTGAACCGAGGTGAGATCACCGTCATCACTTCCGAGCAAGTAGCCGACCGAATATGGCGCTACATCAAGCACCACCCCTACGTAACTACGCTGCGCATAAACGTCATTAACCCTGGGGACGGGTTGCTGATTCTAAATGCAATTCGCGAAATCCAGAAGTCGGACGAGCACAAGCACCTGAACTACGATATCGCGTTTTTCGCCGACCTTCGATACGAGTTGATGGGAAGCGCATTCGATGAAATGACGGAGGGTGCTACAATCGCAGACGGGCGCTTGCCTGACATCGACGAGGAACTGCTTCGCCCCAACAAAAACGCGCTCTTCCCCAAGCTTACTTTCTCAAAGCGTAGAGTGAGAGAAGCCGAGTGGCGCAACACGGAACTCCGCGAATCCCACATTACTATTCTCGTAGACCGCTTCTCAACAAAAGTCCTTACGCGGTATTCGCAGCCGCCCTCAGATAGCTTTTCTCTCCACAACCTTCTTTCTGAATACGAAGCTGACTTTGACCTTCAGGGAGATTCGGCAACATGGTCTCGAAAGATTACCCCAAACCAGAACAGTGAGCTCCTGCCGGACGACACCTGCGCGCAATCCCTCTTTCAGACAGCCGATCGCTTGTTGCGTCTCGCGTCGTGCTATTACGATTGGGGTAATTCTCTTGAGAAGGTTCCTGCCATTCAGTTAGAACTCTCTGAAACTGACAAGCACCTCATTAACCGAATTCACGAGAATTCTGATTGGGTTTTCACCATAGATCGGAACTTTGGGATCGAGTACTTCGACAACCCCCGAGCCGGTGGTGGCGCGGTCCGCAGTTACCTCATCGACTACACACCCGAATTCCTGGACGGCGTTGGCCATAGACTCATAATCTCGACCTTCTGGTTGTCCGAAATCGAAGGAATAATCTTCGATGGCCTAAAGAAGATGGGGATTCCCGGTACTGGCTTTCATGCTAGCCAAATCCTGGATATCCTCAAGTCTATCTCCGGCAGGCTTGCGCTCAAGCTTATCAACAATCCGAAGGATGCCCGCGAGATAATTGGGTTAGCCTTGACCCGCCTTCTACTACACCAGAACGGCGACTTGAAATCAGGCGTACTGATTCCCGTCGATTCCCATATCGATCTTTTCGCCGAGCACAAGCGGACTTCAGACGATTCGAGCATCCGCTTGCAGCGCAGTGACTTGATGCTTGTATCCGCGAGAGACGGTCAGCTGGTTCTTCGACTAATCGAGGTAAAATACCGCAGTAATGTCGGTGGCCCCAGCGAGGATTCCAGCTTGAAGGAGGCAATCGAAGAGAAGAATGCAAATACTCGCAAGGTATTTGAAGCGAAGTTCGTTCCTCGCCCGGAATCAGACCGTCTCGATCGAGAATTACAGACAAAGGAACTAACGAACCTACTGACATTTTACTTATATAGAAGCCAGAGGCACGGTCTCATTGAGAATTCAACGTTAGGTGCGCAAGGACTGCAAAAGGTTATCAATGATCTTGATGCCGGGCACTTCGAGGTTGTGTTCGAGAAGGCCGGTTACATCTTTCACACGGAAGGGGTTAGCAAAACGCGAGAGTCGTTCAAGGACAACGACATTTTCATAGTTGGTCGGAACGAGATCCTCGAGCTACTCGAAATCGAAGATGAGACGCGAGAAGGTTCGGAGCCACCCGTCTCACCAGCACAAACCCCTCCCGACACACAGCCTTCGAACAGCGGCACTCACGGACAACCCGTGTATTCCAGTGGCCCTCTCACAAAGCCGGCCACTGTTTCCGGTCCAACACCAATAGTTGGCCGCTCACGACCGCCAATCTCAACCGGCCCAGTGAACTCGCTGCTTGTGAGCGCCCCAGGCGGCCCGAAACCCGTGATTCAAGCTGAGAGAGGGCAACTCCGAATTCCACTGGGTAAGAATACGGACACGAGTAAGGTGGTCTATTGGGACCCTTTCACGGCGACGCCCAAAAAACTCACCAACCAGCACATCCTCATAGTGGGTAAGAGTGGCGCTGGGAAGACTCAGACGGCGAGCGCATTTCTTTGGGAGCTGTCCAAGGCTGGAGTACCATTTCTCATTTTCGATTTCCAGGGAGAGTACATCTCTCACAACCTAAAGAATGGTTCCGGAGAGACGTTTCTCAAGTGCACAAACACCAAGGTGCTTGACGCAGCAGACGGGATCAGCATCAACCCGTTGGAGGTTCCCGTCGACCCCCACAGCGGCAAAAGACAGACATATATCAAGGTCGTTTATCAGGTCGCCAATAGCCTCGCCAAAATCTTCGCTCTGGGAGATATCCAACACGCCATTTTGCGGGACGCGATTACTCAGAGTTTCGTTGCCGCAGGGTTTACCGTAAACGACAGAGACAGTTGGAACAGGCCAGTACCACATTTCATGTCCGTGTGGACAGTGCTAAAGCATATGGAGGCACAAATTGGGGGCAACGTCCGTAATCTCAATCTGCGCATCCAACCATTGTTCGAGACAGGAATCTTCCTTGAGAGTGCTGATACCCATGCCTTCGAAGCTGTCGTTTCTGAACCGCACGTGTTGCGCCTGTCGAACTTGGCGACTCCGGAATTGATGGTGGCCGTGAGTCGGTTTGTCCTTCAAAAAGTGTATGCCGACATGCTTGCCAAAGGCCCCAGTGACAGCATGCGAGTCTTCGCGGTCGTGGATGAGGCACACAAGCTTTCATACGACGAGACACTCACGGAACTCATTCGCGAAGCGCGCAAATACGGAGTCGGAATCCTTCTGGCTTCGCAAAGCGTAAAAGATTTTGATCGCGTCGTGTTTGACATGGTCGGGACCAAAATCTCACTGCAGCTGGAAGGTGACGATGCTAAGGTCATGTCCGAGAACCTCGGGTTGATCGACAAGCTCGAGCGCGATATCGCTCGGCAAATGATACTCAATCAGGCCCCACACCGAGCGTTGATTCGGAGTAACCATTTCGAGCCCTACATTCAGGCAGACGTCCTGCCATTCTGGGAGAAGCGAGAGTAGTCGAGGCAGTATCCGATGCCGAGCCTTCGACTTAGCGCGACGAATTGTGGCCGTGGAATCGGAATTGCCGAGGCCCAAGAAAGGAAAACGACAGCGTCATTAGCTACGTTTTTTTGATGGTGCGATTGCCGCTTCAACCGCTTCCAGGAACGCAGTCGTGTCGAGAAAGTAGTTCGGATATGCTTTTCTCAGAGCGTCCATCGTATCCGTAGACACCAGAACGGCCTGCCCTCCCGGAATTGATTCGAGTTTGCGCTCGGCGGTGAGATAGGCGTCGTTCGCAAGCCCCATTTGGTCGGCGTCGTAACCTGTGATCTCCAATGTCATTGCTTGAGGATCAAGTTGCAGCAAGTACGCAGCGGAGTTGCTGTGCTGCGGTTGACCCGTGTTCTGCAACGCAGCGCCCCACGCCTTCAGTTGAGCCATTACGTTCAGCTGCATCACGGTGTGGCTCAGTTCGTTCGCCAACGCCAACTTGTCTGTTGGCGTGTCACGGACGAGCGGCCTCTTCTCACGCAGTGCGATCGCGCTACCCATGAGAGCAAAGAATCGCTTCCATTCTTGTTCACCAATGTTCGACTTGAGCGCCTGACCCGTGAATGTTGAGATAGTCTCCACTGCTGTTGCCCACGCGTGTTGTAATGGCGAACGCACTTGGATCTCTATCCTCAGATTGTTGTAACATGCGTATTTCGGCGAGTCAGTACGGTACTTATAAATGAGGTGGTATCCCCGATATCCGTCCTTCTTGGGAGTTGTTATGTAATCGTCCACAGCGATTAGCTGTGGGCGAATCGCGGTATGCGGGTTTTTTTGCACGCTCTTGTTGTAGTTCTTTATCAATTCATCAACATGCGTGACAGTGGTCATTATGGCGCGGCAGCCTCCAATATCCTGCATTTGCGATAACTTCATGTGCTCATGTAGAGCCAACTTCCACTCAATTGAGGAGAGCCGCTTTAGACGTTGGGCGATGATGACGGGAGAGTGGATAGCCATCGCCCTGGATCGCAGTGTTGCCCGAATTACGTGAAGTGGGTAGCTATGGGAGGAACGCCAATTATTCACCACGACCTCAGCCGCCAGCCGCTCTGGCGACTGGACGGAAGCACCAGAGATAAGGACAGCCCCCGCCGCATCAACCTGCGAACGACTGACCCTTGGCTCCGCAAAGCGACCCGGCATGTTTTCATCCTCGACAGCAAGGGGGACTCAAGCTCCACCCATCTACCATGTTGGGTGCGCCAAGTATTATTGTTGCCGTAGTTAGGGTGTGCGGCAATGGGCGAGTGGGGCAGAATAGTACGAGGCGTGGCACTATCCACGTGCATGTTGTTGACCCAGAACCAAAGAGGCCGACTGCGCAGTGCGCGTCGGCCTCTTGGTGTGGTTCTGTCCGGATCCTAACACGAGACTCGCCGAGACCAGCATAACCCCACGAACTCATAGGTTGGATTGCCCCTCCTGGGCTCGAACCAGGACTCTCCTGATCCAGAGTCAGGCGTGTTGCCAGTTACACCAAGGGGCAGTACTTAGATTTTTCGCCGAGTTTTGGCGGGGACCTGCAATCTAAGACCCCAAGGCCGGGGCTTCAATGCGGATCTTCAGTTGTCAACGGTCATTAGAAAATGTCACACAAGGGTCGGCAAGCGTACCTACGCCTTGACAGGGCACGCTGCGACTCGAAGTCTTTGGAGTGGCATTCCTGGATTTAGACCTCGACTGGCAGCTCCGACTGGCCGCATTCGCTGCTCTCCGATCCCTACGACAACGCGAAGGTGGAGTCGTCACAAATAAGGGCTTGGACGAAGGATTCACATTCGGTGGCGAACGGATCGCCTTTCGAAACCCCCAAATGGGAATCTGGCGCCCCCGTCAACTCGCCAGCACAAGTGGCGCAGCGCTCACGGTAGTCACGGTTCAACCCCGTGCTGGACGCCCGCGTCCCTACGACGACCAGGTCGCCTCGGACGAAGATTACTTCGTCTACCGATACCAGGGCGAAGACCCAACCTACTGGACGAACGAAGCCGTTCGAAACGCCTTTCGACTCCAGCGCCCGCTCATCTATCTCTATGGTATTACCCCTGGAGTCTACGATCCCATCTTCCCTTGCTACGTGACTGCAGACGTACCGAGCGAGCTGGCTTTCCACCTGACTCCGGACCTCGAATCACTGCGACCGCTTCCTGAGCTCGCTCCACCCCAACTCGAAGTGCAGCGAGCTTACGCCATGAGAGCTGTTAAAACGCGCTTGCACCAGAGACGATTCCGCGAGCTGGTTGTAGGCGCGTACGATTGCCGCTGCAGCGTCTGCACTCTCCGCCACTGGGAGCTGCTCGACGCCGCGCACATCGTCCCCGATCGTGAGGAGCGCGGCTTCGCCGAGATTCCCAACGGCCTGGCCCTATGCCGCATCCATCACGCGGCCTTCGATGCCAACATACTCGGCATCGATGCGGACAAACGAGTTCACATCCGCGATGACGTGCTCGCCGAGCACGATGGGCCGATGCTGAAGCACGGTCTTCAGGAGATGCACGGTCGCCTGCTTGTCGTGCCTCGTGATTCGCGCCTTCAGCCCAAGCGCGATTATCTCGAGGAACGCTTCGAGCGGTTCAGGGTCGCTTGATCATCCTCCGGCGAGAGTACGCGATGATGACCCTTGCTGACGGACCCTGGTTGTAAGTGCCCACATTGACGCTCCCGTCGTACCATAATTCACAGGTATGGGTCTCCCGTATTCCACTCGGCTCCGGTTCGCTTCGGTCTCCCTGCTCGTCGTTGCCTGCGCACCCGCGATGCGCGCACCGCGAGCGCACGTTGCCGCGGCTCGTGAGATCGCGCCCGGCGTAACCTTCAGTCAGTTCACCGACCCCCGCGGCCCCTGGGCCATCAATCTCGTTCGCGTCGATCTGCGGCACACCAACATCGAGCTCCGGAGCGCCCGCGCGTTCGATCAGCTGAAGGGTCGCGAGCGCGTCAGCGACATCGTCCGCCGAGTCAACACCACCGGCGTGCGCGTACTGGCGGCGGTGAACGCCGACTTCTTCAACCTCGAGTCGGGCGAGAACGAGAACAACCAGGTGATCGCCGGCGAGTGGTGGAAGGGCCTCAAGGTTACTGACTCGCCCTATGACACCTGGGAGAACGCGCACGTTCAATTCGGGATCGATGCCGCGCGACGTCCATTGATCGACCGGTTCATTCTCGACGGCAAGGTCTGGGATCGGGGCGTGATGACGCCGATCATCACGCTGAACTTTAATCCGTCGGGAAAGCCGGAAGGCACGGCGCTCTACACCTCGCGCTATGGCCCAACGACCCCCCGCGACACCACTCGGCGAACCGCCGAGGCGCTGCTGGCGCCGGCCGGAAGGCGGGCGGACACGTTGCTCTTCGTGCGGCGGGGTGCGGTCTCCTCATCGTCGGGCTCCAGCTCCCGAAGGACGGCGCGGTGCTCGCTGCCTACGGGGCGGGCTTGCGATCGGAAGAAGTGCGGGCGATGGCCGATGGCGATACCGTGAAAGTTTTACTCGCGACGTTGCCGCGCATCCAGCGGAGTGCGGTTCCGGCGATGATCGTTGGCGGCTGGCCGCGCATTCTGCGCGACGGCGAGAACGTGGCGGGCGACGCGGCAACGCTCGAGGGTACGCTTTCTCGCAACGCCGAGTCGCGGCACCCGCGCACGGCCATCGGCTTCTCGCGCGACAGCTCCACGCTGCTCCTGCTCACCGTCGACGGCCGCTCCGAGAACAGCGGCGGCATGACGCTGATCGAGCTCGCGAACACGATGCGCGAGCTCGGCGCCTGGCAGGCGATGAATTTCGACGGCGGTGGATCGACAGCCATGGTCGTCGAAGGGAAGCTCGTCAATCGACCCTCCGACAAGGAGGGAGAGCGCGCGGTAGGAAACGCGCTGCTCGTGGTGGTCGAACCCAGGTAACCGGTTTGGCGTTCGTGAATTGGTCCCTTCGACCGACAGCTTGACACCAGCCGAGGCTTGGGGATAAAACAGACGACCGGCTCCGTTTGCCTGTCCTCCCGTAAGAGGTCTCCATGCGCTACCTGCAAGCTCTCGTCAGATCTGTTGCCGCCCTCTCTATAGTATCAGTCGCCGCCTCGGCCCCGCCGCTTAGAGGTCAGGACCTCACCCCACCAGTCGCCAAAACAATAGCCAGAATCGACACCCTCCACGGCGACGTCGTCACCGACAACTACTTCTGGATCCGCGACAAGACCAACCCCGACGTCATCTCCTACCTCAACGCCGAGAACGCCTACACCACGGCACGTATGAAGCACACCGAAGCCCTCCAGCAGAAGCTGTACGACGAGATGCTCTCGCGTATCAAGGAGACCGACCTCTCCGTTCCCTACCGCGACAACGGCTACCTCTACTGGACCGCCACCGAGAAGGGGAAATCGTACCCGATCTTCATGAGAAGAAGGGCGACCGCCGGGTCTTCGGACGAAGTGATCATCGACGCCAACAAGCTCGCGGAAGGGAAAAAGTTCAGCCAAGTAGGCTCTCTCGAGGTCAGCCCGGGTGGATCGCGCGCCGCCTACCTCCACGACACCACCGCCCTCCGCGTCTATACGCTCTATGTGAAGGACCTCACCACCGGAAAACTGCTCGCCGACTCCATTTCACGCGTCGTACCATCGGTCGCTTGGG
>JALYKM010000155.1 GCA_030774785.1 Gemmatimonadota bacterium
CTCAGCTTCTTTCTCGGCTGCGCGCTGTACTATCTCGCGAGACGTGTAGTTTCCGGCAACTGAAACTGCCTCGGGCAGGCCACAAGGACGGAAGGGTGGACGCGGAACACACGGAGGGGACGGAAAAACGCGGATTTGTTTTTTGTTATTTCGTAAGAGAGCTCCGTGTCGTGCCTGATGCATCCTGAGCGGCAGTGAACAAGAAGATCCCGGCCCCGGCGGTCGGAGCCATAATGCCTACGGGAGCGGTCCGCGTACTTCCGCGTGATCCGCGATGAGACTTCCGTCATTGTAGCCAGCCCGAGCGGCAGGAGCGGTGGTTAGATTGCGGCCGTCAACGTAGGTACCTTATCTGAGGAGTACCAAGGGGTAAATATGCGCGGAGTGAAATTCCTGGTTGATAAGAATGGGAAGAAAACGGCTGTCGTCCTCGACTTGCGCAAGAATGCAGCGCTTTGGGAGGATGTCTACGACTCAGCGCTGGCGCGTTCTCGAGCTCGTGAGCCGCGCGAAAGTCTGGCTAGTGTCCGGCGGCGGCTGCAGCGACCCGGCAAGTTGAAACGGAGTGGGTAGGCCAATAGGACGCCGCCAGGCCGAATAACACCCGGGCAGCCCTGTGAAGAAGGATTTGACGCGAGACTAGAGGCGTTACTTCGATCGCCAATCGAGCGTCTTCTTGAGAAATGGCGGAACAGTCCCACTTTCCCACTGTACCACCAAGCGCAAAGAGAACTCGCCTGGGACGGAGGAATGAATGGGCGTATCAATAGTTGTTGGCGATAAGGGCCGCGTAACCCTTCCCGAGTCTGTGCGGAAACACCTTGGGATCAAGGAGGGGGATGAGCTAGGCGTTGAGCTGTCCGCCAACGGTACCGCGGAGCTCGTGCCGCTAGCCCTCATCCCGCGCGATCAGGTTTGGTTCGCGCATTCCGAAATGCAGGAACGGATTAGCGAAGCGCTGAACGATATCCGGGCCGGTCGGACGACTCGTATTGGCAAGAAGTCGGACGTTCGCGCCTATCTTGCCGGCCTGAAGAAGAAAGGCGGAGGCGCGTGAGGTAAGTGAGTGGGCGCGCTCGGCGCTTCACGTCGCTCCAATTGACGAGGCGTTTCGAAAAGAGCTTTCGACGCCTTGGTTCGGACGCTCAGGCCCAGTGTGAAGGTGCGCTTGAGCAATTGGTCCAAAACCCCGTTCTTCCTGGCCTCCATCTCAAACCGATTCGCCCCAACAACAAATTCTGGGAAGCCCGCCTCAACTCTGGCGACCGAATTGTCCTCCTGCCAGACGGTGACACGGCTTGGGTTATGGACGTGATTAGCCACGACGAAATCAAGCTCTGGGGAAAGAAGAAATAATCCGTTGCCGTGATGTGACGATCTTGCAACCGTGCGCCGCTACCGCGTACGCGCTGACCAGCAGACATTTAACGCGTGCCGCGTTGAATGCGGACAATCTCTCGCGGACCTCTGGAATCAGCGTCACCTGAGCCTCGAAATGCCCAGGCATCGAGAGCGAGCTGCCACATCATCCCGACGCGCTCGGCGGGGGTCATCCCCTCGAAGTCGTTGTCTTCGGCGCGCTCATGAAGGCCGCGGATGCGGACCGGCGCTGGATCGGACATGCTGAAATATAGCTCCCAGTGGTGCGTTCGACCCGCGAGCCAGAAAGGCGGTCGGCAATTCTGGCCACAATGACGGAAGGGTGGACGCGGAACACGCGGAGGCAGCGGATGAACGCGGAAGTTGTTTTGCTTGTGTTAAAGAGAGTTCGGTTGCCCGCCTGATGCATCCCGAGCGGCAGTGAACAGGAAACCCCGGCCCTGCCAACTGGAGCCATACCGCCGCTCGGAGCGGTCCGCGTAACTCCGCGTCTTCCGCAGCATCCGCGATAAACCTTCCGTCATTGTGACCGGCCCGAGCGGCCTCTGGGCCAGCGCCTTGCACGATTAGCTTCCACAGAGAATGCCAAAGAAATTCCGCCGCCCACCGTCCAACGTCTCGACCCGCGAAGAAAACCTGTGGAGCGCCCGGGAAACGGCGCAACCGTTGGCCGCGAGGATGCGCCCCAGGACACTCGACGAGTTCGTCGGACAGGAGCACCTCCTCGCTCCTGGGAAAGCACTACGGGATGCGATCGAGAAGGGAAGTGTCAGCTCGATGGTGTTCTGGGGACCACCCGGCTCGGGCAAGACGACGCTAGGAAGATTGATCGCCCAGTGATGCGGGTGTTCGTGCTCAATCCGCTTACTGAGGGAGATATCGGCCTTTCTCGGCTGCGCCCTGTACTACCTGGCGCGGCGAGTGGTTCAGTGATGGGCGGCAAGCCGACATGGGATGCTCGCGGGAAGCGAAAGAATCAGGGAGGACCTGGATGATTCAGAAAACCTTCTTCGGTCACATGGTTCAGGGATCGATCGTCAACCGCGACGGCTCGACGACTCAGCCGATCACGATCCCCATCGGCACCATTCGCATGTGGGACACGGGCGCCGTCTGGTTCTATGTCGGCGACCGCGAACCGCACAATTGGGACGGCTTCGAGGGCTTCATCGCGCTTGGCCAACGCCTCGGGGCGGAGCTGCTCTACACGTTCGGCCGGGCGCCCGAGAGTCAGCGCATCCGCGGCACGATGGTGCCGACGATAGAGGCGTGGAACGCGTTCGTTCTGCTGGTCGCCGAGCGCGCATCGGGACGAATCAGGTTCTGGGAGATGTGGAACGAGCCGGCGGT
>JALYKM010000156.1 GCA_030774785.1 Gemmatimonadota bacterium
GAGCCCTCACAGATTCCCCTTGTACCTGTACGAGATGCAGTTCCGTTACAACCATCGCGGTGAGAAGCTGTTCGAGCTCCTGCTCAAAGCGATCCTAAAACCTGTGCCAGATCTTTTATAATCACCATCTTTTTTGTATTGCGCGCGAAACGATGAAGGCCATTGTGGACCAAGCGGCACAGAACTCGATCTGGGAGCATTATTACGACGAGCCAATTGAATCATTCGACCTAGCTATCCGAGACTCCGGTTCCTGGCTGAGCGGTTCCGACCGGTTCGCCGGGTTTTGAGCAATGGCGTTGGAGCGGGCGATTTGGAGAGATTCTTGATAAGCGAAAGGTGGTCGTTTTCTCTCTTGATGGCTCTGCGGCACGATTTCGCGGCTGCGAGTGCGTCTCAACGCCGGAGAACGTGCCACGCATCGGTGCTGCCAGAAATGGCTCTTGAGAGCGGATTTGTCGAAAAGGTGATCATGACTGAAGTTGTCGAGCTTCTTCCTGACGATATTCTCCACACGACGCTGGGCGAAGTAAGGCGTGGATTGAAGAGGGACGGAGTGTTCACGGGCACGGTGCCATACTGTGAGGATCGGAAGACTAGCGAATTAATCTGCCCTTTTTGCCATGCTATCTTTGTTCGCTGGGGCCATCATCAGCGATTCGATGCCGCTTCCCTCCGTGATGTGCCCGTGCAGCATCGATTGCGTATCAAACGGAATTATCCGCACAGTTTTCCTGATTTCACAAGGAGAGGCTTGCGGCTTTTTCTGAGAGCGTCCTTCCGCAACGTATTCCGGCGCATGGGCGAACCTTTGGTCGAGCCAAACGTGTATTTCGTGGCAGTTCGCGGTTAGGCGATTGAGCTCGGCAAAAAAGTCAGACAAGAAGCTTCTTGTCCTTGATGCGTCGTATTGTCTTGAGGCAATCCGTCAGCGTGGATTATTGGAATCAGTCACGTGCCGTGACCTCGATGGATATTTTGTGCACGTTTGGACTGCCCATCCTTTCGCCACGCTTGTATCCTCGGATCACTGGTCAGATCGCTACGGCCCACCGGCGGAATACAAACTGGGTGAGAGACACACCTTTGTAGAGGGGAAGATCGGAAGATTCAGAGTTTTCAAGAACTTCCCCGCGATCAATTTTCTTTTCTCGCAAATAGGCGTTTTTTCCCGCCTTCTGGGACTCATCCGCAAAGAGAAGATCTCGGCCGTTCGCGCCGGTGATCCCTTGTATGTCGGACTTTTCGGTTGGGCGCTCGCAAGAATCTCCGGAGTCCCTCTAGTGATCAGGATCGGGGGAAACAGTGACAAAGTATATGAGACGACAGGAAGTCCGTTGATGCCGCGGTTGTTTCGGACGCGACAGAGAGAAAAACAAATCGAAAGATTTGTCCTCGCTCGCGCTGACCTAGTTGCAGGAGCGAATCAGGACAACCTAGATTTCGCTCTTGCTAACGGGGCGCGACCAGAGCGTTCTACATTGTTTCGTTACGGGAACCTGATTGATAAGATCCATTTCTTACCGCGTTCTCAGCGTCCTGGGGGTCGCAGCCTGCTCGGTGAGTTCGGTACTTTAGAGCCCAAGCTCCTTCTTTACGTTGGGCGATTGGAGCGAGTGAAGCAGCCGGATCACGTTGTTCGGGTGCTGGCTTTGCTGCGCGAATGGGGGCAGAGGGTAAGCCTTCTGATTGTTGGGGATGGAAGCCTAAGGACCGCGCTAGTCGCACTCGCGGAGAATTTGGGCGTATCGTCTCACGTCGTGTTCTGTGGCAACAGAGATCAACAGTGGTTGGCTCAAGTAATTCCAATAGCGGATGTTGTTCTTTCGCCCCATACAGGTCGAGCGTTGTCCGAGGCTGCGTTGGGCGCAGCCCCAATTGTCGCTTATGATGTCGATTGGCAGGGGGAACTAGTTAGAGCCGGTGCGACTGGTGAGTTGGTCCCTTGCGGTGACTGGATCCGCATGGCCGAGGCTGCCCGCCGCTTGCTCACAGATTTGAATTACGCGCGCAGACTTGGAGATAATGCGAGGACCTCAGCGCTCGAGATGATGGATCCGCAGGCCTTGAACCGACATGAAATTGATCAGTACGAGGCGCTCTTTGCGCGATTGTCAAATAGCAAGCAGAAGTGAGCGCTGCCCCATCGCGGTCGCGTGTTAGTGTGAGGATCGCGCTTGTCATTCCTGCGCTTGGTTACGGCCCGGCCGAGCATCGTGGGAGAGCTCGCTCCGTATTGCGCTGTCGCGGCCGACGATGTCACGATCTTCGTTGGATGGACCCTAAACGATCGAGACCGGATCGTCGATCGCCTCACCTCTTGCCTGACGAGATCGATTAGATAGCTCACCCGGTCGAAATGGGAAGGCGTGGGAAGCACCGCGCCGAGCCCAACTAATGCACAGAGTTATCCCACCGTCCCTATTTCCGTCTGTTGACGACCGACCGTAGCGCCATTGGGGCTGGTGATCAGCGACCCACTGCGCAGTCCGATTGGTCGGGACGTTACAAACCCGAAGATGCCTAGCTTGAGGCTGGCTTGGGCGGGATGAGTCCCGCATCTGAAACCGTGATTATCAGGTCAGACTTCTCCAACGCTGATCTAAGAACGGGTCGACTAAACAGGCGGTGAAGCGGAGAGTATAGGTGTGGAAACCGCAAGTACCTAATATCGTGGATCGTTAGGATGGTTCGGCCAGTCGGTGATTTTACCAGAGGCAAATGGTATGTTTCGAAGATATCCGGCTTTAATTTCGTGAGCTGACTATGCCAGGAAAACTTGCCTTGCAAGTATCTCTGAAATGGACTCTCACTAAGTTGGTCAGTCTTAATAAACTCAACATTTGGATGCCGGGAAAACCAACTCGAAATACGGCAATCCTTCGGCTCGAATACATGGAACTGGTCATGCGACAATCGCCGGAATATTCTTTTGTACAATCCAATGAAGCGATTCCTGGTCAAGTGCAGATTTTTCTGTAGTTTCGTAAAATCTTCTGGAAGCTCGATGCAGCTCAGGCCGATTGCCTGAGCCTTGTTTTCTCTGTCATGTGCTCGGTTTCTTTCCGGTTGTTCTCCTCTTCGGTCATTGTCAGGTAGCGGCGTTCCATCCACTGCTCGTTGCGCTCGACCGCCAGGGCACTGAGCAGCCGTAGCACGCTCGCCTCGTTCGGAAATATCCTGACCACGCGGCTCCTCCGGCGCACCTCGGCATGATCGTGCTCCATGCTGTTGGTCGTCTTGAGACGACGACGGTGCTCAGAAGCCCCGAGCGTGTAGAAGCCGAGCGTGTCCTCGAAGCTCTCCTCGATCCATTCGGCGAGTCTGGGCACCGCCTTCCTCACCGTGGCGGCAAATCGCCTGGCTCTTGCCCGCGCTTCCTCAGCCGTGGGAGCGCTCCACGCATCCCGAATCGCTGCGGCCACAGCGCGCTTCCTCTCGAGCGAGCTCACAGAAGAGAGAGCGTTCCTCAAATAGTGCACCTGACAGCGTTGAAAGACCGCTCCGGGAAAGTAGCGCTTCATCGCCTTGACGAGCCCCAGGTGCTCGTCGCTTACGGCATAACGCACCCCGGCAAGGCCACGCTGGACCAGGTCGCTGAAAACCTCTCCCCAGCTCTCAAGGCTCTCACTGTTGCCGGTCCAGACTCCCAGGTGCTCCCGGTAACCGTCCACCGATATCCCGATCACCCAGAGCACTGCCGTGCTCCTCACGTGAGCTTCCCGCCTGACCTGCTCGTAGTGAGCGTCGACGACCAGATAAGGATAAGTCTTCCCCGAGAGATCCCTCTGCCGCCAGGTAGCCAGCTCGCCGTCAAGCTTCTTCGTCAACAAACTCACCGCACTCGCCGAGATCATGTGGCCACACAGTTCCTCGACGATCTTCGTCACCTTCCTCGTCGAAACACCCTGGACATACATCTCGATCAAGGCCAGGACCAGAGCCTTTTCACTCCTCTCATATCTCTCGAACAGCGAGGGATGAAACCTTCCGTCGCGGTCCTTTGGAATCCGAAGCATGAGCGCTCCCACCCTGGTCTTGAGCGTTCGGTCCTTGTAGCCGTTTCGCCAGCCCGCCCTCTCCGGCGATCGCTCGTAGGGGCGCGCTCCCATGAAAGACTCGAACTCCTGCTCGATCGCTCCCTGAACAAGGGTCGAGAGCATCGAGCGAAACAGATCCGCCGGCACTCCCACACCGTGGCCGGATAACGCTTCTACTCCTTGCCCCTCTACCGCCGCCGAAATACCATTCCTTGAAAGGCCATCGTACGTCTCCTGGAAATGCGGGTGGCAACCCGCGGTGTGTCTTGCTACCAGAAGATTTACGGTGGCCCTTTCTCTTTGTCGACTGACACCCCACCGAAGTCAACTCGATAAAGATCGATCAGGTGAAACTACAGAAAATTGTGCACACTCCCCGATTCCTCGCTCCGCTTGGTCGATTGTTAAGTGAAGTCGCGTTTAGAGCGATTCTCATAGCAGATTCTTGGGTCCCTATAATTTCTTGGAGCTTGGATCCCCGTCTCAATAAGACTACCCTCTGAGATAAGTTAACTCCCTGAATGAAAGTAATCCTGCATGTTATTACGGGCCTAGATGGCGGCGGAGCAGAGCGCCTGCTCTACACTTTTTTGTCGAAGGTTGCTGCAGGTCCCAACCGTCACGTGGTGGTCTCGATGACCGACGACGGGGAAATGGGTGAGCCGATACGCCGCCTCGGACTACCGGTTTACACTCTCGGAATGCGCCGTGGTGTTCCAAGCCTCGGCGCAATACTAGAGTTCTGGCGGGTTTTAGGAGAGGTGAAGCCGGGCATCATTCAGTCATGGATGTACCATGCCAACCTACTTGCCGCTCTGGTCCGGAGGTCCCGACGGGTACCTATCGTGTGGTGCCTTCACGCGACCGGGCTCGAGGGCAATGGCTATGGAATCGTGTCTCGTTGGACTCGGAAAGCCTGCGTACGACTATCACGGCTTCCTCACGTCGTGGTTGCGAACTCGAACGCGACGTTCCAGTACCACTATCACTCAGGATACCGTGCGCGCCGATGGGAGATAATACCAAACGGGTTCGACACGTCTCAGTTCAAGCCAAGACCATCTGCCAGGA
>JALYKM010000157.1 GCA_030774785.1 Gemmatimonadota bacterium
ATTCGACCTGGTGGAATGGAGGTTTGAGAACCACGGTCTACTTCCACAACATGATCGGTCTTCTCACTGAAGCGATCGGCAATCCCACGCCGATGGAGATCCCACTCGTCGCGGAAAGACTCCTGCCGAAGGGTGATCTGCCGATGCCTATCCAGCCCCAGAAGTGGCGTTTCGCGCAGTCGATGGCCTACGAGCTCACGGCCAATCGGGCGGTGCTCGATGTGGCGTCGAGATATCGCGAGACCATGCTCTACAACATCTATCAGATGGGTCGCAACTCGATCCGGCGGGGAAGCACCGACACGTGGACCATCACTCCACGAAAGGTTGCCGCGCTTCAGGCTGCCCTGCCGCAGGACAGCGCCCGCCTAGCTGGAGGTGACGCTGGCGGCGGAGCCAGCGCTCGTCCGCAGACGACATCGCCTGCGGATATGGCAACCTACGTCAGCATCATGCGCAACCCGGAGGACAGGGACCCGCGCGGCTACATCATTCCCGCCGACCAGCCCGATTTTCTCACCGCGACCAAGTTCGTCAACGCGCTGATCAAGACGGGAATCGCGGTCCAACGCGCGACGGCGCCGTTCGCAGTTGGCCGCAAGAATTATCCGACCGGCTCTTTCGTGGTGACGAGCGGGCAGGCATTCCGGCCTCACATCCTCGACATGTTCGAGCCGCAGGACCACCCGAACGACATTCCATATCCGGGCGGTCCGCCGACTCCGCCCTACGACAACGCGGGCTGGACTCTCGCCTATCAGATGGGCGTGCAGTTCGACCGGATATTGGATCCGTTCACCGGCCCGTTCGCCCCCGTCGTCGGCTTCGCCAATCCACCCGTTCAGCGAGTTGCATCGAGCGCGGCGGGTTACGCGCTCAGCCACTCCGTCAACGACGCCTTCACAGCGGTAAATCGCCTTCTCGGCCGCGGCGAGGAAGTGTACACGCTGAGGACCCCGCTCACGATGAGTGGGCGAACCTACGATGCGGGTACTTTTTACATTCCGGCCCGGCCGACTACCGCTCCAATCCTCTCCCGGCTGTCGGCGGAAAAGGGACTCGCCTTCGATCCTCTCCCGACCGCGGTCCCGACTGGATCGCTGCAGCGGCTTCGTCCCGCCCGCATTGCGCTCTGGGATCAATACGGAGGCGCGATCACCTCAGGGTGGGCGCGCTTCATTCTCGACCAGTTTGAGTTCCCGTACGAGGTAGTGTACCCGCCGTCGCTCGATGCGGGCAATCTGATCGGCAGGTTCGACGTCCTGATCCTCCCCGATGGAGCCAGCTTTGCGCGTCCGAACGCTCGGGGCGGACCGCGCCTCACGCCCGAGGATGTCCCCGCTGAGTATCGCGACCGCGTTGGGACAATGAGCGCTGCCAAAACTATTCCGCAGCTTCTCGAGTTCCTGAACGCCGGCGGGACCATCCTCGCGATTGGTTCGGCTACCGACCTTGGCATCCAGCTCCAGCTGCCGATAGCCAACGCGCTCGTGGACAGCACCGGCAGAGCGATCCCACGCAGTCGCTTTTACGTCCCGGGCTCAATCCTCAGCATGCACGTAGATACGACAGCCGCGCTCGCCCAGGGTCTGCGTCCGGCGACTGACTTCTACTACGACAACGCTCCGGGCTTCAGGTTGCTCCCTGCCGCAGATGCGCGTGGAATCAGGAGAATCGCCTGGATAGATGGTCCAGCCCCGCTGCGGAGCGGCTGGGCCTGGGGCCAAAGATATCTGAGCGGGGTAACAGAAATCCTGCAGGCTCCAGTAGGGAAGGGCATGCTGGTTCTGTACGGGCCCGATCCGTATTTCCGCTCACAGCCTCACGGAACTTTCAAGCTACTGTTCAACGGCCTTCTGTATCGCACAGCACTTGGAGATTAGATGATGCGCTCACGTGTTCTGCTTGTCGCTCTGGCGGCTACGGCTTGCTCCTATTTTCAATCCGGCGCCAGCTCCGACGGCGCGCCTTCATCGGCTGCGAAACCCTCTCCCTCAAAATCACCGGGGAGCGGGCTCGCGGTTACGAGCACCTCCGGCCTCGTCAAAGCGATGCACGATCGCTACGCGGGAAAGTATCTGAAGACGATGAGCTTTCTCCAGAACAACACCGCTTACATGACTACGGGGCGGGAGCAGAAGTCGCAGTGGTACGAGCACCTCGAGATCCCCGGGAAGCTTCGCATTGCGTTCCTCCCGGCGTCGCAGAGGAGCGGGCTGGTTCAGATTGATGAGCGCGTCGCCTCGTTCGACAACGGAATTCGTGTCGATTTTCGCCGCTCGGTGCATCCGCTGCTGCTTCTCACAGCGGATGTGTATGTAGCACCGGTAGCTACGATAATGCGCGGCCTGGACTCGTTGAACGTCGACCGGGAGGTAATCCGGAGCGACGAGTGGAAGGGACAGCCAGTATACGTCGTAGGCGCGAAAGCGGGTGACTCCACCTCGAATCAGATGTGGGTGGACAGAGATCATCTGCGCCTCGTCCGCTTCATTCAACGCAACAAGAGCGGCGACCGCACTATCGTCAGTGACATCCGCGTTCAGAACTACAAGGACATTCAGGGTTTCGAGGTACCTACAGAGTTCCTCGTGCTTCGGAACGGCCGTCCGGTCTGGCGCGAGCAGTACGCCGACGTGCGAGTCAACGAGCAGTTCCCGCCCGGCACTTTTGATCAGGCCAAGTGGCACGACATCCCGATCCCCAAGTAATCCCCGCAATGGTTGAGCAGCCGAAGCAATAACACTTACCAGCGAGCAAGTATGAGAAGGGGACTACTGCTGGCGGCAGCGGGACTGCTTGCCTCCGATCTCTCCGCGCAGGGACGGGTTCAGCGTCCAATGACATTCGAGGATTTCGCCGCCGTCAAGAATGTTGGTGATCCTCAGGTCTCCCCGGATGGCCGGTCAGTGCTGTATTCGGTGCGCACGACGGATGTCGGCGCCAACAGACGGACCACCGTTACCAAGGTGCAGCCCGCGGTCGGGGGTGCTGCACGACTGTTCCCCGATGCCAACACGCGGGCGAGTGAAGCCCGCTGGTCGCCCGACGGGAAACGTGTAGTCTACGTCGCCGATGGGCAGCTGTGGATCGCCGATGCCACCGGAGGGAATCCCCGCCGGATCTCCAACGCGAATGGCGGCGCCTCGGGTCCGGTGTGGTCCCCCACCGGCGATCGGATCGCGTTCGTTACCGGCGTCTATCCCGACTGCGATAGCGACGCCTGCAACATGGAACGCGCGAAAGCTGCCGACACCAGCAAGGTAAAAGCGCACATCGCCGACAACCTGCTTTATCGGCACTGGACTGAATGGACCGCGCCCACCAGATCGCACCTGTTCGTCGTATCC
>JALYKM010000158.1 GCA_030774785.1 Gemmatimonadota bacterium
ATTGCCGAGGGAATGTCTTCGCTCAGCAGCACATCCTTGCTGACCGGAAGGCCAGAGTCGGTGAGGTAGCTCGCTGCGCGCGTCAGATATTCATCGGCGATCGCGATGTCCGTATCCCACCAGGGCAGACCGGGCTGCATGATCTCCTTTTGCGAGTACGTCAGCGGAGTGAGTACGTGGAGCAGGCTAACCGTCGCGTTCAGACGCGAAGCAAGTGCAGAAACCTGAGGGAGGATCTGTTCCGCCAGAGCGGAGCCGTCGAGCGGAACAACGATTCGATTGAAAGTCTCTCCCGGTCCGCCACCAAAGAAGGTGACTGGTGGCTTGACGATCAGAACCGGAACATCTGCCCGGCGGATCAGGTAATCGGCAACGCTACCCAGGGCGATTCTCGAGATTCCGCCGCGCGCGTGGCTCGACATGACGATGAGGTCGACCTTGAATCGGCCGGCATAATCGCAAAGCGTAGGGGCGACCGCGCCATCCTCGAGCGCGGTGATGACTCGTATCTCGCCCAGCGCGCGGCACTCGGTTCCTAGCGCTTCAAGCTTTCTCAACCGCGCCAGCCGGCCTTCCCGCAGCGCTTCTTGAGCGGCGATTAGACCGGCCGGACTGGAGAGTGTCTCGAGCACAATCGGAGCAGTTTCCACTCGTACGAGTCGAAGCTCCGCGTCGAATCGCTGGGCAAGATGAGTCGCCACTGAGATTGCGTGCCGCTCGGTGTCGAAGCCCTCTGTTGGTGCCATTATGACCTTGTACATCCTGTCCTCCTTGCCTGCGCTACGACCAGCTTGCGCGCAATGCGTTCAAGATTACCGCGACATCGATTGCTTCTTGCAGCAGGGCGCCTTCAGTGGGCGGGATGTAGCCGTACGCGGCGAAAATCATGGCTATTCCGCTCAGAGTAAGTCCGGCGGTAATGCTCTGCCGCGCCAGTCTCATCGTTCTGCGGCGGATGCTCACGGCTTCTCCTACCTTGCTCAGGTCGTCAACTAGAATCACAACATCGGAGGCCTCTGTTGTCACCCCACCACCGTGACCCGCGGCTCAGGATCTCCTCGCACTGCGCTCGGTCGATCACGCCTAGGGCCGGGATCAGATCGGGAGAAGAGGGTGAGGAGTTCCCGCTGGGTGTCATGTGTCGAGTCTCCCGAGAATGCGAGCGATGTCTCTAGTGGGGCAGAAAACACGTAGCGCCGCGGACCTTGGTCTGCGGCGCTACGTGCCGGTCAGAAGGCAACCACGCCTTCGACCATGAATCCCTTGAACTTCCCGCCATTTCGGATGTCAGTCGTCGGGAAGTCGAGGTACTTCTGGTTCACGTACTCAACCTTGGTCAGGATGTTCGGGGTGAGGAACCATCCACTGCCAACCTGCGTCCGCTTCACTGTGACGTCAGGTGTGCCGACGGTCAGCTGTCCCTTGACGGTGTTGTACCGCGCGGCAACGTACAGCCGCTGGTCGGGGAGGAAGCGATATACCACCTCTCCCACATTCTGCTTCCAGGTGCGGTTATCGGTCTCACCAGCAGCACGGCCCTTTGCTCTCTCGATGTTTCCAAAGAGCTCGAGTCCGCGGAATTGAAGGAACGGGTTCACTACATATGAGTGAATGCTGTTCTTGAGTCCTGGCTGCATCGCGCCGGACCAGGCTTGTGCACTTTCGGTCGAGCTGGTGTTCTCCAGCACATCATAATAGCGTGATCCAGCTCTGTCGCCGCTGAACAAGGTGTTGCTTACCGAGCTCGACGTCGCGTATTCCGAAGCTGTGAGGCGGAAGCGCAGATCGTCACCGAACTTGCGGTCGAAACCGGCCTTCAACAGGTAGCTAGGCGAGCGCTTGTCCGGATTCGCGACCATGCCACGGCTTTCGCCTCCGGTTACCCCGCCCATCAGCATGAAGCCATTGGCGCGGACGTACACCTCACCACCAACTTCGGTCGTGAAGGCATCCATTATATAGTTGCCAACGAGTGCGTTGCGGATGGAGTTACCGTTGTCACTGCGACGGAAGTGAGCGTCTCCGTAGTTGATCTCGAAGTGGCCGGCGCGGATCGTCACGTACTTCATGATGTTGTTGAGCGGCGTCCAGTCGATCGGCGAAGCGTCTACCAACAGATAGCCGTCCTTCACCCACGTCTCATTGTGGTGCCGGGCTGATGAGTAGGTCGTCATCGCGACGCGGATTCCGGGGGCGAGCTGCCCATTCAGGTAGAGATTGGCAGTGGCGTTATTGGGGCCGTGTCCGATGCGGATCAACTTGTTTGCATCGGTTGTGACACCAGCCGTGGTAACGAGACGAGGAGCTGCGGTATTGCTGTGGTCGAGCCCCTGGAACTGCTGCGTGAACGCAGCACCCCACTGGAGCTTGAATCCCTCGTAGGCAACCGATTCATCCTTCGGCGCTTCGAAAACGTTGATCCCGCGCTTGTCTTCGGGACGGTAGTTCTGCATCTCAATCCGGGGAGCTGTTGTAAGGAAGCTGCTTTTCTGCTTGGTACTTGCGATCTTTTTGACGGTGTCGATCGTGGCCGACTCGGGCGCCGCGATTTTCGGAATCGCGACTTCCGGTACGGGCATGGTGTCGATCGTCGCCGGCTTTGGGACGGTGATACCGACAGCCATCTGGCTTGTCCCCTGGGCGCTCGAGCGAGGCGCGAATGCAACCGTCGCGAACGCGGCAGTGAGAGCGAATAAGGTGCGTTTCATGGTGATCTCCTTTATTGAATGCGTTGTGGCCTTAGTACTCGTAGTTGCGGAGCCTTTTTACTGCCCAGTGCCGTTGAGCACGGCGGCGAGCTGCGCCAGAAGCTCCGGTCCTGCCTTGAGATTGAACTTCACCTTGATCTCGTCTCCAACTTTGAGGGTTCCGAACATGAAGCTTGGGGGCTTGATGCCAAACTCACTCATGAGAAGTGTCTCCTCGCCCTGCGCGGTTGCCTTCCCCTCATTGAGTCGCGCTGCGTCGATCTTCATGGCGACGAGCTTGTCCTTGCCCATGATCGTCAGCGTTCCGGTTGTCTTGGCGGCGAAAGAAGTAGGGCTACCGTCAAGGATGTCGTAGCCGGAGAGCCTGTACTTGATAAGCTGGTTCTCATCAGCCTTGAGCGTGTTGTACATGTTCTCATCCATCTTGCGGTTGCCGCACGACAGACTCTTCACGGCGATGTTCACCTGCACACTGACTATCGGACGCGCGACCTTGGTCAGATCCTTGGTGTAATCGGGATTTACATCGATGTAGGCGTTAATCTTGTTGGTCTTGCAGTGAAAGCCATGGACATTGGATGTCCCCTCGATGCTCAGCTCGCTGCCCGGCTCGAGGCGGAGTCGAATGGCGCTCGCGCCTTGTGCTCCCGCTGCATTGGCCGCTGCCATGAGCGCTGAAATGGTCAGTAAAGTCCTTCTCATCTTCGTATCCTCAGTTTTGTGAGACGCAGTTGCTGCTGCACGCTCTCAGGATATGAATCGAGGAGGCCTCTAACTGTCGGACTTCACCCCAAGTTTCGTTGGAATGTGGCTGAACTTTCGGCGCAGAATCCCCATCCCTCTTTGAGGGAAACCCTTACAGGATTGAACGCCTGATCCTTGATCGAGGCCTTGAACAGGGAAACTCCGACAATAAATCAGCCATTGGCTGACTGTTCCGTTCAGCCGTGACTTGAACATTGGAAGTAAAGAGGTGCGATCGCGCCTCGATGTTCAGACGCTCGTACCGCACGGAGGTCCTTATGTACAAGATGATCATGGTTCCGACCGACGGGTCGGGCTTCGATCGCGAGGCGATTCGGGTCGCGCTCCGAGTCGCTGAGCGCAGGCTAAGCCGCTCCCACCATCTTGTTCTGCCCCAACCTCCACGCCAGCATGCGCCCGATAATTGCGCCCGGAATTATCAGCAGCATGGCGGTGGCGCTATACCACGAAGAGCTACTGCTCCAGAACTCACGAATTAATCCGAAACCGAAGAAGGCTTGGATGACCAAAAAACCGGTGAAGGCCTCGGACCTATCCTGCATCTTGGCGACGACGTACGCCCCAAGGATTACAGCCGCGCCGGTATAGAGAAGCGCGATAATGATCGCGGGGAATGTCGTGGCGTAGGACTCGCCTCGCAGTGGTGATTTCGCTGCCAGGGAGTATGCCCATTCGCCGGCGAGCATCAGAGCGCTGGCGACAAGAAATCCCGAGACAGCAGCTGAGAACGTCCGCATACGCTTACGCCTCCTTGAGGTCGCCCACAGTGGCACGGGGGCTCTCTTCGTAGAATCCCATGATGGGAAGGTGCGACAGCCGGAAGCCACTGTCCGTCGGAGATGTGCTGTTTTTTTGTGAGAGTTTTCCTCACCCCGCGTGAGCGGGTTCGAAGATCAGTACTCCGAGCGGTGAGGAGCTATGGCTGGCCCGTCCATGAGTGTGTAAGGCATTCCCTCACCACAGCACGGTGCATTTACTCAAGAATTGGATCGTGCTCCCCGACAGTTGATCGCGCAAAGTTCCCGCATCTTGAAGGATGATACCGCGCTCTCTCATCGAGACACCAGGGCCATACTTTCCCCGACGTGCACGCTGGGCCATCCAACTCAGGCAACCCGGACTCATTGCTCTCACAGTCATCGGTGTCTGCGCTAGCAGTCGGGCGCCCTTCGAGAACGCAACCCTGCCCTTCTCTATTGGAGAGAGGCTCACATACGAAGTTCGCGTCGCGAACGGTGGCAAAGTGGGAACGGCGACAATGTGGATCGAAGGTCCGGTTGATATCCGCGGGATCAGCACATACCTCCTACGTTTCGATTCCCGGATTCGCATTGCACTCCTCACCGCAGTCAGCCGCAGCTCATCGTGGTTCGATCCGCTTCGAGGCTCGTCGCTCCGTTTCTTCAAGCACGAGCAGAATCCTTTGGCGCGTCACGACGAATCGGTTGACTTCTATCCCGCCGAGAAGCAATGGAAATCGGCGAAGGGGCAAATCGGTCAAAGCCCGAGCAGCACGCCCTTGGACGAGCTGTCCTTCATGTATTTCATCCGCACGCTTCCAATGACCCCCGGGGCGACGTATCGCTTCGATCGCCATTTCGACCCCGCCCGAAACCCAATCACGGTAAGCGTGATCCGGCGCGAAATCATTCCGACTCCAATGGGAGAGCTGCGGGTAATTCTGGTCGAGATGCGCGTGCGTGATCCTCGACACTATAAAGGAGAGGGTCTCATACGGATTCACCTGACCGATGACGATTGCAGATTGCCAGCGAGAATCGAGAGCACAATGCCAGTGGTCGGAACAGCGATATTGACGATCGATTCTCAAAACAGCCGCTGCAAGAAACAGTAGCCATACGCTCAGCGTCCGGGTCCGCTAGATCTTCGCCCGACGCTCTCCTATCAAATCAGGGTTTCCCTTATGGAGCAGGGGTGCGCCCCTCCGCTAGCGTTAACGCGCTAGCGCGAATACGCATAGCGAGTCAAGTCGTTCCTTCCTTGACACGGACGGCTCCATGTGCATTCACCGGATGCATGGCGGTTTCAAGGTCTGCGTGGTTTCCGCACTGCTCACTTTGTGTCTCGTTTCCGGCACTTCGCGCGCCCTTCCGACAGATGCAAGCCGACAACCGAGGTTGACAAATGCAGCCGGTCGCCCGGATGCAATCCTTGGCGTTTCAGCCAACCACGCAGTTGCTCCGGCTTCGCTTTATGCAGCTCTGGCGAGGCTGTATGTACCAAGCTTTTCCCGCCAAACCGGGCTGGCATGCAGCGCCTGCCATTACCAGTTTCCACAGCTCACTCCATTCGGGCGGATGTTCAAGCTCAATGGCTACACACTCACCTCCCTGTCAACGATAGGTCAACCCGGAGACACCACCGGCCGCGAATCACTCAAGCTGGCTACGATTCCTCCGTTGGCCGTAATGGTTGTAACGGGCCTGACGCAAACTGCGCGGGCGCAACCGGGAGCGCAGAATGGGACTGCGAGCTTTCCACAGGAGCTCAGTATTTTCCTCGCGGGGCAGATCACTTCACATGTCGGGATATTCACCCAGTTCACCTACGCGGCGGCGGATGGTGCAATCGGCATCGACAACGTCGACTTGCGCTGGGCGAAGCATGCGTCCGTAGCGAACCGCGACATCCTTTTCGGTTTCACCCTGCACAATAATCCGACCGTTCAGGATGTGTGGAATACCGCGCCCGCGTGGAGCTTCCCGTTCATGAGCTCCGAGGCCGCTCCGTCTCCCGCTGCGAGTACGATGATCGATGGCGGCCTTGGGCAGCAGGTAGCGGGGCTCGGCGCCTACTCGTTGTACAACAATACGCTGTACACCGAGTTCACGGCTTACAGATCCGCTCCCCAGGGCGCAGAGGTACCGCTCGGTGCGACCGCCACGAACGTGACGAAGGGCGTCATCCCATATTGGCGGGTGGCGCTGCAGCACGCGTGGCCCTCCACGTATGGGATGATCGGAACGTACGGTTTTGCGGCACGCTTGTACCCGGAGGGCGTGAGCGGGCCTACGAACGACTACACCGATGCTGCCGTTGATGCGCAAATCGAGCATCGCGCGGGGATCGGCACCTGGATTGGGCGAGCGGCGTTCATTCACGAGCGTCAGACTCTTTCCGCGTTCGTGGCTGCCGCACCCCCCGAAGCTGCGAACTTGCACGAGACGCTCTCGACGCTTCGGACCAATCTCACATTCGAGCCGAGCCTGCGTTACGCGCTGAGCGCAGGTTACTTCCAGAGTACCGGCACGAGCGATGCTGTCCTGTTTGCTCCGGCACCCGTTACAGGCAATCGCACCGGACGTCCCAACTCGAGGGGAGCAGTCGGAGAATTTGCGGTCAACCCGTGGCAGAACACGCGCTTCGGACTTCAGTACGTGGCCTACAGCCTGTTCAATGGCGCATCAAGCGATTACGACGCTGCCGGTCGGAAGGCGGCGGACAACAATACACTCTTCCTCTACCTGTGGCTGGCGTTTTAAAAGAGCTATCTGGCCTTTCGGTGAGCGATCAGTCACGTCACAACGCGGAGAGGTGAGATGAATCACACTGGCGCTCGATTCGCCAAATGGGGAATGCTGCCACTGCGAATTGTCGTGGGACTCGTGTTCCTGATGCATGGCGGGCAGAAGCTCTTCGTCTTTGGCCTCGGCGGGACCGCGGACATCATGGGGAAGCTTGGGCTTCCGCTTCCATTTATGTGTGCGGCAATCGTCATCATGGTGGAATTGCTCGGAGGATTGGCAATCCTTCTCGGAGTGTTTGCTCGACTGGCGGGCGCTCTGCTCGCCTTTGAGATGGCGGTTGCCATACTCGTCGCGCGTTTGCATGGTGGCTTCTTCGCGCCGTATGGGTACGAATTCGAGTTCACGCTTCTCGGCGCGTGTCTTACATTCGCGTTGAATGGACCAGGTCAAATGTCGCTCGAAGAGAAATGGCACCGATCTTCGACGGTTTGACGCCAGCGAATCTGATCCGCGGCGCCTCCGCACAGCTGTGAGAACGCTGCTGCTGGCGGTCGCGATGGTGATGTTCGCGGGCGCCGGCGCGCTCGCGGTCCATCAACAGGGCACGGCGCAGCCGGACACGAGCGCGATCACCCCGGCGACTGTGGATCTGGGTCGGGCAATCTTTCACGGCAAGGGGACATGCTTTGCATGTCACGGACAAAAGCTCGAAGGGTCGCAGATGGCTCCGACTTTGAAGCCGCATGCCTGGAGAGATGCCAAGAACGGTGAATTCGCCGCGATCTATCGTGTGGCGACGCACGGCGTGCCCTCTACCCTGATGGTCGCATACCCCGGCGGCATTACGGCCGCGGAAGCAATGGCTGTCGCGTCCTACGTCTGGTCGGTCAGCAAAGGTAAAGTGAAGCCGTAAAGCGCTTCCGACTTAGCGCGATATCCCCCAAGCGCCTACAAAGCCAGCGGCAGTCGACGCGAGGCCAGGTCGATAGCCGTACAAAAAACAGGGAAACTCTCACAAGAAATCAGCCTTAAACTGACTGAGCTCCCCCGCGGTTATGCGGAGATTGATCGCACCGGGGCGCAATCGCGCCGCGAACCACGAGCGTGGAACTACGAGGAGGCTTGTATGTACAAGGTGATCATTGTTCCGACCGACGGCTCGGGATTCGACCGCGAGGCGATCCGGGTCGCGCTCAGAATGGCGGAACGAAGCGACGCGAAAGTCCGGTTGGTGCGCGTTCTCGCGAGCGGGTCCTTCTTCGGAGTGGCAGCGACAGCTGAGGGCACGGCCGTCGCAGCCGAGGTGGTGCGCAGCGAACGCGACAGGGCTTTGAGCGAGCTCTATGCGCTAGCGGCCGAGTGCAGAGTTACGTCGAAGGCGGACATCAGTGTCGATCTATACGCTGGGCCGGTTGCCGATGTCCTCGAGGGGTACGCCCGACGCAACGAAGTCGATCTGATAGTAATCAGCACTCACGGACGCAGCGGCATTTCCCGGCTCTCCTTAGGCAGCGTCACGGACTCTCTGATCCGCCACACGACAATTCCTGTCCTGGTCGTGAAGCCTCCAACTAGCTACCTGAACCCGCAGGTCAGGGAAGCATTCAAGCGCATAGTCGTTCCACTCGATGGATCGACGCTCGCTGAGCAGATTCTCCCGCGCGTGCTGACGCTGGCGAAGCTCGAAGATGCCGAGATCACGCTTCTCCATGTTCTCACTTCAGAGTCGTACTCGCAGAAGGAGATCGTCGATCCCAACCTGCCCTGGTGGGACAAGGACATCTCGCTGGCCCAGGAATATCTCTTCCGTATCGCGGGCAGGCTCCGCCGTAATGGCGTGCCGGCAACGACTGACATCGTCATCAGTGAGAATGTCGCCAACGCTATTGGTGACTTTGCCGGCCGGGAGAAGGCCGACCTGATTGCGATTGCGACGCACGGGCGCGGTGGGCTCGCCCGAATGCTTCGTGGCAGTGTCGCTGATGCGGTAATGCATTCGACGAGAATGTCGATGCTGGTGTTCAAGCCGGACAAGCTCGCTGAACAGGAAGCGTCTCCTTTCGCCGATGGAGTCAGAGCGGACCTGATTCCGGCCTGAGCGTCCAGCTCTCTCCTCGGTCAGGGACTATTTTATCCACTTCCTTCATGGAGCTTCCGATGTCGGAGTCACACGCGCTCCCTTTGTCTGATTTCATCGAAGGCGCTGAGACCGTACTCGAAGCGCCGAGCTCGCGGCGTGCATTCCTTGCTCGCGCATCCGCGCTATCGCTCGCGATTCCCGGAGTGGGCGCCGCGCTCGCCGCCTGCTCGCCGGACGCCACCCCGCGAACGAGCACAGAACGAGGCACCGCTTCGGAGGCCGCGCAGGATTCCCTCCGCCATCAGAACTCCGATAGCAAGCTCGATTCGACACTTCTGAAGGGCGCTCGTCATGGGAACTCTTCAGCGACCGGCAGCGCCACTAAGGGCGCGCAACAATCAGCGTTTCACCGCTACGATCCGGCTCTTCCTCCGCTCACAACGGGTGGACGCCTGCAGCTTCATTGGCACGCGCGCGAAGTTCCCGTACGGATTGCCGATGATACCGTTGTTGCCGCGTGGACGTTCGAGGGTGACATCCCGGGACCGATGGTTCACTGTCAGGTGGGCGATACCGTGGAATTCACGCTCACGAATGAAGCTGTGGTTCCCCACTCAATGGACTTTCACGCCGCGCAGATTGATCCGAAGACTGCGTTCCGATCCGTGCCAAAGGGACAGTCGGTGACTTATACCTTCAAACCCAAATGGGCAGGCGCTTTCATGTATCATTGCGGCACGGCGCCAGTGCTGATGCACATTGGGTCCGGTATGTACGGAGCAATCATCGTCTCGCCGCGAGAGACGCTGCCTGCGGCCAAGGAATTCGTGCTGGTACAGAGCGAGTTTTATCTCGCCGAGCCGGCGGGCGGTGTGCATGCGTTCGATTATCAGAAGATGCTGTCGACGCTGCCGGACTTCGTCATTTTTAATGGTAGGCCCAACCAGTACATACAAGCTCCGATCAAGGTAAAAGTCGGAGAGCGGGTGCGATTTTGGGTTGTGAATGCGGGGCCAACACACCCGTGCAATTTCCACGTGGTTGGAGAACAATTCGACACGGTATATCTTGGCGCCCCTCCGGCTAATTCAATTCGCGGGGTACAGACCTGGGGCGTTGCGCCGGGTGGCGGGATGTGCTTCGAGCTGATTTGCGACGTTCCCGGCGAATTCCCATTCGTCAATCACGGATTCGGTCACGGACAGAAGGGCGGAATCGGCTTCCTCGTCGTCGAGGCGTAATGAACCGCCGTGGCCAAGCTTCGCATTTGGCAGTTTTCCCTCCTGGGTGATACCACTACTGTCTGGATCACTTGTCTCCTCAAGTTCAATTATCGAAGAAGACCGAGCTCAGGCCGAGGTCAGGACTCGGCTGTACACGTCCGAATCGACGTTTCCTCCGGACAGAATGATGGCCACTTTTCGTCCGCGCATCGCGCCGCGTTCCTGAAGTAACGCGGCGAGGGAGGCCGCTCCTCCACCCTCCGCCACGTTGTGAGTATCGGCGAACAGCGCGCGCATTGCCGCCTGCACTTCTTCGTCTGTCACTTCCACGATTCGCTCAGTGCCACGCCGCGCAATATCCAGTGCCTCACGCACCGGTGTGCGGCAGGCCATGCCGTCAGCGATTCTGGTCGTCACCTCGTGAGAGATGACACGATCCTCACGGAAGGACAGCGCAAACGCGGGTGCTCCAGTCGAAACCACGCCAACGACACGCGTATCGAGCTCGAGAGCGTCGCGCGCAGCGATCACTCCGCACAGGCCGCTACCCATCCCGACAGGGACGTAAACCGTGTCGAGATCGGGAACGGCGCGAAAAAGCTCTAACGCGTAAGTGCCGACACCACACACCAGCAACGGATGGAAGGAGGGAAGTCTGTGCCATCCGCGCTGTGCTGCTATATCCGCAGCGGCCTCCGTCGCAGCCTGAAAATCCCGACCTCGCTCGATAAGCTCAACACCGAGTGCCTGCATGGCCGCGTTTTTCTCGACGCTATTGCCATGCGGAACGACTATGGCCGCAGGAACTTCGTAGCGCCGTGCCGCAAAACCAACGGATTGCCCATGATTGCCCCGCGTCGCGGTTACTACTCCGCTTGGCTTCCCGGCTCGGCACAGCTCGTCGAAGTAGACGAGACCGCCGCGTACCTTGAATGAACCGGTAGGCGTGTGATTTTCGTGCTTCACCCATACTGCTGTCCCTACCCGCGATTCCAGCAGCGGCCACCGGTATTGCGGAGTTGGCGGCATGGATTCGTAGACGAGAGCAGCCGCGCTTTCTAAGGAATTGATCGTTATCGAAGCCATTGCTTGTCTCTAAAGCTTTCGACTGATTTACTCCCGGCGCAAGCAGGCAATCGCAACAATCACGGCATCCATGCTCACTCTCGTCGGCATCGTCATCGTCGTCATCGGATTCGTCCTCCGGATAAATCCGCTCCTCGTCGTTACAATCGCGGGGCTCGCGACAGGAATCGCGAGCGGTCTCGATCCGCTCGCAGTTGTAGCCGCGTTTGGGAAAGCGTTCATCACGAGCCGGTACGTCGCCATCGTCTGGCTCGTTCTGCCAGTGATCGGACTGCTCGAGCACGCGGGACTGAAGGAGCGCGCACGCGCGGTCGTCGCCGACCTTCGCGCTGCTACTACATCGCGCGTTCTGCTCGTCTACTTCACCATCCGCCAGATCACCGCCGCACTCGGCCTCACCTCACTGGGCGGACACGCACAGATGGTGCGTCCGCTCATTGCGCCGATGGCGGAAGGGGCCGCGGAAAACCAGTACGGCGACCTTCCGGAGCGGGTGCGACACAAGATCCGGGCACATGCTGCTGCCGTGGACAACATCGCGCTCTTCTTCGGCGAAGACATCTTCATCGCCATCGGATCGATACTTCTCATCAGAGGATTCCTCGAGCAGAACGGGATCCATGTCGAGCCGACGCAGCTCGCGATCTGGGCCATTCCTACCGCCATCTGCGCCTTCGTGATCCACTGCACGAGATTGCTGCTGCTCGACCGATCCCTGCGCGCGGAGCTTTCGCGCGAGACAGACAAGTCATGATCACGCTCGAGCACATCTACTGGCTCAGCGGCCTGATGATGGCCGGTGTCGCGATCGTCAATGCGCGCGACGCTACCAACCCACGACGTTTGAACAACACCGCGTTCTGGGGGATTTATGCTCTCATGTTCCTCGCCGGCTCGCATCTTCCCGACATCGTCAACGGATTCCTGGTGATCGCGATGGTCCTGGTGGCGAGCATTCGCGGCCTCGGTCAGGGTAAGAAGGAGGGTGCAACTCGGGAAGAGCAGGAGGCGAGCGCGCGGCGCTGGGGAAACAGGCTCTTCATTCCTGCGCTCACGATCCCTCTCGTGACCGTACTTGGCACGTTCGTCTTCAAGAAAATCACTATCAACGGGTCGCCATTCGTCGACATTAGGCAGGTGACCGTCATCTCGCTGGCAATTGCGACGTTGATCGCTCTCGCGGTAGGGATGGCGATGCTCAAGCCTCCGCTGCTTGCGCCAATAAAAGAAGCGAGACGACTGCTAGATGCGGTAGGATGGGCTGCCGTGCTCCCTCAAATGTTGGCGGCACTCGGCGCTCTGTTCGCGATCGCCGGAGTAGGAAATGTGGTGAGCGGACTGGCCGCGCGTTGGATCCCTCTCGAAAATCCATTCGTGGTTGTCCTAACCTACACGATTGGAATGGCAGTGTTCACGATGATCATGGGGAACGCGTTCGCGGCTTTTCCCGTGATGACCGCGGGAATCGGCCTCCCACTGATCGTTCAAAGATTCGGAGGCGATCCGACGATCATGGCTGCGATCGGGATGTTGTCGGGATTCTGCGGAACGCTCATGACTCCGATGGCGGCGAACTTCAACATCGTTCCCACCGCCCTGCTCGAGCTGCCGGACGAGAATGCGGTAATCAAGGTGCAGATTCCAACCGCGCTCATGCTCCTCGCGGCGAACATACTGCTGATGAATTTCCTGGTCTTCCGGCATTGAACGCGACGACCCTCACGCCCGAAATAGCCTCGAAATTCGCGAGGCTCGCACTGACGCACGTGACGAAGGAATACCCCAACAAGCTGGATCACGTTCTCAATGGTCCTCAAGATGTGAGAGGGCCCCGCGACCTTCATCCGGCTTTCTTCGGAAGCTTCGATTGGCACTCGTGCGTGCATGGGTACTGGCTGCTCGCGACGGTGCTGCGGCTGTTTCCTGACGCTGGAGAGGCGCGTGAGATCACGAAACTATTCGATGCTCAGCTCACTTCTTCGAAGGTAAAGGGCGAGATCGACTATCTGGATCAACCACTGCGCGCGACTTTCGAGCGTCCGTACGGATGGGCATGGCTCCTCATGCTCGCGGCCGAATTGAACCGGCATGGGAGCAAGAATGCGAGGAAGTGGAGCAAAGCGGTGACCCCGCTCGCGGCGGCATTCGCGGATCGCTTTCTCGCCTTTCTTCCCAAGGCGACGTATCCGACACGGGTTGGAACGCACTTCAATAGCTCCTTCGCCATTACTTTGACGCTCGAGTACGCGGAAGTCGCGAGCAATGAGGCCCTTCGGAATGTGCTCGTGGAAAAAGCTCGCAGCTGGTACAGCGGGGATTCGGATTGCCAGGCATGGGAGCCTGGCGGAGATGATTTTCTTTCGCCCGCGCTGATGGAAGCCGAGTGTATGCGGCGGGTCCTTGATGCGGCCGACTTCTCCAGCTGGCTCGATCGCTTTCTTCCCCGGTTGGCGGATCGGGAACCGGGAACGCTGTTCAAGCCTGCAATCGTCAGCGATCGCAGCGACGGCAAGATCGCTCATCTCGACGGATTGAATCTGAGTCGCGCATGGTGCTGGCGCTCGATTGCGGCCACCTGGCCCGCGGGTGATCCGCGCCGCTCGATAGCACTCGATGCTGCTGATACGCATCTGGCGGCGAGCTTGCCGCATATTGCCAGCGATTACATGGGTGAGCATTGGCTTGCGACGTTCGCCTTGCTCGCCCTGATCTGACGTGTGCGGATGACTGAGCCCGTCGGCCAAGACACGACGATCATCCAAGACCCTACCAAACGCGGCGCACTTTTGGCGCTCGTCGGCGGCATGGTGGCGATCGCAATCGGATACGCCGCAGCGTTCTTCCGCGGAGGAACGCCCGCTTGGGCGCCGTGGCTGCTTGCCCTGGGAATTCCGGTGGCGCTTGGCGCGATCATGATCCTTGGAGCTGCGCGCGGACGGAGGGGAATCGGTCCGCTCAAGTATCCTTTTGCGTTCGTCGTTGCCGTGCTGGCGATCGGCTTTTGTGCCGCGCTAGCGCTCCCCGCAACTGAGAGTCCGTTGAGCAAGCTTTGGCTCGGGCTGCCAGGGAGAGCCGCGATTGTGATTTATGGGATCGGGCTTCTTCCGATCGTTGTGCTGCCGCTAGCATATGCACTCACGTTCGAGACGCAAACCTTGAGCGCCGAGGATGTGGAGCGGGTGCGCGCACTCGCGCGCGAGAACAGCGCGCGCAGCGAAGATCAGATCTCGTGATGCCCGGTCTGCCCCTATCAAATCTGCTGCTGCAAGTCGCGCTGCCGAGCGCCGCTCGACCGGCAGTCGCTGCAGTGGGTGTGATCTACTTCGCCGTAATTGTCGGGATCAGCGTTTGGGCCGCGCGCAGAACGCGCACGGCGAGCGATTTTTTCGTGGCCGGAAAGGGAATCGGTCTCATCGCGCTCACGGTCGCGTCCGTGTCCGTATCGGTCTCCGGATTTGCCTTCATCGGCGGTCCGGGATTCATCTACGCGGTCGGATTTGGTGCGATGTACATCGTGCTCCCGGCAGCAGTCACGAACGTCATAGGTGCCTGGGTTCTGGCGAAGCGAATGCGACTGCTCGGCGAAGCCCGAAACCTGATCACGGTTCCCGACGCGATTGGCGCTCGGTACCGGTCACGGGCTGCTCAGGGACTCGCCGCCATCGCGATGCTCGTGGGGATCGTCGGCTACATGGCGACGAATGCGCTCGCCATGGGAGTCGTCATCAACTCGATCTTCGGCCTGGGGCTCGGTTGGGGGATCTGGATCGGAATGGGAGTGACGCTCGCGTATTCCGCGTCGGGCGGGATGCTCGCCGGCATCTACAACGATGTCTTTCAGGGAACCCTGATGGCGATTGCGTCCGTTCTCGTATTCCTGTTCGTTCTCGGGTTCGGTGGCGGGCTCGGAGAAATCTCACGCACGATACTCGCGCACGA
>JALYKM010000159.1 GCA_030774785.1 Gemmatimonadota bacterium
AACCGCGGTGAGATTCTGTGCGATGCTCCCTTCCTTGATTCCGCGCCATTGTATCAACGTGAAAAACAGGATCACCCCAGCTGCAATCACCGATGTGAGTCCCTTCTGGAATCCGAGGAGAACCGTCGTGTACTCTCCAATGACGAGCGCTCCCAGCGCCGCGCTGGCGCACGTCGCCAGCCAGTCGTTCCATCCCATGATGAATCCGCCGTAGAGCCCGAGCGACCGGCGAACATAAACGGTGTAGCCACCCGACTCCGGCATCATCGTGGCGAGCTCGGCGAGTACGTTTGCCCCAAGCATCGCGTACAGCGCCCCGATCACCCACACTCCGAGGAACAACACCGGGCTGGGCAGGAGCCTCGCTACTTCTCCGGGAGTCCGGAGTATTCCCGACCCGATTGAATTTCCGACAACGATGGAAATTCCGAACGCTACGCCGAGAATCGCGAGGAGTCGGCCGGATCGGCGCGACTCCGGCAGCTCTCCCGCTGGCTGTACGGAGGCGGCCTCGCTCACCCGCGAGGCGGTAGCCGAGAAGATCCGTTCGTAGTGGGTGGCCGATTCATGAAATCGGCGAGCATCTCGTGGAAGTGGTGCGTGCCAACCTCGCGTCGCTCCGAATAGCGCCCTCGATCGTACAGGCGCGAGCGCACTCCGCGCTGCACGGACTCGACCACTTCTTCGTCCTCCATCTCGACACGGTGCAGTCCCGCTCCGACTCCACTCTCACGCAACGTTGGATTCCAGACATAGGAATGAAACGCCACTTTCGTTCGGCCGACCGCGAGAGGAGTCACGACGTTGAGCGAAAGTCCCCACGGATAGAAGTTGAACATGATGTTCGGGAACAACCAGAAGTAGAACGCGCCGACGCGCTCGCCCGCGTTCGGATGTCCTTTCGGTAGATTGAACGCCGGCTCCCCCGCCTTGGCGATTCCCAGCTGAAGATTTCCATAGCGGAATCTCTCGGTCCGATAACCGGAGTAATCGAGCTTCTCCGCCAATCCGGCGTGCACGTACGGGATGTGGAACTCCTCCAGATAGTTGTCGCAATAGAGCGCCCAGTTGGCGTTGATTAGATAATCCTGCGAAGTCGCGTTGTCGCGCACGAACTCGTCGAGCGGCATGAACGAGACGCGTTCGCGCAGCGGCGCGATCCATTCGTCGAACGGCATCTCCGGAGCAAGCCCGCTGAAGAGGAGAGGACCGAGTCGTTCCAGCGGCAGTTCCGGAAGGTTGTCTTTCTCCGAGGGAAATCCCACGGTCGTATCGAACTCCGGCATCGAGACGAACTTTCCATCGAGCGCGTACTTGCGTCCGTGATACCGGCAGCGAAGTGACCGCGCGTGCCCCTCGCCCTCGACCACTATCGCGCCACGGTGCGTGCACACGTTCGACAGGCAGCGGACGGTCCCCTCATCGTCCGAGGTGAGAACCAGCGGCTCGTTGAGGCACCCCTCGAGCAGCGTGAAGGGAAGAACCCGTCCTGGCGCCTTGACGCGAGCGGAATCACCGATCCACTGCCAGCTGCGCGCAAACACGCGGTCCTTCTGCAGCTCGAAGTACTCAGGGTCCGAGTAGACGCGCGCCGGTAGCGTCGAAGCCCGGCGAATGTCCTTGTCGATCTCGAAATCCGGAGTGGTCACAATTCGCCTGTCAGCACTTGGAGCTCTTGCCGTGTCTATGCTTCGAGAACGGCGCGGAATCGTACCGACTTGTCGCGCACAGTTTGAAGAGCTTCGTTCACTCGAGTCATCGGGTGGCGCTCGATCGTCGGCACAATCCGGTGCTTCGCGGCAAATGCCAGCATTTTTTCGATCGATTTACGCGAACCGGTGTTGCTGCCAACAATCTTTTTGTAGCCCCCGACCAGCGGAAAAGCCATCACACTGACTTTATGCTCCGGCATTCCCAGCAGGCAGAGCGTTCCCTTTGGGCGGAGTGCGGCGATTAGAGGATCCCAGGGGAGATCCGCAGCCGCCGTGGTAAGGATCAAGTCGAGCGAATTGGCCGCACTTTCCATCTCGGCTGCATCGTTGAGGTCGATGAACCGGTTCGCCCCGAATCGCCGCGCTTCGTCAGCTTTCGATTTTGACGTGGAGAACGCAGTCACATTGCATCCCAGGGCGCGCCCGAACTGAAGCGCGAGATGGCCGAGACCCCCTACGCTGACGACGCCGAGCTTGGTTCCACGCCCCGCCTTATGGTCCAGTAGCGGCGTAAAAACGGTGGCCCCCGCGCACAGTAACGGAGCCGCTTCCGCTGATGAGATGGCCTTTGGAATCGGAAAGGCAAACCGCGCATCGGCCCGCACTCTGTCGGCAAAACCTCCAGCGTGACCCACGCACGTAGGCTGCGCGCTCGCGCAAAGGTTCTCTTCGCCCGCCTTGCACCACTCGCACTTCATGCAGCTCCCCGCCTGCCAACCGATCCCTACACGCTGTCCGACCTTGAGATCCTGCGCGGATTTGCCGAGCGCGGTTACAGTGCCGACGATCTCATGACCAGGAATGAGCGGGTACGAGCTGAAACCCCAATCGTTGTCGATGAGATGGATGTCGGAATGGCAGATTCCGCAGTGCGTTACGGCGACTTCGACCTCGTTGTTGCCGAGGCGACCCGGATCGAAGATGTGCGGCGTGAGCTTCGCGCCCTGCGAAGGCGCGGCGTAGGAATTGATCGGCATAACCGGCTCGGTTGGCTTGCTGCCGAATCTAAGATGCCTTCAGGCGCCCGCTAGATCCCAGAACTCAACGCGTTTGCAGGCGCGCGCGGACTACAGCTTGCACAGACCGGTGTAAGTCTCCGGCCTTCTATCGCGAAAGAACTGCCAGATATTCCGGACTTCGCGGATCTTGTCCAGATCCAGCTCCGCCGTGATAAGCTCGTCGCGATCGCGGCTCCCCTGCGCCACAAACTGCCCGCGCGGATCGCAGAAATAACTCTGGCCGTAGAATTCGCCGATGTTCCACGGCTTCTCGAAGCCGACGCGATTGATCGCGCCAACGAAGAACGCGTTCGCTACCGCGTGCGCCGGCTGCTCGAGCTTCCACAGATACTCGGACAAGCCCGCCACCGTCGCCGAGGGGTTGAAGACGATCTCCGCGCCATTGAGTCCGAGCTCTCGCGCTCCTTCCGGGAAGTGCCTGTCGTAACAGATGTAGACACCGATGTCCGCGTACTGTGTCTTGAACACCGGATAACCCAGGTTGCCCGGACGGAAGTAGAACTTCTCCCAGAATCCGGGGCCGCAATGCGGAATATGGTTCTTCCTGTACTTCCCGAGATACGTCCCGTCCGCGTCGATCACCGCGGCGGTATTGTAGTACACGCCCGTGCCTTCCTCCTCGTAGATCGGAACGACAATCGCCATCGAGTGGCGCTTTGCGACTTCCTGCATCAGCCGCGTCGTCGGACCATCCGGGATCTGCTCCACCGCGTCGTACCACCTCGTATTCTGCTCGGCGCAGAAATAAGGGCCGGTGAAGATCTCCTGCATGCAGACGATTTGCACGCCCTCGCGTCCAGCCTGGTCGAGCAGCTTGAGATGCTTCTCGATGTTCGCTTCGCGAATCTTTTCCAGCGGCTCGTCGGTCGAGCACGCGTGAGTCGCCTGGATCAGACCGCATTTGACGACACGAGGCATCCAGCTATCTCCCTATGATTTTGAAGGATTGGGCGCCACCGTGCGGCGCCGCATCAGCAGCCAGTAAATGATGAAACTGAGAGCGAAGGTCACGAACCAGGCGTATGAATAGATCCGGTCGAAGAATGTCGGATTGGCGACTGCGCCTTCTGGCGTAGTCACTGCGCGTATGAAGCCCGGGACTACCGGAGCGATCGACAGCACCAGAGCGATGATTGCCTTGGGGTTGATCCCGTTGACGTAAGTGTAACGGCCGCGCAGCCTGAACAGATCGTCCACGTCGAGCTGCTGCTTTCTGATGATCCAGTAATCGGCGATCAGTATCCCACCCAGGGCGCCCATGAGACTCGAGTATCCGAGCAGCCACGTAAAGATATAGGCGGCCGCGTCGGAGTAGAGCTTCCACGGCATCATGACGATGCCGAGCACCGCCGTAATGAGCCCGCCAGTGACGTAGCTGATCCTGCGCGGGCTGAGATTCGAGAAGTCGTTCGACGGCGAGACGACGTTTGCCGCCATGTTCGTCGTGAGCTGTGCGGCCAGAACCACGAGCGCGGCGAAGATGATGACGGGCGCGCGGCCGATCCGGCTCACCAGCTCGATGGGATCCCAGATTGCCTTGCCGAAGATGACTATCGTCGCGCTCGTCACCGCGACTCCAATGAACGCGAATGCCGTCATCGTTGTGGGAAGACCGAGGGCCTGGCCGAGGGCCTGCGACCGTTGGCTCTTGGCGTAACGGGTGAAATCGGGAATGTTGAGGCTGAGTGTGGCCCAGTACCCTACGTTGGCGGTAAGCGCAGCCGGAAAGATCACCCAGAACTCGCCAGTACCCTGCTGGAGTTTCTGCGACTCGCTGAGAATATTGGTGAGTCCGCCGCCATTTCGGATCGCCCATAGCAGCAGCAACGCACCGCCGCCAAGAAGCAACGGCGCGGACCAGCTCTCCAGAACCTTGATCCCCTCAGTGCCCTTGAGGATGATCGCGACCTGGATTGCCCAAAAGACCGCAAACGCGATTGCAACGCTGCCGGGAATCTGCGCCCAGCCTGGCCATGCCGCCTTCATTAACGCGTCGAGAGCCAGCGCTCCGATCCACGTCTGAATCCCGAACCAGCCGCACGCCACGATTGCCCGCAACATGGCCGCCACGTTCGCGCCGCGTACGCCGAAGCTCGCTCGGCACAGCACCGGGAAGGAGATTCCATATTTTGTCCCGGCGTGTGCGTTCAGAATCATCGGGATGAGCACAATCACGTTGCCGAGCAGGATCGTCACCATTGCCTGCCACCAGGTCATCCCCTGCTGCATCAATCCCGAGGCGAGGGTGTAGGTGGTGATGACTACGCTCATCCCTATCCAGAGCGCGGCGATGTTGTAGGTGGACCACGTCCGTCGCGCCGGATCTGTAGGCGACAGGTCCGGGTTCCAGAGCGGACTGCTTCGAATATCGTCGGAGATGCGCGTCGAGTCGGCGGTGTATCTCGCTCCCGTAGCGACAGTCGTCACGATGCGAGGCCGGCTGTCGTGCGCGGCAGCCACTGGCCTCGGCCTTCGTTGCCCACGACGCGGTAATCGTCCACTATCACTTCGCCGCGCGACAGCGTCGTCCGCGCGAACCCGGCGAGATCCCAGCCGTTGTAGGGCGACCAGTCAGCATTCGTCTCCATCGACTCGGGATCGACTTTGTGCGTTTTCTTCGGATGGATGATCGCGATGTCCGCGTCGGCGCCAACCTGAATCGCGCCCTTCCGCGGATAGAGTCCCATGATCTTCGCGGGATTGGTGGAGAGTTTGGTGCACATCTCTTCGAGCGTGATCCTCCCGTCAAGCACGCCGTGCGTATAGGTGAGGGGCATCAGCGTCTCCAGTCCCGGCATCCCCATGGGGATTTTGGTCCAGTCTCCGTTCCACATCGCCTTCTGCTCGCGGTTGAACGTGCAGGTGTCGGTGGAGACCACCGAGACTTCCCCACCCTTTATTCCTTTCCATAGGCGCTGGACATCCTTCGGCTTCTTGAGCTGCGGACAGCAGGCGTAAAGGTGTCCGTCCTCTCTCTCGAACACCGAGTCGTCGAGCACGAGATACTGCACGCAGGTTTCCGCCAGCACCGGCACGCCGCGCGCCTGAGCCGCGCGGATGATGTCCGCGCCTTCGGCGGTCGACATGTGAACGATGTAGAGCTGTCCGCCTGTCGCCTCGCACCACTGCACCGCGCGCTGGATGGCTTCGGCCTCTATGAAGTTGGGCCGCGTCATGGGATGCAGCCGCGCGCCGTACTTCTTCATCATCTCCGGCGTATGATGGCGCGCGATCAGCTCATCGAGGACACGCGCGGACTCGGCGTGCACGAGCAGCATCGTCCCGTATTCCTTCATTTTCTCGAGCGTGCCGAACATCGCCCTGTCATCCGACTGCCACCCTTCGGATTCGTAAATCATGAATTCCTTGAAGGTGGTGAAGCCGCGTTCGACCATTCCCTTGATCTGGTCCTTGTGATCGTTCCAGCGAGTGATGCAGATGTGAAAGGTGTAGTCGATGAGTGACTTGCCCTCGGCCTTCTTCATCCAGTTGTCGGCCGCCTGATCGAGCGATTCGCCCGCGTACGGAATCGCGAAGTCGATCAAGGTGGTGACGCCGCCGCGGGCTCCAGCCCGAGTGCCCGATCTATAGTCGTCCGCCGAGACGGTGCCACAGAATGGCAGCTCCAGGTGTACGTGGACGTCGAGAACGCCCGGAATCACGTGGTGGCCGCTTGCGTCGATGACCTTCGTGCCTTTATCCGCCTCGAGATTGATGCCGAGCGCTGAGATCTTCTCGCCACTGATTCCCACATCGCCCGTGAAGGTGCCAGCTGGCGTGACGACATTCCCACCCTTTACGACCGTGTCGAATTTCATAGAGGAGCGTACTGAGCCGGTAGCTGGCAGCTTTCCGCTGGTAGCGGGCGGCTTTGCAGTTCTCTGTGGCTTTGCCGTTCTCTTTATTGCCATCAACCCTCGACCAACCCGAGAGCTTGATCGAGCACGTCCAGCGTGAAGTCCGCGTCTTCGGCAGTGATGCACATCGGCGGCTTGATGCGGAGTACGTTGCCGTCGAGGCCGCCCTTTCCGACGAGAATCCCCATCTCGCGCGCTGCCTCGAGTATCGCGAGGGTCTCCTTTCTGGCCGGCTCCTTCGTCTTTCGATCGCGCACCATTTCGACGCCAAGCATGAGTCCCATTCCGCGAACATCGCCGATCAGCTGATGATTCTTCGCCAGCGCCTTGAAGCCATCCTTCAGCATCTTGCCGACCACCCGTGAATTCTCCTGCAGTCCGTCTTCGTCGATGACGTCGAGCACGGCGAGGCCTGCGGCCATGCAAACGGGATTGCCACCGAACGTGTTGAAGTGAATGCGCTGCGTCAGCGCCTGGGCGATCTCCATCCGCGTCGTGACAGCACCGAGTGGAACGCCGTTGCCGATGCCCTTCGCCATCGTGACGAAATCCGGCACCACGTCGAAGTTCTCGAACCCCCAATAGTGATCGCCGGTTCTGCCGAATCCCGTCTGGACTTCGTCGGCGATGCACAGTCCGCCGTGGTCTCGGGTGATCTTGTAGGCCTCGCTCAGATAATTCCGTGCTCCGTGCGTCGCGCCGCCCACACCCTGAATCGGTTCCGCGATGAACGCCGCGATCTTGCCGGGTGTAGAGTAGCGAATGATGCCAAGTATGTCTTCCGCGCTCTTGGACGCGATCTCCTCGGGCGTGCCGGAAAACTGGCTGCGGTATGGATCGGGAGAGACGGCGTGATGGATTCCCAGCGCGCCCGGCACCGGATATTTCCACGTATGGTGAGAAGTCAGTCCGATCGCGCTGGGCGATCCACCATGGTATCCGTTGCGCAGCGCGATTACATCGGTGTTGCCCGTGAATAGACGCGCCATCGTGACGGCGAGATCATTAGCTTCGCTGCCGGTGTTCACGAAGTAAGTGACGTCGAGGCCCCCCCCTTTGGGCATCTTCGACGCGAGCTTCTTCGCCAGGAGCGGAAAGTTCGGATGCAGATAGATCGTAGTCGCGTGCTGAAGCGTCTCTGCCTGCTTCTCTATCGCCGCCACGATCTTCGGGTGGCAGTGTCCGCAAGAGACCGTGACGATCCCCGCGAACATGTCGAGGTAGCGCCTGCCCGTCTCGTCGAACAGCCACTGCATGTATCCCTCGACGATGAGGAGCGGCTCGCCGTAAAGAGTGAAGATCGCCGGGTTGGTGTACTTCCGGCGCATGGCGAGAACATCCTCCCGCGATGGCCCCGTATACGGTTTCGGCTTGTGGTCGCACGGCGGCATCTCCACGCGCGCGCGCGATGCTGGTTCCTTGCCGGCCGAGGTGCGACCTGGCGGAAGTGAGGTCGGAGCGATCGTCACGACCTACGCCCGCGCTACTTCTTCAGGCTGCGGAGCGGCGTAGCCTTCGACCGTCTCGTAGCCAGAGTGATAATCGGCGGACTCGGGGCGCCGGATGTCCGACTGCAGAACAATTCTGTCGCGTCGAATGCCCCGGAAATCCTCGACGTTCTTCCAGCCATCTTTCGCGTGCTCTTCGAGGAATTTGTCGAGGCCCGAGAGCAGGCGCTTGATCACGTTTGGACCGACCGCCTGATCGAGCATCGCGGCCGTGCACACCTGCACGGTTCCGCACCCCAGCAGGAAGTAGGAGAGGGCCTGATTGAAATCAGACACGCCCCCAATTCCTGAAAAGTTCTTGTCGGGAAATGCCTTCGTCAGCTGTGCCATCTTCGCCAGCGCCAGTGGGAGGATCGCCGGCCCGCCGAGTCCGCCGCTGGAGACCAAGCCGTCGACGTTGATCTCGAACTCGAGCGTCTCGGGATCGATCAGCGGAATCGACGGAAACGTGTTCGAAGAAACGATTGCATCTGCTCCGCCACGGAAGCACGCGGCCGCCTCGACGACGATGTCCGCGGTCGCGGGAGTGAGCTTGCACCATACCGGAACCTTCGCGACTTCTTTGACCGCCTCGGTCACTACCGAGCACAGACCCTGATCTTTCCCGATGTTGGACCCCATGTCGCG
>JALYKM010000160.1 GCA_030774785.1 Gemmatimonadota bacterium
TACTTCATCGGGCTCAAAGACCGGAGCGCAATGCTCTCGACGCTCAGGACATTGGGACTCGAGGGGGACGTCGGTTTCCTTGGTGGCCATCTCCTTACGATAAATGGGCAGGTGGTCGGCGGATGGAGGCGGACCTTCAGGGGCAAGAAGCCAATCGTCGAGCTGAAGACGCTCACGACGCTCGGCGTCGCCGCGCGTCGTTCAATTGCAAGAGAAGCGCAGAGATTCGCCGCGTTCCTCGGAACGCCAGTGGAGCTCGCGACGCTAGACGTCGGGATTCGGTTCTAAAGGTCGCCCTCAAGCGTAACTGGGTCACCGCCTTCCTCCAGCTCCCAGTCGCGCTGCGAGCGCCGGCGCATCGTACACGAACTCGTAGTTGCCCGACCCTACATCTACCACAACGGCATCACCCGACTGAATAGCCTTTGTCACGCCGACTGTTGATCTAAGCGCCGAGCCACGCTCTTGCACTCGCTCGAGCCGAGCAGCGGGGAGGTACACCGTCGCGCGCGTATTGGCGGGAACGCGGGTCGTCACCCGCAGGCGATCCCCGTCGATCTTCCAACCCGATCCCGCCTCGCCGTACGGCGTCAGCAGCGTGGCCGTCGCATACGTGAATCCGCGGCCTGGCTGTGGCCGCACTACGATGTGCTTGTAGCCCGGCTGCGCGGGATCGCCGTTCAAACCCGCCACCACGCGGTACATCCAGTCGCCGACTGCCCCGTATGCGTAGTGGTTAAACGAGTTCATCGACGACTCCTGGAAAGTGCTGTCGGGTTTCTGTCCGTCCCAGCGCTCCCACACCGTCGTCGCTCCCTGTTTCACCTCGTAGAGCCACGACGGATAGCGCTCATTTAGAAGCAGGTTGTAGGCGTCATCCAGATACCCGTTCTCGCTCAGCATGCGCGTGAGCGCGGGCGTGCCGAGGAATCCGGTCGTGAGATGTCCCATTTTGCGCACGTCTTCAGCGAGCCGTCGCGCCGCGTCCGCTCGCAACGAATTCGGCAGGAGATTGAAGTCGAGCGCTAGCACGTAGGCAGTTTGAGTGTTCGAAGTGAGGCGCCCGGTGGGTGTGACGTACTCGCGCTGAAATGCGGCGCGAATGCGCTCGAACAGTGCGCGATAATTCCGTGCGTCCTCACCGCGTCCCAGCACCTCGGCCGCGCGCGCGAACAGGTCGGTGGAGTGTGCGAAGTACGCCGTCGCGATGAGGTCCTTGTCGGTCGTCGCGCCCGGGTAATCTGCACGAGTCGTCTGGAAGGCGAGCCAGTCGCCGAAATGAAAGCCCTTCTTCCAGAGGAGACCGTCCCCCGCCTGCGCGCGCTCGTACTCGACCCACGCACGCATACTCGGGTACTGACGCACGAGGACACTAGTGTCGCCATATGCCTCGTACATGGCCCAGGGAACGATCACCGCCACGTCGGACCAACCCGCGCTTGCCGCTCGGCCGGGAGTCACGCGCCCGATCACATCTGGAACGACCCAGGGCACCGCGCCATCCGGCTTTTGGTCCGCCGCCACGTCGGCAAGCCACTTCGAGAAGAAACCGGAGACTTCGGTATTGAACGCGGCGGTGGGCGCGAACACCTGAGCGTCACCGGTCCAGCCGAGTCGCTCGTCGCGCTGAGGACAGTCGGTTGGGATATCGAGGAAGTTGCCGCGCTGTCCCCACACGATGTTGTGCTGGAGCTGGTTGACGAGCGCATTGGATGTCTCGAACGTGCCGGTCGGCGTCAGATCCGAGTAGATGACGATGCCGGTGATCGCATCGAGAGTCGGCGGGCCGGGAAAGCCGTCGACGGCGACGTATCGAAATCCCTGAAAGGTGAAATGCGGCTCGTAGACTTCGACGCCTCCGCCTTTCAGAGTGTACTTCACTGTCTGCGAGGCATCGCGCAGATTTTCCGTATAGAAGTTCCCCGCCTTATCGAGCACCTCGGCGTGTCGGAGGTGTACGACGGTGCCAGCAGGTCCGCTGACTTTTAGTCGCACCCATCCAACCATGTTCTGGCCGAGGTCGAACACCGTTTCTCCAGCCGGAGTGTGGAGGATGCGAACCGGCTTCAGCTCCTGCATGCGGCGCACTGGAGGACCCACGGGCGCGACGAGCGACGCGGCGACGCGATCGAGCTGCCGCACCCTACGCCATGCACGATCATCGTATCCCGCCCGGCTCCAGCCGGACTTCTCGAGCCGCGCGTCGTAGGTCTCTCCGTCGTAGATGTCAGACATCAGAATCGGGCCGGTTGACGCCTTCCACTGATCGTCCGTACCGACGACCTCTGTTTTGCCGTCCGCGTAGCGCACGACGAGCTGCGCGAGCAGGCCGAGTCGCCTTCCATAGTTGTTGCGCTTGCCCTCGAAGCCGAGACGGCCGCGGTACCACCCGTCACCGAGGATCGCGCCGAGTGCGTTGGCACCAGGACGGAGGAGCGGAGTCACATCGTAGGTGTCGTACTGGAGGCGCTTGTCGTAGCTCGTCCAACCGGGTCTGAACAGTTGGTCGCTTACAAGCTGGCCATTCAACTCGACGGCGTTGAGTCCAAGACTCGTGACGTACAGTCGCGCGGAGGCGATTTCACTTGATAGCGCGAACTCGCGTCGCAGCATCGGGCTGGGATTCGCACGCGTGGTATCCTCGCTCACGTCCGGAGTGATCCAGCGCGCGGTCCAGTCGGCGCGGTCGAGGAGACCCATCTCCCAGAACTCCGGCGCGCTCCACGGTGATGCTCGTCCGGAATCGTCCCACACCCGCACCTGCCAGTAGTAGCGCGTACCCGATCGCAGCGCCGGACCGCTATACGGGCGCAGGATAGACGCGGCCGACTGAAGCCTGCCAGAATCCCAGAGCGGCGTGCGTTGGAGCGATACTGAATCGGTTGCGACGCGGAGCTGGTAAGCGCTCTGCATCGTACCGCGCCGTGCGGCCTGCATGCGCCAACTCATGCGTGGTGCGCGGACGTCGAGTCCCACGGGGTTCTGCTGATACTCAGTCCTCAAGCCCTCGACGCGGAGTTCCTGTGCGCAGAGGGAGGCGGCGACCGCGAAATGGGTGATGGACGCGACGAGAGCGATCGCGTAGTACGAAGTCGTCGCTTGTCCCCCGTGCCGGCTCGGTCGCATTAACGGCATCATCGTCGCTTCAGGACCTCAAGAAATCATCCCGCCCGAATGGATAACGCATGATGGAACACATCCCGCGGGTCCCAGCGCGCCTTGATCCGCTGTAGGCGCGGATAGTTCTCTTTGTAATACAACGTATGCCAGGGCACGCCTGATGTATTCAGCGCCGAGTCCGCGAGATCCGTGTCAGGATGATTGATGAATGCTCCCTCGTACGCATCGCTCGGCACCGGCACGCCACCAGTGTCCGCAAAGAGATCGCGATAGAACGCACGCACCCATCTCAGATTCTGCTCCTCTTCACGCGGATCCAGCCAGCCGGTGGTGCACGCGATGTCGAGAATCGAATCGCGTTGGGCGGCGGCGGTTGCATCGCGCGCGACGGTATTGATCCGCCCGCCATAGGTCGCGAGCCCAAGCATCCCACCCATTATGTCGTGGTCGGTGCGCGTCAGGTAATCGTACGCGACGGCGATCTGACGATCGATGAAGCGTTTCCTGAGCAGCGCGTCCTTCACCTTGGTGCTTACCCCGCCTGGGGGCATGGCGAACAGATCGGGAAACGGGTCCAGAGCGAACTCGAGCCATGACATCCGCGCGAGCTCTGGGCCGTGTGGCGCGATGACTCCTTCGCTCAGCGCCTCCAGATGGCTAGCGATCTGGCGCTCTGCTGCATCGCCCGCAGTGCTCAGACCGCGGACGATGATCTTTCCGAACTGCTTCCGATGAATTTCCAATAGCGTCCAGAGCGAGGCATTCGGCGAATTGGCGTCACTGTTCCACTCGCACCAGTTCCCGTGATTTCTGACGAGTCGCAAAAAGGACGGCTCGTCGATGTCGCTCCAGTTCCATTCCGCGCGGAAGGTATAGATCGAGTCTGGCGCGCGCGGCAACAGCGTGGCGGGATCGTCGCCGGATGCACCAGGTGACCGGAACCAGTACCGGGTGACGACTCCGAAGTTGCCGCCGCCTCCGCCAGTATGCGCCCACCAGAGGTCGCGATTCGGGTCGGATGTCTCTCTAGTCGCAACCACACTACTCGCGTGTCCGTCCGCGTCGACGGTCACCACTTCGACGGCATACAGATAATCGGCCGCGAGTCCGAGCTGCCGGCAGAGAAAGCCAAAGGCGCCGCCGACCACGTGACCGCCCATGCCGATCTCCGGGTATTCGCCGAGGGGCATCACCACTCCCCACATCTCGGACAGCGCGCGGAACGTCTCTCCCACCGTGGCGCCGGCCTCGACGACGACGGCGCACATTTCCGCGTCGTAGTACACGTGCTTCATGGGTGAGACATCGATGATCACTCGCACCTCGGAATCCGATACGAATCCCTCGAGACAGTGCCCGCCACTCGTGACGACGAGACGACGTCCTTCGCTCACTGCCTCCTCTACCGCGGATACTACCTGGTCGGTGGAGTCGACCAGCCGCACGTACTCCGGGCTCGCTCTGAACCGCTTGTTGAAACGCTTATCGACGACCGCGAGATACCGCGGATCGCCGGGGCCGATTTTGATGGATTCGATCTGTGTGTCGTTGGTCATTACTTGGTGGACATCCGCTCTCTGGATACCAGCAGGGGCCTACTGCACAGGATTATTCCCAACAGGATTATTCCCGCTCAGGATCATCCGAAATTCGTTCGAGATGCTTTCAACTGCCCTGGCGCCTTTCGTGAACGCGTCGGTGCGCTCAACGAAGTCCCTTATGCCCCAGCCGGTCCCCTCAACGAAGTCCCACCGCAGTCGGTAGATACCGTCGATCGTATCAACGTCCAGCGTGGGCCCGGTGTTATGCCCGGGCTCGAACGCCATGAATTTGAGCACTCCATGATAGGTCTCTCCACTCCTGAGCATGAAATCCGGTTTGGTCAGACACATTGCATAGAAGGGGGAGTATGCCAGAACCCAATGGTCGTTGACCTTCTTTTCCAAATCCGGAAAGCGCGGGAATCCGCAACCGCCTTTCGACACCGGCTGTGCAGTGGTGTTCGTATACACAAACCCGATATCTGCCATGTAGGCAATGCCGGAGTGCCGCACCCCGATCTGGGCGGAATCTGTGCGGAGAGAGGCAGACAAAGGCCGTATGGAAGGACTCACAATTTGACAGGCGACAAGGTATGCGAGCGACCCAATCGTTAGCAGAGTTGCCAAACCCTTTCGTTGCCTAGTCACCCCGAGACGAATTGAGCCTCTACGTGTCCGTCCCTGCATCTCATTGTCCTCCGACATGAACCCCGAGAATTTGCTCACCGGCTTAGACAATGGTGAGGGCAGCCTAAACAGAGCTTACGGCCCCCAACTGGCGAGAACTGCCTCGACCGAGGACGACGCCTCACTGGTATCAGGTCCGGGGTGGGCGCCCGCTTCGAGAAGGAGTCGCGCCACACCCGCGTGATCGTGGCTGGCGTTGCCGAACCGGGAACCGTGACAGCACCAGCCAAGCGGCGTAGCGTCGTAACGCGCGTCCCGAATCGCGACGAGTGAACTTGCGTCCGGGCGACGCAGCAGTGCCGCGACCGTCTCCACCGAGCCCTCCCAAGCCGCGCAGTGGAGCGCCGGGCCCCCGTCGTGTCCGGGAGCTCGCGGGTCGAAACCCAGCTCGCTCATCAACGCGACCGCGCGCGCGTCACCATTCCACGCCGCGTCGCTGATTGCCCTGTGATCGTCCGACGTCATCGACTCGATAATTCCGGGGTGCTCCCGCAACACCAATCTCGCCTGCGCTTCGTCGCCGCGACGACAAGCGAAATGGAGACGCTGAAGTGGAGACGCAAACTCCAACATGGCTCGCAGCGTTTCGGGTTGCTCAAACTGCAAGGCCACGTCCAACGGCGAGCGACTATCACCAATCGTCCAGAAGTAGCTGTGATAGCTGCTGGGCAGCTGCTCGCCATAGTCCCCCTGTCCCGTCCGCAAGTCGAGTAGCTCAGGGCTGGTCTGAAGCATCGCTCGCACCTTGTCGCCTAGTCCTAACGCCGCGGCCAGAAAGATGTCCGCCGATGCCCCACGCTCGACGAGATAGCGCGCCAGGTCAAATCGACCCGCGCCCCGCTTGCGATCGAGCATCCACTCGGCCGCTGTCGCGCGATGGTCAATGTCTCGCGCATCGGGATCCGCGCCGGCCGCGAGAAGCAGATCGACGACGGCGCGCGACTTTGCGAAATGGAGTGGCGTCTGACCATCCCCACCGCGCTCGTGCGCGCGCGCTGGATCGTCGGTGAGCATCCGAGCCAAAAGTTCGGGACGATCGAGGTGTGCGGCCGCACAAGCATCGGGGATGCCACCTGCTGCGATCAATCTGTCCGCGGCAGCACCGGTCGCAGAGTAAAGCGCGTGAAATCCGCCCGCCCACCAATCGCTGCGGCGGTTAGGGTCAGCGCCGAAGTCGAGGAGCACATCGACCATCGCTGGATCGCCGGCGAAGGCTACGATGGCCGGAGAATCGAAGGCGAACAACGGCTCGTTGATCCGTTTGCGGAGCTCC
>JALYKM010000161.1 GCA_030774785.1 Gemmatimonadota bacterium
GTGCTCGACATCAACGCATCGCTCAAGGCCGCGCGCTTCATTCGGTTCTGTGATGCGTTCAACATTCCCATTGTGACTTTCGAGGACGTCCCGGGCTTTCTACCCGGAGTCGCGCAGGAGCACGGCGGCATCATCAAACATGGGGCGAAGCTGCTGTACGCCTACTGCGAAGCGACGGTGCCCAAGCTCACCGTGATTACGCGTAAAGCCTACGGCGGGGCGTACGACGTGATGAGCTCGAAGCACATTCGCGGCGACTTCAACGTCGCCTGGCCGACGGCAGAGATCGCGGTTATGGGACCAAAGGGGGCGGTGGAAATCCTTTTCAGAAAGGAAATCTCGGAGAGCCGGGACGAAACGGCAGCGACTGAGGGAAAGATCGAGGAGTACCGCGAGAAATTCGCGCACCCCTACATCGCGGCCGGTCGCGGATATCTCGACGACATCATCGATCCGCGCGACACCCGGCCGGCCCTAATCAATGCGCTCGAGACGCTTCAGACGAAGCGCGACAAGAATCCGCCGAAGAAACACGGAAACATTCCGCTCTGATGGATCAAGGGCGCACGCTCTGACGCAGCCGACTCCAGATGGGCAAGAAAATTAGCGACCTCGCCTGCGGACCCCTGATAGCCGCAAGGACAGAAGTTGTTTAAGAAAGTCCTGATTGCAAATCGTGGCGAGATCGCCGTGCGCGTCATCCGCGCCTGTCACGAAATGGGAGTACGGGCGGTCGCTGTCTACAGCGAGGCCGACGTCCGCGCGCCGCACGTGCGAGAGGCGGATGAAGCGGTTCTCATCGGACCGCCGCCATCGAGCGAGAGCTACCTGCGCGGCGATAGAATCATCGAGGCAGCGAAGCTCACCGGCGCCGAAGCAATCCACCCGGGCTATGGATTTCTCTCGGAGCGAGAGTGGTTCGCCCGCGCGGTGCGCGATGCCGGCATCGTCTGGATTGGTCCGCCAGCCGAAGCCATCGCTGCCATGGGCAGCAAGACATCCGCGCGCACACTCGCGGTGGCGAACGGAGTTTCCGTCGTTCCGGGAACTACCGAGCCGCTTGAAAGCGCAAAGGAAGCCGAAAAGGTTGCGAAGAAATTCGGGTACCCGGTTCTGCTCAAAGCCGCCGCGGGTGGCGGCGGGAAGGGGATGCGCGTCGTGTCCGCCGCGAAGGAACTGTCGGGCGCGCTCGAAGCGGCGCGCCGGGAAGCAAAGAGCGCCTTCGGCGACGATGCTGTGTATCTGGAGAAGTTCGTCGCGCAGCCTCGGCACGTCGAGATACAGATATTGGCCGACACCCACGGCACCGTACTCTCCCTCGGTGAACGGGAGTGCTCGGTGCAGCGGCGTCATCAGAAAATGATCGAGGAAGCTCCAAGCGTTGCGGTCACTCCTGCGCTGAGAAAGAGAATGGGGGAGACCGCGGTGCGTGCGGCCCGCGCCGCCGGCTACGTGAACGCCGGCACCTGCGAATTTCTTCTTGACCAGAGTGGGGAATTCTATTTCCTCGAGATGAACACCCGGCTGCAGGTGGAGCATCCGGTGACGGAGCTCGTGACGGGAGTCGATCTCGTCCAATGGCAGCTCCGGATCGCCGCCGGAGAGAAGCTTCCGTTCAGACAGGAGGAGATCTCGCCGCGCGGTTGGGCGATCGAATGCCGCATCACCAGCGAAGATGCGTCGAACAACTTTCTCCCTTCCACTGGCAGGATCGAGCATCTGCATTTGCCGAGCGGGCCTGGAGTTCGCTGGGACAGCGGTATCGAATCGGGCAGCGAGATTGGACTGTACTACGACCCGATGCTCGCAAAGCTCGTCGTGTGGGGCGACGACCGGGAGCAGGCGGTCACGCGAATGCGGCGAGCATTGGTGGATCTGATCATCCAGGGCGTGGAGACGTCGCGCGACTTTCACGTTCGCGTAATGGACGACGACGAGTTCCGTCGCGGCGACATCGATGTCCAGTGGCTCGAGCGGCGGCTCGCCTCGATACTGGAGCGGCGGCCCTCTGAAGAATCCGTTCGCGTCGCGGCGATCGCGGGAGCGTTGCTCGCCGAGCGTGATCGAGGCGCGCGCGCAGTCTCAGATTCTGTTTCCGCGACAGGTCTGCCCAGCAAGGGTGGGGACATCGCCGCCGATTCGTGGAAGCAGGCGGCGCGACTCGAAGGTTTACGCACCTGATGGCGGTCGTCAGTGTTGCGATCGAATCGATTGCCGCCGGAGGCGACGGTGTCGGCAGGACCAACGGACTGGTCGTGTTCGTCCCCCGTACCGCTCCGGGCGATGTAGTCACTGCGCAGATATCCGGGAAGGGGCACTTTGCACGCGGAGCGTTGCGTAGCATCGTGAGTCCGTCTCCGGTTCGGATCGAGCCTCCATGTCCGCATTACACCAGAGACAAATGCGGCGGCTGCCAGCTCCAGCACATGACCTACGACTCGCAGCTTGTGGCGAAGCAGATCATCGTCCGCGATTCGCTGCAGCGAATTGGGAAGCGCAATGCGGACGTGCCGTCCATCGAGCGGAGTCCCAAGGAGTGGCGCTATCGCACCAAGCTCACGCTGGCACTCCGCCCGCGAGGAGGACGCTGGATAGCGGGATTGCATCCCTACGACGATCCGGCGCGCATCTTTCCACTGGCCGATTGTCCGATTACGGACCGCCGCGTCGTCGCTGCCTGGCATGAAGTGATGCAGGCTGACGCGTACTTCCCCGATGCCGAAGGGCTGCGCGGTAGCGTTCGCATTACGAGTGGCGGGCCGACGTTCGTCATGATCGGCGGCCAGAGCTGGGCGGCCCGCGACCAGTTCACCGCCGCCGTGCCGTCGATTTCCGCGGTTTGGTGGGAGCCGGCAGAGGACAAGCCGCGTCGCCTTCTATATGATAGTCGCTCCGACCTCGCGCCCAGCGCGTCATTTGCGCAGGTCAATGCGGAGATGGCGGAGCTTCTCCGCGCGTACGTCCTCGAACGGGCCAGATCATACAAGCCGGAGTCGGCGGTCGATGCCTACTCCGGGGCCGGCCACACGGCGATAGCGCTGAGCGGAGAAGGTGTCAGCGTAACGGCAATCGAGCTCGACCGGGATGCATCGCAGTGGTCATCGTCCAGGTTGACGGGTTCGTCGCGCGCAGTTCATGGGCGTGTGGAAGACGAGCTACCAGCCGTTCTCCCCACCGATCTTGTGATCCTCAATCCTCCTCGCGCTGGAGTGGATGGGCGCGTCACCGAGGCTCTTGAGGCACAGGCGCCTCACGTTAACGGTGTGATTTACATTAGCTGCGATCCCGCAACGCTGGCGCGCGACCTCTCCAGGCTTCCGAGCTATAGTATCGAGTCGCTCCGCGCGTTCGACATGTTTCCCCAGACAGCTCACGTCGAAACCGTATGCGAGCTTCGTCCCGCAGGAGCTGCCGCGTGAGATACGTCGTACAGTTGAACGACGAGCGGAAAGCTGTCTCGCTCGACTCGGACGGTGTCCGCTACGAGGCCGAGCCTATTGGACATGCGGAGCTCTCGGATATTGAAGGAAGTCCCGTTCGGATGGTGAAGATCGGGACGTACGTCTACCGCGTTGTCGTACAAAAGCGGCAAGGACGGGGGAAATACACCCTCTGGGTCGACGGCTACCGTTTTGAGACCGAGGCGCTCGACGAGCGCACTCGCGCAATCCGCGATCTGTCAGCCGCGCGTGCGGGCCCAGTCGGCCCGGCGCCGATCCTGGCGCCGATGCCGGGCCTGATTGTCCGGGTCAGCGTCAAGGCTGGTGACAAAGTGCAGGCCGGTCAGGGACTCGTCGTGATGGAAGCGATGAAGATGGAGAACGAGCTGCGCGCGACCATCGCGGGCACCGTACGAAGCGTGGAGGTTTCTCCGGGAACCGCTGTGGAGAAGGGCGCTCTGCTCGTCGCGCTCGAATAGAAGCGAGCAAGGCACAACGTCTCTACTTCGCTATTGCGCCCACAACATGGCGACCTACCTTGACGATTCCCCGGCCGAGCGATGGGCACCACCCGTCCATACGCTTCCCACCTGGCCGGCGAACGAGAACAGGAGGGTCAGGCAATGACGAGAACGCTTGCTCGCACTACGCTGTTGCTCACCGTTGTATCCGTTGCTCCGCTCGTCGCCCAGACGGCGGCAATGAACTCGCCACCACCAGTCCTCTGGATACAGCGCGAGCTCGTCAAGCCGGGCAAGGGGTCCGCACATAACGATTGGGAAGCCGGATGGCCAGCGGCGTTCGGAAAGGCCAATTGGCCGACGAACTATGTCGGTATGAACGCGGTCTCAGGAACGAACGAGGCGTGGTTCCTTATCGGATATCCAACTTTTGATGCGATGGAAAAGGACCTCGCAAACATGGATGCAAATGCTCCATTGACTGCCGAGATGAAAAGACTTGGCGCAGGCGAATCCGAATACGTCGAAAGTACGCGCGGTGTGCTAGCTCAGTACGTGCCAAGTCTGAGCTACAAACCGGGAGTCGACCTCGCCAAGATGAGGTACTTCCAGGTGCTGACCTATGCCATGAAGCCCGGCCACGAAGGAGATTTTGCCAAGGCGGCGAGCCTTTATCGCGACGGATATACGAAAGCGGGCATCGACGAACATTGGGCTATCTATCGCGTAGCGAGCGGACTCCCGTCCGGGACCTTCCTAGTTTTCGTCCCGCTGCGCTCTCTCTCGGCTTTCGACAAGAGCATGTCGGAAGACGAAGCGATGGCGCGCGCCCTCGGGGCCGACCAGATGAACGCGCTCAACAAGCTGGTGCTCGACGGCGTAGCCACTTACCAATCGCAGATCTTCGCGTTTAATCCGAAGATGAGTTACGTCAACAAGGAGATAAAGGCTGCGGATCCATTTTGGCGGTAGGTCGACAGCAGGATTGCGGCGCTTTGGTAGCGTAGCGAGCCGGTCGCAGGCTGCTATTCTGGCGGGAAACCGAACGGCCGAGTGATCCTCGGCCCTTCGCGTTTTCCGAGGCGTGCGCGGTTGACACGATCTCCCGGCTCGGATACCTTAAAAGGCTGTCGCAAAACCACTTAGTCGCAATCAACCGCTTGGAACCCTACTCGAACCAAAGGGGGCCGGCTCTACATACGCTTCTGCTTCATATGAAGACCTACTCCGCGACCCCGCGGGATATCCAGCACCAGTGGTACATCGTCGACGCCGAAGGCATGATCCTCGGCCGTCTGGCGACCGAGGTCGCGAAGATCATCCGTGGCAAGCACAAGCCGATGTATACGCCCCACATGGACACGGGTGACAATGTCATCGTGATCAACGCGTCGAAGGTTCGCGTCACGGGCAAGAAGGCGGAGCAGAAGCGGTACTTCAGGCACACCGGGTACATGGGGCACGAGCGGTTCACGCCGTTCGAGACGATGCTCGCCAAGCACCCGGAGCGCGTGATCGAGAAGGCAGTCTACGGCATGCTGCCCAAGACGGCTCTCGGACGCCAGAAGTTGCGCGGAAAGCTGCGCGTGTTCGCCGATGCGAAGCACACGCATGCCGCGCAGCAGCCGAAAGTGCTCGACCTCAACAAGAAGAGTGGGAAGTAATGCCTGATACCATGCACACGATCGGCCGCCGCAAGGAAGCCGTCTGCCGTCTCTACATCAAGCCCGGCTCCGGCAAGTGGTCGGTGAACGGACGCACGCTGGGAGATTATTTCCCGCGCCCGGCGCACGTCTCCGCCATCCAGCAGCCGTTCACGATCACCGATACGCTCGGCCGCTACGATGTGAAGGCGAAGGTCGAAGGTGGCGGGCTAACCGGCCAGGCAGGGGCGCTCCGCCTCGCGGTCGCCCGTGCGCTCGTGAAGCTGGATGAATCCCATCGCAGGAAGCTTCGCGACCTGCAGTTGTTGACACGTGACGCGAGAGCGGTCGAGCGCAAGAAGCCCGGCCGCCCCAAGGCACGCAAGAAGTTCCAGTTCTCGAAGCGTTAACCCCGAAGGAATCACTATTTAATGGCTCAGCCAAACCTGGAGCAGCTACTCGAAGCCGGTGTTCACTTCGGACACCAGACCCGCCGTTGGAACCCGAAGATGCGTCGTTTCATCTTCGCGGAACGGAACGGCATTCACATCATCGATCTGCAGAAGACGCTGCGCCAGCTGGAGATCGCGCAGAAGCTCGCGAGAGAAGTAATCCTTCGCGGCGACAACGTCCTCTTCGTCTGCACAAAACGCCAGCTCGTCAACATCGTGAAGAGCGAAGCCGAGCGTTGCGGAGCGATGTACGTGACGGAGCGGTGGCTGGGTGGACTGCTGACGAACTTCCAGACGGTGAAGAAGCAGGTTCGCCGCCTCAAGGAGCTCGAGGCGGGCAGCGAGGCCGGCGGTGATTTCGAGAACTACACCAAGAAAGAGCAGCTGATGATGAGTCGTCAGCGCGACAAGCTTTCCAAGAATCTTTCCGGTATCAAGAACCTGACGCGCCTTCCGGGTCTCATGTTCGTGATCGACTCCAAGAAGGAGAGGATCGCGGTCAATGAGGCCAACAAGCTGGGGATTCCCCTCATAGCGCTCGTCGACACGAACGCGGATCCGGATCTCATCACCGTTCCGATCGCGGGCAACGACGACGCGATCCGGTCGGTGGAGCTGATGGCGAAGTCGATCGCCGATGCCATCGTCGAGGCGCGCCGCGAGGCTCCAGTGCGCGAGGAAGTCGAAGAAACGGAATCGTATACCTACAGCTCCGACCGGGGCGCCGAACCGGAAGGCGAGGGCGACAAGAAGAGGAAGAGAAGGCCACGCAGGCGACGGGCGAAACCCGAGGCGATTGCCGCGCGGCTCAAGACAGGCGGCGAAGAAGGCGGGGGAGCAGAGGAAGCCGCCGAGACCGAGCAGGAAGGTTAACTTTCACGCCGCCGGAAAACTCCGGCGGCGTTTTCACGAGACATGATGATGACTACACAAGAGAGATTCACAGCGAAGGATGTCCAGGCTCTGCGCCAGCGTACCGGCGCGGGCATGATGGAATCGAAGAAAGCCCTCGAGGAGAACCATGGCGACATGGAGAAGGCGGTCGAGTACCTCCGCACGAAGGGAATAGCGAAAGCGGAAAAAAGAGTTGGAAAGCAGACGAGCGAAGGCGTCATCGGCAGCTACATCCACCACAATGGCAAGGTCGGCGTGATGGTCGAGGTGAACTGCGAGACGGATTTCGTCGCCAGGACCGATGACTTCAAGCAGCTGGTGAAGTACATCGCGGAGCACATTGCGGCGGCAGCTCCGGTTGCCGTCGACAAGGATCAGGTCCCGCAGGACAAGGTCGAGAAAGAGCGCCGGATCTTCATCGAACAGGTGAAGGAGAGCGGGAAGCCCGACCACCTGATCGAAAAGATCGTTGCTGGCAAGGTGGAGGCGTTTTACAAGGACGTTGCCCTCGTGCACCAGGCGTGGGTCCGCGAGCCCAAGAAGACCATCGGCGATCTTATCAAGGAAGCGTCGGCGAAAGTGGGAGAGAACATCCAGGTCCGCCGCTTCGTTCGCTTCCAAATGGGCGAGGAGTAGAGCCGGCTTTGGCTCAACTCAAGTACAACCGGGTTCTGCTCAAGCTGTCCGGCGAAGCTCTCGCCGGACAGAAGGGCACCGGGTTCGACTTCACCGTTCTCGAGCGCCTCGCAACTGAGGTTTCCGACATCGTAAAGATGGGGGCGAGCGTCGGCCTCGTAATAGGTGGCGGCAACATTGTGCGGGGCGCCCAGCTCTCGAAGATGGGAATGGACCGCGTTGGCGCCGACTACATGGGGATGCTCGGGACCGTCATCAATGCGCTCGCCCTCCAGGACGTACTCGAAAAAGCGCAGCTGGAGACGCGCGTCATGACGGCGATCGCGATGGAATCGATCGCGGAGCCTTTCATCCGGCGCCGGGCAATGCGCCACTTCGAGAAGGGTCGCGTGGTTATCTTCGCCGCCGGAACCGGGAATCCTTATTTCTCCACGGATACCGCCGCGGCGCTGCGCGCGATCCAGATCCACGCCGATGTGATCATCAAGGCGACGAGCGTCGACGGCGTATACTCAGCCGACCCGAAGCGAGATCCGGAAGCGACTCGCTACGAGTCGATCACCTACCGGGATGTCATGGTGAATGAGCTTGGCGTCATGGACCAGACTGCAATCACGCTGTGCAAGGAAAACAAGCTTCCGATCATCGTCCTGAACATTCACCGTCACGGAGAGGTTGCGAAGGCGCTGCTGGGTGAGCGCGTCGGAACGATCGTACAATGACGACAATTCCTCAGATCACGAAGGACTGCAGGACCGCGATGGAGAAATCATTCGAGGCGTCGAAGCGCGAGCTCGCGTCGATCCGAACCGGAAAGGCGACGACCAGCCTGCTCGACACCGTTCGCGTCGAGGCGTACGGACAGCAGATGCCGCTCAATCAGGTGGGCAGCGTTTCGGCACCCGAGCCGCGGCTTCTAACCGTGACGCCGTGGGACAAGGGTCTGGTCTCGGCGATCGAGAAGGCCCTCCGCGAGTCCGACCTCGGGCTCAACCCGCAGACGCAGGCGGGAGTGATTCGGGTTCCTCTGCCCGCGCTCAACGAGCAGCGCCGCAAAGAGCTGGTAAAGGTGGTTCACAAGCTCGCGGAAGAGGCGCGAATCGGCATCAGGCATGCGAGGACTGCAGCGCGCGATCAGCTGAAGAAGCTCGAGAAGACTTCAGAAGACGATCAGAAGAAGGCGGAGAAAGAGCTTCAGAAGCTCCACGACGACTACATCGGCAAGATCGATGAGTTGTTGAAGGGGAAAGAAGCAGAAATCATGGAAGTCTAGGGAAGTGTCGGAGCTGACACGGCGCATCATCTTCGCGGTGATCGCCGCTCCGACCAGCATCGCGA
>JALYKM010000162.1 GCA_030774785.1 Gemmatimonadota bacterium
AAACCTATCGAGCTCACTGCCAAGGAATTCTCGCTGCTCGAGTTCTTCGTGCTGCATCCGGGCCAGGTTGTGGACCGGGCCGCGATCACCGCGCACGTCTGGGACGAGAATCACGATCCATTCACGAATGTGCTCGAGGTTCTCGTGCGCCGCCTCCGGCGCAAGATCGACGACGAGTATCCGGCCAAACTGATTCAGACTGTGCGGGGAGCCGGATACCGCTTTGGCAACTGAAGCAAGCTCGTCACGCGGTGGAATCCAGCGACTCGTACGGCTGCGGCTGCGTCTCACGATCTGGTATGTCGCCACATTCGGCCTGATCATCCTGCTGCTGGGCGCCGGACTATTCGTTGTAATCAGCCACCAGCTTTCACAGCAGCTCGACGATTCCCTCAGGAGCGCGACCGTCGAGCTCGTCCGCTCGGCGCGAATCAGAGAGCTGGAAGCCGCTGGAGCCCGCGGCCGCGTCATAGATGCCGTGGACGAGCTCAACATCCCGGATCGGATGCTCTACCTGCTCGACCTCCAGGGAAACGCGGTCAAGCCGGCGAAGGTCGACGACTGGATCCGCCAGGCAGCGAGGCACGCCGCAAAGGTTGGTCAGATCACGGTTCAGAGCGATACTCCCGACGACAAGACCCTCAGGCTCCACGCCCTTCGCTTCAAGCTGGCCTCGGGGAAACCGCTCGTCGCCGTCGCAGTCGCCGATCGAGTGGAGCTGGAGGACAGATACGCCGACCTCATCACCGCATTCGCGGGCGTAGCGTTCGCCGCGCTGGTCCTGGTGGCCGCTGGTGGTTTCGTGCTCGTACGAAAATCCACGGAGCCCATCGAGCGGTCGATTGTATTCATGCGCCGGTTCATGTCCGATGCGGCGCACGAGCTGAGGACTCCAATAACCGTGCTGAGGGCGCGAGCGGAGGTAGCGCTGCAGCAGCCGCGCGAAGCGGCGAATTACGTCTCCGCCCTGCGCGGCGTCGAGGCCGAGGCGCGCCGACTCGGCGGAATCGTGGATAGCCTGCTCGTCCTCGCGCGCGCTGACGCGGGCGAGCGCCAGCTGGAGAGAGAGCGCCTCTTCCTCGACGACATCGCGATAGAAGCCGCGGGCGCAGCGCGAATAGTCGGCAAGCAGAAAGGAGTCGAAGTCACGGTGGAGGAATTCGAGGAAGCCGCCGTGGTGGGAGATGCTGCGCTGATACGCCAACTCATCATGATCCTGCTCGACAACGCGATCAAATTCACCGACGCAGGCGGAGTAGTACGGCTCCGCGTCTCGATGCACGAGGGGGCGCCGACTTTCATCGTCGAAGACACCGGCATAGGAATCAAGCCCGACGAGCTATCACGGGTATTCCAGAGATTCTTTCGTGGGGAGACCGCGCGGAGCAGGACTGATGGCGCGGGACTTGGTCTCTCGATCGCCAGCTGGATCGCGAGAGAGCATGGAGCGGATATTGCGCTCTCATCCGAGCCCATGAAGGGCACGAGAGTAGTTGTGACGTTCCAGCACGTCGCGCCCCTGATGTCATCGTAGCGACAGGTGGTGCATCAAGCGTACGGGCACACCGGCCGGACGCATCTAATCAACGAGAATCTTGCAGACACTGAAACTACGACGCATATCGCGATATCGATGGCCGCTCGTGCTCACGGGAACACTCCTAATTACGGCGGTTTTTTCGTTGTCACCGCTGGTGGACGTCGCCAATCCGGCTTCCGCACCCGGGACGACTCTGAGCACGCCACTCTTGTACGACTTGTTCGCTCCCGCCTCCAACGGGTTGGACGCAATTACGCTTCTCTCGCCCGCGCAATACTGGGCGACGTTTGCGCTGTGTGCGCTGTGCTTCCTTGGAGCGACCCTCGTCCGCCAGCGGCGAGCGCTTGGGCGTTTTAGCGCCCCCTGGACTGCGCGCTCCGCACTTGGCTTTCTCGGCGGCACGGTGGCCGTGCTAGGAATAATGCTCGTCGCTCCGAGACCGATGGCGTCGCTCGCGCTGCGCGATGCCGATCTGATCGCAGTGGATTTTCACAGCCATACCGGAGCCTCGCACGATGGCCGGCCCGGATTCAGCGCGGAGAGAAATCGGGAATGGCACCGAAGCTCAGGCTTCGATGCGGTCTACGTCACCGATCACCGGACGTTCGATGGCGCCTTGGACGGCGCGACGAGCAATCCCGCCGCGTCGGGTGAGAAGACGGTTCTCCTACCAGGAGTCGAACTCCACGACGGTGCTGAGCATCTGATTCTCATCGGAGTGGATCCGGGACGAATGAAGATCACTTCTCCCGACTGGCAGGGAGCAGCAGTTGCGGCGGATGGCGGCTCGGTGCCGCCCATCCTCCTGCTCTCGATGCCGGGTGACATTTCGCGCATTCCCCACGAGGAAATAACCGGCGCGATACGTGTCGCCGGGATCGAGGCATCGGATGGATCTCCCCGTGGACTCGCACAATCGGCGATCGGAAGGGATTCAATCCTTGCCATCGGCGCTCGCCTCGGAGTCGCGCTCGTCTCCGGATCAGACAATCACGGGTGGGGGCGAACCGCGCCAGCGTGGAGCGTGCTGCGAATTCCTGGTTGGCGCAGTCTGAATCCGGAGCAGCTCGACATCGACATCCGTCGAACGATCCTCGACCGAGGACTGCACGCGGTTCAGGTAATAGCGCGGCGAACCGCGCCCCCTCCTCATCGCGCTATCCAAACTGCCCTCGGCGGATTGACGGTAGCTCTACTCATGATGCGGACAATGAATTCGAGAGAGCGAGCATCCTGGATCGCCTGGAGCTGGGGACTTTGTATCCTGTCGCTGCGACGGGCTCGCAGGGACCGCAACCGCCTTCGCGCGCGCGCCAGAACGAACATGAACAAGCGCACGGCTCCGCGGTTCATCGACGCCGCGGCCGCGATACGGGTAGCGTCGTGACCGGCGCGCGAGCGCCGGAGCCAGTCGAAGTCCACGCCACGGCATACAAAAAGAGATCTAGCAACTCTAGTGCTTGAGCGTCGTCTCGACGTGAGTCAGCAGTCTCGCGCGCGCGGCCGCATCGAACAAGCGGCCATTTGCGATGACGGCTGAAATGCGCCGCGTGTTGCGGATGTCAACGAGGGGATCCGCGTCGAGCAGTACAAGGTCCGCAATGTTTCCCTGTGAGACGGTGCCGAGTGAGTCGAGCGCGCCGAGGTATTCCGCTGGATTGTAGGTGGCGGCGCGAAGCGCCTCCAGAGGCGTGAGCCCCGATCGCACGAGCAGGGCGAGCTCCTCATGAAGGCTGAAGCCGGGATAGACGAAGGCCTGGGGCATGTCCGTTCCAGCAAGCAGCTTTACGCCCGCGTTCTTCAGATCGCGCGTGCGATCGAAGCTGAAGTAGCTCCGCACCACCACGGAGTCAGCGGGGGTCACGCCAGCCGCTCGGCGTCTCCAGCCTCCTTGAACTAATCCCGGGACGTATTTCGCCAGCTCGGGGTGAGTGCTCGCGCTATCGAACGCGTGCGCGTAGGGCTGATACACGACCAGGGTCGGCGTAATCCAGGTGTGATTTCGCGCGAGCGTGGCGATGACGGATCCGCATTTCGCCGGATCATACGTCGCGCGAAGCGTCCGCGCTTGATCCCGCAGCTGCGCCAGCTGGATCTCAGACGAAGCAGCCGTTGTGTCTCCGAATCGCGAGCGAAGAACGCTGTCACGCGAGGAGCAGGCGCGCATGAGATCGTCCTCGTGCTCGATGCTCCTCTGTCCCGCGTCCGATGCTTCGATGACGCTGACGGAATACGGAACGTGGCCGGCAAAGGGGACGCCGAGCTTCCTCGATTCCGCCGCGATTCCAAAGTAGGCGGCTCGGGGGACCCAGGAATACGTTTTGATGAAATCCGCACGATTGGATCCGTCCTTCTTTCTGGAGAGCGTATCAACCGCCCGCACGCCGTCTTCCTCGGTCACGACGTGGCTTACGAAGCGGGCCCGGTTCACCGGCCCGTCCACGCGCGCTCCGACCACCAGGCGCGGACCAACTTCGCGTCCGGCCGCGATGTCTGACTTCCACCTCAGCGTCGTATCGATGTAGTAACCCATGTCCCGCGCGCCGGTGACCCCGTTGGCGATCATGAGAGGCCCTGCAAAGTCGGAAAAGACGTACGCGAAGGCGTGGACGTGCATGTCCCACAGGCCGGGAATGAGAAACTTGCCCCGGCCGTCGATGACGCGGGCCCCGCTTGGAATTCTTGCCCGCGCCGCGGGGCCGACGAAGGTGATGCGATTCCCGGCGACGAGTACTGTGTTATCGGGACGCGTCGCGCCTGAATCGACGTCGATCACCGAAACGTGGGTGATCGCGATTGACTCTTGTCCGGCGGGCGGCCCCAAGCAAGCTATCGCCGCCAGAAGCGCAATCGCGATCCGTGTGGGCGCTACCTGGTCGTGCGCTTTATTCGCCAGGTTCCCGTCTGCTGTGTCGTTGATTGGGGAGCGCGGGTGCTGAAGGTGCCATCGATCGTGGCCATTCAATCTGCCCGTAAATAGTGTCCGCCTGGCTGATCGCGCCAGGGCTGATGATGGCTGTCGGACAATCACGCGATCCATGTCGGACATCCGCGAAGACAAAACCCCAGGCGCATCGACTCCGCCGAGTCGAGAGCGGGACAGTACAAGTACTTGGACGTGGAGCGCGCGGCGGCTCAGCTACACCGGATTCTCGACGCCAAACGCAATCGTAGCGCGCTGGGGCGGACGAAGGCGACTCAGAGACCTCAGACGAAGCGCGCCACGGCGCGTCGCAAATAAAGAAGGACGCCGCGCTGAGGCGCGGCGTCTAGGACCTTCGGTGCGGCAGAGCGGGCGACCGGACTCGAACCGGCGACGTCCAGCTTGGGAAGCTGGCATTCTACCAACTGAATTACGCCCGCGTGTGCGCGATTGATGCGCAGGCAGGAACTTACTGTGCGGGCCGTAATCCGAAAAGTGGCGGCTAACGGACATGGCCGTCCCGCATCTCTCCCGCGAGCCGTCGGCCGAGCGCAGGGCTGCGCTCCGAGATGCGTGCAGCGAATCTCGTCCATGTTTTTTCGAGCGCGGAGATCTGCTCGCGTGAAAGCGCATCTTTCGCGTCGCGCGCGGAAACGATCGCCCGCGCGCTATCAGTAGCCGCCGCGAGGGCCGCGCGCCATTCATCGCGTGATGCCGATGGGAGCTCGGACTCCAGGAAGCTCGCGTAGAAGTCTTCCGATCCAGACACGAGCGAAAGAGCCCTTGCGGCAGGTTCCGGAATTGCGGGCGGTGTCTCGAGATGCAGCCTCGCGAAAGGCAGCGCCCAGTTCTCGGCCGCGAAGTGGCCCGCAGGATTCGGCAGCAGCGTCCACACGTGCAGAATCGCGAGCCTCGTACCGGCGCGCTCTGGCGAATGGTCACCGCCGTGCTCGGGCAGAAAACTTTCCTCGTTCACCGTTCCGTTGTGCTCATGCCAGGCTTTCGCTCCTCCCGGGAGAGGCGGAGGCGGCTGCCCACTCTCCAGAGGAATGGCGTAAACGACACCGAGCAGAACCGGCTTGCCATCGATGGTCGCGTAAATGAGCATCGCCGGGTCGGCGACATCGAAGCGTCCTGCGATGACCTTCCCCGGGTTTGCCCAATGCTCACCCATCGAAGGGAAGTCGCGGCCGAGCCGGCGGAAACCAGCGGCGATGGCGACGTTGCGATCGCGGTATCTCTCCGTGCCGAGGCGCGCCGCCGACACGAATGCCACCACCTCCGCACTCGCGGCGGCGCCGCTCAGGGAAGCGTGAGCGGCGTGCTCCTGGCCGTGCACGTTGACCGCGAGAAGCGAGAGGATGAACGTGCAGGGGAGAAGCTTCATCGGAGCCGGGAGGAAGGCACTGCCTCTACTGCTGGTATATTGTGAGCAGACTGGCCTTGATCTCCGGAGTGATGCCCTGCGGGAAATGGCTGACGCGGCGCAGCCTGGCCATCGCCTCCGAATCGGGCCGCTTTCCTCCGCCGATGCGGTACGCTGAGCCAACTTCGGCGAATCTCGCGTCGCGTATCTCGGAGAATGGAACGGTCACCATTCGCCGTCCCTCGAGCACAACGAGTCCGTCTTCGTTGACCGCGAGAAGCTCTCCGCTCACGCCTCCGGTGGTCCTCGTCACTTGCACGGCAGCACCACGCGGACTGCTGGCGAGATTAAGATTTTCGATCTTCGGGCCGTAGCGGCAGCCGGCCGCCAGCGAGAGCGTAATCAGGGCCGCGATAAAAGGCTTCATGAAGCTACCTCGTCAGAATGGCGGTGGAATAGAACTGCTGCTCGAGATCTGACTGTTTCGAACGCCATCTGTCGATCGCCTTGGCGATCGATGCTCCCGACGCGACGAATGGCTTCGCTGCGGCGGACTTCCTGTTGATCCAGCTTCCGCGAACCCATTCCGTGTAATAGCCCTGCGAGGCGAGCATGAACGTGCGAACGGAGTCGGGAGCGATTGAACCCGTCGCAAACCTCGCTGAGAAACGCTGGCCGGGTGTAGTGGTCAGGTAGCGATCGTCGGCTGCCGAGAGACTCGCGAAGGCGGCGGTATCAGCCGCGCCATCGGAGCCGACGACAGCGTGAAGAGGGATCGTGCGCACCGGCGCGTGGGAGAACTTCGTCGCGAAGCTCACTCTGTCTATCCGCCAGTCGTCGGCGACGAAGGACAGTCGGACGCGAACGCTGTCGCCCGGAGGAGCGGGTATGATGACCGCGACGTCGTGGAACGCGATCGGGCCCTTGTCGGTGAAGCGCGCGACCTCGCGATACCCGCCTCCGTCGCGAACGGAGACGCGCATGCCCATGTGCTTACCGTACCAGCGGCCGAGGTCGATGGCGTTGGTGATCTTCTGCATGTCGCGGCCGAGCCAGTCGAGTGAGGCCGCGCCCGGATCGGCGAGGATACCATCGTACAACAGGACGGTGTTGAGGAGGCTGTTACGCAGGCGAAAGGCGACTGCGATGCTGTCGCCGCTGGCGGGACGGGGAACGGTGATGTCCACATAATCCCGGAGATCGGTAGAATCCGCCGCGGCCAGCGTCCCCGCGTCGGTGGCGAAGATGTCGCCGTCGGCGCTCGCCAGCATGTGTGAGACATCGCGCCCGGCGCGGTCCCGTGCATTCGGCGCCGGTGACATCGCACCGAGCACGAGCGGAAACCCTCGTTGGTCGGGAACGACGGTCTCGCCGACCAGATGGCGCGTCTCGACCAGCTCGAGATGATTGATGTAGTGGGTTTCGAGCGCTTCGTTCCGCACCTCGAGGCGCACGGTTCCGTCCGGAGACACGCCCGTGCGGAGACGGTCGACATCACGCTGCTCGAAGAGCGGTGCGATGCTGTACGAGAATCCTTCGGCTTCCAGAACCGCCGTGCCGGAGCTGTCGGAGTAGAAAGTTGGACACGATCCGAAGATCGCTATGAGTGCACCGACGGTTGCGGCGGCGCCGACCACCACCGCTCCTGTGCTCGCAAGCATCGTCGGGGCTTTGTCGACCCTGATCTGGTAGCTTTCCATTCCGACGACGCTGTCGAGCGGCACTGTGGTGACGATGACGGGGCTCATGCTGCCCAGCGCGTAACGCTCACCGTCACCCTTCACAAAGCCTCCGCCGACCGCCGCACCACGGCTGAATACTACGGTGGCGCCGTCGAGCATGTGCGCTTTGACGGGAGAGGTGACGACCGTGAGGGCGTCGGTACGAGGGACGTCCTCAACGCTGAGCTTATTGAATATGCAGCCGAAAGCGCTAAGCACTGCCACCGCTGCGCTGAGACGAAGAAGTCGAGGGCCGGGCGATCCTGAAAGCGACATTGGGGCTCCAGTCTGTGGAAGGGGGAAGATCAAAGCGACCGCGTGCCCGTGAGAGCGAATCTTCCGCCGGCGGTCGGGCGGAACGCAACATTAGTGTTGAGGGTGATGCGAGTCCAGCGCTCGCCTTTTTGAAGCGCCGCGACGGCAAGTCCGACAACCAGCCCGGCTGCGCCTCCGACGATAGCCCCGCCAGCCGTCTCTTGGCCGCGTGAAGTACGAAAATATCCGCAGCTACCGCACTCTTTGTATGCCACCGACGAGATTATTCCGCCTAGGGACGCGCCGAGTCCGGCGCCGATCAACATGTTCCGGAGGAAGGGTCGCTGTCCGTCGCTATGCACTTCCACTGCGGCCACGTCCGATAGCGCAATCGTGCGCGTGGCGGGGTAGCCTTCGGACCGGAATTCGACGGAGTCTGAAGTCGCGGAGATGATCCTGACCATCTGCTGTGAAATTTCGAGGCGTGGTGTGATGAGCTTGACCCGTGCACCCGGCGCGAGCGCTGTGGTCGTCTGCGCGGCCAGCGACGCGGTATCCGCGGCCAGCAGACAGCTCGCGGCGGCAATGGAACGAAGGATCTGTCTCATGGCAATCTCCGACGGAGAGGTAAGCGAGGACTAGGCGGTCTTCGACGGAGAAAGGTTACGGTTTCCCGTGCAGCGCCCACATACGTATTGTGACGTAGGAGCCTGCGGCGCCTGTTTCTTCAGGGGGATCCCGGCGCGGCGACGCCCGAGAAAGAAAACGGCGCCGGGTAGGCGCCGTTGGAATGCGGTCGTCGACAATCAGAGCCACAGGTGAGAATTGAACTCACGACCGCCCGATTACGAATCGGGTGCTCTACCCCTGAGCTACTGTGGCAAGTTCTTCCAAAAAGCCATCCTTACCGGCGTGGCGGATAAAGCCCCGATGCCGTTGAATGGCTTAGAGTCAAACGCTCTGGCATCGGAAAAGCCAAAGATCCCGCTGACCAGATGCCAGTGCCTTTGACTGTAAGTCAGTTAGTTAGATTGACCCATATCCGCCACGCCGCCAAGGATGGCTATTTCGAAGAACGTGCCCTGGAGCGGACTCGAACCGCTATGCCTTGCGGCACCACCCCCTCAAGATGGCGTGTCTACCAATTTCACCACCAGGGCAAAACCAACGCGCTCACGCGCTGAACCTTTCAAAAACCTACGGGGCCGACGGGGCTCGAACCCGCGACCTCTCGAGTGACAGTCGAGTGCTCTAACCAAACTGAGCTACGGCCCCAACTTTTGGAGTCAGGGTCGGAAACCCCTTCCTCACCGCGCACCTGCCTTGAAACCGGACTGGTTGTCAATCAGTCCGCTGCGATAGCCCCAAGGGGAATCGAACCCCTCTCTGCACCGTGAAAGGGTGCCGTCCTAACCGATAGACGATGAGGCCGATCGGATGCTCGCACATCCTTCATCCATCAATAGCGCTAACGGGATTCGAACCCGTGTTTGGGCCTTGAGAGGGCCCCGTCCTAGTCCCCTAGACGATAGCGCCACAATTACACAACAGGCCCGGCAGGAATCGAACCTGCAACCGCCGGTTTTGGAGACCGGTGCTCTACCAATTGAGCTACGGACCTAAACCGGTTGCCACCCCCACGCACGGACCCGTGAAAGCTGCAACGCTGGCCTTTCGAACCGTTTACAGGGGTGGCTGACGGGAATTGAACCCGCAACCCCCGGTGCCACAGACCGGTGCTCTAACCGATTGAGCTACAGCCACCATTGAACCGCTCTGCATCTTAACCGCGTCCGACAATCGAATCAACCGCGTTTCTCTCTGGCATCTCTTGCTGCATCGCGCGCGGTCAGTCGGAGGAGGTGCTGCTACGCGAGTACGCTCGCTCGGGCGGAGCCCCTAACTGCGCTCCCTCGCTCCGCTCGGTCGCGGGTCTCCTGGTCGCTCGCTGAAACTCGCTTAAGCAGCACCTCCTCCTCCTTCCCTCTCACCGTCTGTACGAGACACCAGACTCGCGCGTTGATTCTTGCCTTCGCTTCTGACATGCCGAGCAGTTTGGCTCCGCGCACCAACTACAGTGGCCGGAGCGGAGAGAGGCGGGGTGTCCTCGTAAGCAGCGTGCTCGCGTAGCGAGAGACTTCGGCTGGGTGCCCGCCAGCGAGCGCAAGCCGCTGGTGGGCTGACGAAGACTCGATGCGTGTAAGCGAGCTAGCTGCTGGAGAGGATACCCCGGCTCTCGCAGCGGCGTGACCAACCGTAATCGGCAGCGGCTGAACCCTACTTCGCGCGATCCATGTACTCACCGGTGTTCGGATTCACGCGCACCTTTTCGCCCGTGTTCACGAATTCCGGCACGTTGACCGTGACGCCGTTCTGGAGCTTGGCCGGCTTGGTCGACGCAGTCTTGGTCGCTGTCTTCATCACCGGCGCAGTGTCCACCACTTCCAGCACCATCGAGTTCGGGAGCTCAATGCCGATCACCCTTCCGTTGTAGTACTCGGCCTGGATCTTCATCCCCGACTGCATCCACTGCGCGTTGTCACCGAGCACCTCTTCCTCGATCTCCAGCTGATCGTAGTTCTCTGTGTTCATGAAGTGATACGTATTCCCGCCCTGGTACATGAACTCGAGGTCGTGCGTCTCCATCGACGCCTTCTCGATCGTGTCCGCGGCGCGGAAGCGGTGCTCGAAGTTGTTGCCGGTGCGCAGGTTCTTGAGCTTGGCCTGAACCATGGCGCGGAGATTCCCCGGCGTATGGTGTCGGAACTCAACTACGCGGCACGGATCACCAGCCATTACGAGGACCATTCCACGCCGGATCTGGGTCGCGGGCATTGCCATATCGGTATTCCGGAACTGAGGTCTTAAACTGAAGATCGACGCCGCTTGGTGCCGTTTGGGCGTCGATCGAAAGGAAGCGTAAACGTAAACAGCCTCGAAACTTAGCCGC
>JALYKM010000163.1 GCA_030774785.1 Gemmatimonadota bacterium
GCTGACCGACGAATCGAGCGCGCGTTTCAGCGGCCAGGTGTGCAGACGAACTCGGGGCTCGAGAGATTCTTCGGTGCCGTTGGAGTCCTTGGTGATCCAGGAAGCGTGGTAGTGAGTGCCGCCCTCTATTTCTCGGGATTGGGCCTTCACTCGCGGAAGTTGGCGGCCCTCGGGATGTACACCGGTGAGTCAGTAGTGCTCGGCGGACTCCTCGCCGAAGGTTTGAAGGGAGAAGTCGGCCGCGCGCGCCCGAGAATCTCGCCCGACGATTCTCGCGTGTTCAGTGCGGGTCGCGGGTTTTCCAGCGATGATTACGGCTCTTTTCCCTCCGCCGAGACAACGGCCGCGTTTGCAATGACGACCGCTCTGAGTCGCGGAATCAACCGTGCGTGGCCCGGTCACTCACATTGGGTGACGCCCTTCGCCTACACCAGTGCCACGCTGGTCGGCGCGTCGCGTCTCTACAAGAACGAGCACTGGGCGAGCGACATCGTCGCTGCAGGCGGACTCGGAACGTTCGCCGGCATTTTCGTCGACAGGTTCAACCAGCGATACCCGGACAACATTTTTGAACGCGTATTTCTGCCGGAGTCGATCGTACCGCTGCGTCACGGCTTTGCTGCTGCTTGGGCTCACTCATTGTAGGTCGGGAGCGATGATGCTTGACGGTCTAGGCATTATTCAATAGGCTTAGATCCGTGTGGCGATGGAGTTCGCCCTCAACCACCGTGGCTCCAACGCGGTTAATGACTCCTGCTCGGCTCGATGCCGCGTGGGGGTTTTTTGTTTTCAGAGCTTTTCCGATCGAGAACGAATGTTCTGCTGTCCCGACTCGACCTTCTGTGGTGCGGCGATGTCAATCGACCAATCGTCAGGCTGTTCGTCTTCCCTGGCGTGGGGCCGGTACATGATGACTTTCACCCGTTCGAGTGTGATGAGCCCGCCACCGACCATCTTATCCAATTCCGGAAGGATTTCCGTGATTTTCTCCTCGGTCTCGACGCACTCGATGACGATCGGCAGATCGAGCGAGAGCTCCAGGAACTTCGCGGCATGAATACGGCTGCTTGCTCCGAAGCTCATGATACCGCGGGTCACGGTGGCGCCAGCGTAGTGGCGCTTCCGCAGGAGCTGGACGATGGCCCAGTATAACGGCTCTCCATTGAACTTGTCGCGCTCGCCGATGTGGATTCGCATCAGCACCCGTTCACCCTTCAAGCCGTGCATTTTTCCTCCTTCTCCAACACAATAATGCAACCTAAATGATCTTCCTACTAATCGCAGTCGGTGGGGCGGCCGGATCAGTCCTCCGCTATCTAATTGGCGGCGCGGTGCAGAGGATGAGCGCGGGCGGATTCCCTATAGGAACGATGTTCGTCAATGTCTCCGGGTGCTTCCTGATCGGCATTCTGCTGCGACAGTTCCTCAACATGCAGGGCTCGCCGGAGCTGCGCGCGTTTCTCATAGTTGGATTTTGCGGAGGCTTCACCACCTTCTCTACCTTCAGCGCCGAGACTCTGGGATTGATCGAGGGTGGCGAATACGGGCGAGCGACGGGTTACGTTATCCTGAGCGTTGTCCTGTGTCTCGCCGCGACGTTAACAGGAATGACGGCGATGAGATTGCTCGCGGGTACGGGCCATGCCAGGTGATCCGGCGTGTTGGTCGCACCTCTCTTACGATGACGAAAACGCAGACGAGCCTGAGCCAATGATCAAGTCAAGCAAAACTGTACGGGGCATGAGCAAAACTGCTCGCGGTAACACAACCATTCCGGCGGATCTCGAGAAGTTTCTGTCCGACAACGATCCGCGGATCCACAACGAGCTGTTCGAGTTTCTCCGCATCCCGAGTGTCAGCGCGAAATCGGATCACAACGCTGACACAAAGCGGGCCGCCGAGTGGGTGAAGGCATCACTTGACAAGATCGGCGTGCCTGCGAAGATCTACCCGACCGCCGGTCACCCGGTCGTCGTCGGCGAATGGAGGAACGCGCCCGGAGCTCCGACAGTTCTGATCTATGGCCACTACGACGTCCAGCCCGCCGAGCCGCTCGAGCTCTGGACATCGCCCCCGTTCGAGCCGACCGTGCGTGACCGAAAGATCTTCGCGCGCGGATCTGTGGACGACAAAGGCCAGCTCTTCCTTCACGTGAAGGCGCTCGAGGCGCACCTGGCCACGCGTGGGGAGCTTCCGGTCAACGTCGTTGTCATCGCAGAGGGCGAGGAAGAGATCGGTAGCGAGCATCTCGCGTCGTTTGTCGAAGAGCAAAAGAAGCTCCTCAAGGCCGATGCGGTCGTGATCTCCGACTCGGCGATGTTCGCGCCCGGATTGCCATCGATCCTGTCGTCGCTGCGCGGCCTCGCCTACTTCGAGATCAACGTGCAGGGTCCAAAGAGCGATCTGCACTCGGGCAGTTACGGTGGCGCGATCGTCAATCCCGCGATGGCGCTCGCGCGCATCCTCGCGACCTTCCACGACAAGGATGGCCGCATCGCGATCCCCGGATTCTACAAGAAAGTGCGCGCGTGGGATCCGAAGATCCGGAAGCAAATGCGCTCACTTCCGTTCGACGATAAGACCCTGATGAAGGAGACCGGTGTCAACGCGCTCGGTGGCGAGAAGGGATACACCACTCTGGAGAAGCTGTGGATCCGCCCGACGTGCGAGGTGAACGGGCTGCTCAGCGGGTACACCGGCGAAGGCGCGAAGACGGTCCTGCCCGCGAAGGCGATGGCGAAGGTAAGCTGCCGCCTCGTTCCCGATCAAGATCCGGCGGACATCGAGAAGCTCATGAAGGCGCATGTCGCCAAGGTTGCCCCCAAAGGTGCGAAGGTGAGCGTGCGGCATCTGCACGGCGGTAGGCCGTGGCGCGCCGAGCTGAACGGATCGATCTACGACGCGGCTCGAAGCGCGTTGCACGCCGCATTCGGAAAGGAGCCCGTGATCACCGGTGAGGGTGGCTCCATCCCCGTCGTGGGCGACTTCGAGCGAATACTCGGCGCGCCCGTTCTGTTGGTGGGGTTCGGGTTGCCCGGCGAGAACGCGCATGCACCCGACGAATGGATCAGTGAGGAGAATTTCCGTCTGGGAATGCGCGCGATGGCGATGCTGTGGGACGAGTACGCGACGAAAGGGAAGCGCTGAGCGAGACCCGTTCGTTATAGGTCGAGGAGCAGCTCGGAGTCGGTCGAGGGTTCGGAATGCGCCGCCGGCTCCAGGCAGTTCGCGGAGTCGTTACGCGAATTATTGACCAGCGTGGAGATCGGGAAAAACTCCAGCTCGCCATTCTTGTGATATGCAGATTTGTTGAGCAGCTCGAGCTGTCCATGCTTCCGCTGGGGATCGAGCCACTGCTCGTAGGATTCCGGCGCAAGGAGTACCGCCATCCGGTCGTGGAACTGGCTGTACCAGTCGTCCGCATCTTTGACGATGACTGTGCACGACCACAGTTCTTCGCCGCCTGCTGTGTCTTGCCAGCGACTCCACAGCCCAGCCATCGCGAACGGAAGCCGGTCTCTGTGGCGAATGAGGTGAGGGATCTTGCGCCTCTTCTCTCCCACCCATTCGATGATGCCGTCGACCACGACGAGACAGCGTTGGCTGCGCCAGGACTGCTGAAAGGTCGGCGCCGACGCAACTGTCTCGATCCTCGCGTTGAAGGTCGAGTACTGCGAGTCGAAGGCGACGACTTTGTCTCTGCTCTCGAGCTTTGAGGGTATGAGATTCCAGTGCATCGTCCTCAGGACCCGCTCCTGCAGGAACGGATCGTAGTAGACGGCTGGGATATCCTCGTGCGGATTCAGGTTGTAGCGCGGCTTCCAGTCGCTCGGCACGAACTTCCTGGTGAAGCCGTAGAGTTTTTCGGTGATTCCGTCGGGATTGATGATAGTGGCGCGTCCGCACATAGACAAAGGGTAAGGCTAAATGTGCATAACTACAACTGAGAACGACGCTGCTGCCCGCGGTCAGCTCTCAAGCTGTCCGCTACTCGCTTCACTGCGTCAGGACAGTTCTTCGCACCGTTCCCGGCAAGAGCAACGGACGTCGTTCCCGTTGGTCCTGTTGCGCCACAGCAAGCTGTCACGTCGTGGGCAGCGCGCAGCGGATGGCTTTTTTGCTGTCGGCGGGCGGCAGCGCCGTTCTCAGTTGTAGTTCGGTTTAAAACCGTGCAACGGTCAGTGGGTTAAATTGCGTACGGGATGAGCTTCTCCGGCGGGCGGGGAACAGACGGCCCTATGTCCGAGTTCTTTCAGGATCCACCAAGGCTCGGGAACCAGTACGACGACGACGCGCTTCTCCGCGCGTATCTTCGCTGGCGGCTGCCCGCGAACATGCACGCCGAGATCGAGCCCGACCTTCGGCGACTCGGCCATCGAGTAGTCACGGATATTCTTGCGCTGGGCGAGTCGGCGGAAGCATCGCCACCCCGGCAGGTCGCATACGACGCGTGGGGGCGGCGCGTTGATCGGATCGAGACGAGCAATGCCTGGCGCGAGCTCGACCGCATCGCGGCCACGGAAGGCATCGTGGCCACCGGCTATGAGCGCATCCATGGCGCACATTCGCGCATCGATCAGTTCGCGCGGGTCTATCTCTTTGCCCCGTCGTCCGCGTTGTACAGCTGTCCGCTGGCCATGACCGACGGCGCGGCCAGGTTTCTCGAAGTTCATGGCGACGAAAGCCTGCAACCAGAGTTCGGGCATTTGACTTCCCGCGATCCGAATGAGTTCTGGACTTCCGGCCAATGGATGACCGAGCGTACCGGCGGCTCCGACGTTGGAAGCACCTCGACCGTTGCACGGTGCGAGGAAGGTGACACGTACAGCCTCTACGGCTCGAAGTGGTTCACATCGGCCACAACCTCGCAGGTCGCTATGACACTGGCGCGCATCGAAGGCGCGCCAGCTGGAAGTCACGGATTGAGCGTGTTTCTCATCAAGCTTCGCGACAGCGACGGAATGCTTCGCAACATTCGAATCGAGCGTCTCAAGGACAAGCTGGGCACGCGCGCATTGCCCACCGCCGAGCTGACGCTGGAAGGCACGCCCGCGCAGCTCGTGGGGGGCGCGGGCGATGGCATCCGCAAGATCGCCACGCTGTTCAATATCACGAGGGTATACAACGCGGTAGCCGCGGTGGCGGGAATGCGCCGGGCAATCGCGCTCGCGAGTGACTACGCCCGACGCCGGCGTGCATTTGGAAAGACACTAATAGATCATCCACTGCACGTCGAGACACTGGCCGATATGCACCTGGAGTTGCGCGCCGCTTTTCTCCTGGCCTTTCGCGTTGTCGAGCTACTCGGGAAGGACGAGTGTGGGGACGCGACTGAATCCGAGTCGCAGCTGCTGCGATTCCTGATTCCGGTGGCCAAGCTCTACACGGCGAAGCGGGCGATAGCGGTCGCCAGCGAAGCGCTCGAGGCCTTCGGCGGCGCCGGCTACCTGGAGGACACCGGAATTCCTCGTCTGCTGCGAGACGCGCAGGTGTTGTCAATCTGGGAGGGCACGACGAACATTCTCAGCCTGGATACACTCCGCGCGATGGACAAGAGCGACGTACTTGGCGGATGGACGTCCGATGTAAGGTACCGGCTGAGTGGCCTCAAGGTGGCCGCATTGTCATCGTGTACCGAGCAGACGTTGAGTGCCCTTCAGCGTATCGAGCAGTATGCCGCGCGCGCGGGAAGTGCCGGAAGCGAATTTCAGCAGGCGGGTGCGCGTGGGTTCGCCTTTGCGGTCGCGCGCACTGAGGCAGCAGCGCTACTAATTGAGCAAGCCAACGCACAGGGAGACCATGCAGCCGTGACGTCGGCCACGCGTTGGTGCGCACGCGAGTTGGCGCCACTCGTAGAGGCTGATGCTGAGCATCGGGCGGGGTCCGTCGCCATCGAGCACACCACAAACTGAGAAAGGCGCTGCTGCCCGCTGTCCGCTCTTAGCTGTTCGCTGGTCGCTTTACTGCGTCAGGACAGTTGGTCGCACCCTTCCCGGCAAGAGCAGCCGACGTCGTTTCCATAGCG
>JALYKM010000164.1 GCA_030774785.1 Gemmatimonadota bacterium
CCGTCAAGGAGACCTTTTCCCCGCCGACGGACTATCGATATCCGTTCATGGCCGAGGAGTAGGCTCTCAACCGTTTCAGCGTCGTTTGTTCGAGATTTCTCCGCCGGTCAGTCGGGAGGGTGTCCTCTTCGGCGGCTACTCGCTTACACGCATCGAGGCCCGTCAGCCCACCAGCGGCTTGCGCTCGCTGGCGGGCACCCAGCCGGTCTCGTAGCGGCCGAAGAGGATACCGCGACTCGACCCAAGCCGAGATGCAAAGGAAACGCGAAGCCTAAAAGCGCGCCTCGACGTACAGATTGGCGCGCACGGATTTCTCGGGATAGATCCCTTTGGCGAGATCGATGCGAATGAGTCCGTCCATGAACGACGCCCCGACTCCAGCACCGCTCAATGGCCGACCAGGGTGCGAGAAATTGGTCCGGCCCCCCGCCCAGCCGAGATCACCGAATACGATCTTACGAATCCCCACCGAGCTCGTACCAATTTCCGCGCTCGTGATCCAGAACGCATCTCCGATCGCGGCGCCAGCTCTCTGGCCGCGCACGGTCTGCACGCCACCGAGGAAGAACTGCTTCTGAATGGGAAGTTGTCCGCCCGATGTGCCGCCGCCGAGGGTGAGGGCGCCATCGAAGGAGCGACCAAGCCCGTGCGAGAGTGTCGTCTGCAGCGAGCCGCGCGAATAGTCGAACGTCCCGGTTCCGCCTTCGAGCTTCAGGTCCGTCAACGCGCGGAACCCGTGCGGATCGAGTCCGAGCGAGGAATGGTGGCCGACCGCGAGTCCCACGATCGATCCATTTACCGCATTGATGTTGGTGAGATCGCCCTTGACTCCACCGGGGTGCGCCACCGAGAACTCCGTATGCACGGTTGCGTCGAAGTGCTGTTCGGTGAAGAGCCGCCAGCTATTGAAGATGCCGTGGTCCTTCTGCCCCTTTAGCTCCGCGCCCCACGTTCTGTAGTAGAACCCTTCGTCGCGACCGAAGAAGAGCGCCGAGAGAGAGCTGCTGAATCCGAGCGGATCTCCCCAGTCGTTGGACGCGATCAGCCTGCGATACACTCCGACACCGATGGTGTGCCGGCCGTCGGTGCGATCGACCGAGAGCTCTCCATTCGGCGAGAGATCCGCGACTCCGAGCCGGAACAGTGCGTGCGCGCTGTAGCCGCGACCAAGCACCTGATCCGCCGCCACACCGGTAGAGAACCCCTCGATGCGATTGAACCGCGTGTACGGCAGTCCGTAGGAGAGAGTTGCGCGCTGCGGCGAAAATTCGGGCTGGGCGCCGAGCGTGAGGGCTTCAGCGACCAAGGCATCGCGTTCCGCGGTGCCGAACACGGCTTCGCCATCATCATAGATCGACTTGGGCAGCTCGCTCGAGCGGGCGAGCGCGATGGTGTCGCAGGGAACGCGGACCAGTATCCGGAGACCTTCGTCTGACCTGCTTTCCCTGCGAATGCGCTCCGTTCCCGTTTTGCACTCATTGCGCCGGCGCTCTCTTCGAGCCGCACGCGACACCGAATCGCGCGCAGTGTCTCCCGCCGCAATCGTGATGTCGGGCAGCGGCTCGGTCCCGTTGACGCTGGAGTAGGTATAGCGTTGCTCGAGCTTGAACGGGATGTGCATGAAGCTCACCTGCGCATCGCCTTCGACGGTTTGCGAGCGTGGAAGCCAGAAGCGTCCTTCGTGCAGACCGTACTCGACTGTCACCGCGCTCACCTTCGCCTTCATCGGCGTGATCATGGGCTTCACCCAGCGCGGAATGTCGTCGTCAGGGTCGTGGTCTTCTTCGTTGGCCTCCTTGGCGACGGCCATGATGTCCATTTCCTGCGCCATCCGATAAACCGCGCGCACGAGATGCGCGGTCGCTGCGTCGAACCAGAGCGATCCCACCGCGACGTTCCACTTTGGCTGACGCGGGCGGATGAGCAGCTCACGGAGCTCGATTCGCTGACCGCCGGGAAGCTGGAAGCTGACGGAGTCTCCCGACGCATAGGTGTAGTACGCTTCAGCGCCCGTAGCGAGCGGGTGGATTATCTCGTTCTCGCTGACATCGGCCTTTGCGAGCCCTGAGCCAATCCAGAGTGTCTCGCGTCCCGGGTAGTACGGGATATCGCCCACCGAGCCGAAGTCGGCGTTTCCGTGTCCGACACCATCGAGCATTGGAAAAGCGCTTCGCTGTCCCTTCACATCGATGACCGCACCCCGGTCGCGCTGCCACATGACGTGCGCGGCGCGCTCGCTCCGCATCAGGAGACGATCGCGCCCAATCTTCTTGAACCCCATCCCCACCGACATGCGCTCATAGGCGCTGGCGTCGTAGCCGGTGAGCGTCGAATCCTGGTTTAGCCTTGCCGCGCGGGCGCGAAGCAGGAGGTCTCTCGCGCGCGCGTCCTTGAACGCGGACGCCAGAACTGCCGGTGTGATGGGCGGGCGTTTTGCAAGCCGAGTCGCTTTCCGCGCCGAGTCACGGGCACGCGCCCTTGCCATTATCGAATCGCGGCGCTCCTCTCGTCGCACCATCATGGAATCGTTTCTTGCTCTCGCTCCGCTATCCTGTTTCTGCGTCCCCAGCTGAACCGAGATCGTGGATTGTGCGAGCACAACGGCGGCAAGAAGCGCTAGCATACTGTCACCTCGGCGTAGAGCGTGGAATCACGAACGACACCCCAAGCTGCCAAAGGACCAAATCTGTCTTGCTGTTTCGAGGATTCAGCGTGATCGTGCCGTCCGGGTTGTCGGTGATATCACCTTTGGTGAGATATGTGGCGCGTCCACCGTAGTAGTATCGGCCTCCGAGGTTGAAGGCGCCGCTCGTCCCAAAGGGAATCTGAACGCCGCTGCCGAAGATCCAGGCATGCGAGCCATCATTGGCGTTATCGTTCGATATCGACTGGAACTGACCGTACGGATCGCTCAGCGTCGAGGTGGTGGAGAACATCGTGTACGCAATAGCGGCGTTTGCGTACGGTCGAAAGGGTCCGTCCGGAATCATGATCTGCGGTCCTATCGCTCCCCAGGCAATGCTGTTCGTCGTCTCCAGGTCGAGATCGATCCGGCCAGTGATGCCGAAGAACGACGCATCTTTCCGCTCCTTTCCGTACTGCACTCCGCCGACATCGGCGCGGATGTTCACGTATCCCCGATGGTCTATCCTGAACATGCCATTGAGATCGAAACCGTAGCCGCGACCGACATTGCTGGCGAATTCTCCCTTGGGCTGCGACATCACCACGTTCCCGCCGACGGAGAAGCGCGACGGGCCTGAAGTAGAATTGAAAACCACTTGCGCCTGCAGATCTGCGCTCGATACGAAAACGAAAGCAGTGCTTAGTACCGACACGGCTTTGAACTGCATAGCTTCTCCCTCTGGTTTGACACCAACGTTGGCAGGGATAGTGCCCCGCTCTCTCGCCAACGCTATATCATGTTACGGTAACAGGTTATAACGAGTTTCAGAGGGATTTGAGCCCTTCAATGCCCTCTTCTAGCGACACCACACGTCCTTTCATGGTGACAGCCGCATTCAACTCCGCTCCCGCGCTGAGGGTTCAGGGACTCCGAAAAGCCTACGACGATGTCGTCGCCGTCGATGGTCTCGATCTCCAGGTCCATGCCGGCGAATGCTTCGGGCTCCTTGGGCCGAACGGCGCGGGTAAGACGACGACCATCGAGATCTGCGAGGGGCTTCTCCCCGCGGACTCTGGCAGCGTTGAAGTCCTCGGCCGACGCTGGGAGTCCGATGCCCGTGACCTCCGCGAGCTCCTCGGCATCCAGCTCCAGGATACTCAGCTGTCGGAGAAGCTGACCGTGGATGAAACGCTCACGCTCTTTCAGAGCTTCTATCGCGACGCTCGCGATGTGGGCGAGGTCATAGACCAGGTCGAGCTCGGGGAGAAGCGGTACTCGCGAGTAGGTGGATTGTCAGGCGGGCAGAAGCAGCGCCTCGCCGTCGCCTGTGCTCTCGTGGGGAACCCGCAGCTCCTTTTCCTCGACGAGCCGACGACCGGGCTCGACCCGGTGTCCCGCCGGCAGTTGTGGGATCTGATCTCCAAGTTCCAGGCGCAGGGAAAAACCATCGTTCTCACGACTCACTACATGGAAGAGGCGGAACGTCTCTGCGATCGCGTCGCGATCGTGGATCATGGTCACGTCATAGCTCTCGGATCTCCTGGCGATCTCATCGAGTCTGTCGATCTTTCGCACCTCCCGCCACCGGAGCCGCGGAAAACTTCGGCGACTCTCGAGGATGTATTCGTCTCTCTTACCGGCAGGACTCTCCGCGATGAGTGAGCGAATTCCTTTTCCGATCACCGATGCTGAAGCACGTGTCGAGCAAAGAAGGCCGTTAAAGAGCAAAGGCTTCCGGAACAGCTCGATGGCTCAGCTCACGCTCGTCCGGTTCCGCGAGTTCATTCGCGAGCCCGAGGCGGTGTTCTGGACCTTCATTTTCCCGATTCTGCTGGCGGCAGGACTGGGCATCGCGTTCAGGCAGCGCGGACCGGACAAGGTGCAGATCGGAGTCGTTGGTAATGCCGCAGGCGTCGCTGCGGTTGTCGACGCGCTCAGGAAAGATTCGACGCTCGTGGTCGAAACCTACGACGATAGCGCCGCTGCCCAAGCACTTCGCACTGGAAAAGTTGCGCTACTGGTAGTGCCAAGATCGGTCAGAGACAGCGTTCACTACCTGTACGATCGCGGCAGAAGCGAAGCAGTAAGCGCGCGGGTCCTCGTCGATCGCGCCGTTCAAACGGGCGCCGGCAGAGCGGATCCAGTCCGCGCCAGCGACACTTACGTAACCGAAGCCGGATCGCGCTATATCGACTTCCTGATTCCCGGCTTGCTCGGCATGAATC
>JALYKM010000165.1 GCA_030774785.1 Gemmatimonadota bacterium
TCACCGGTGTGAGGCGACACACCAACTCGTGCTACCTCACCTTCGTCGCCGTCGACCGGAACGGAAAGCCGGTGCCGGTGCCGCCTCTCAAGCCCGAGACGCCCGAGGAGATCCGGCGGTACAAGGCAGCGAAGGAGAGGAGGGAGAGGAGGCTGCAGGAAAGAATTTCGGAAGGCAGAACTTAGAGCCGATTATATACACACTTGACCATATCCCGCGATCCGATCAGAGTACGTGTCATGGAAAGAACATTCACCGTAGAAGAAGCCAACCGCACCCTCCCCCTGGTGAGCAGGATCGTAGCCGACCTCGTGCGCGAGCACGGGCTCTGGGAAGACAAGGTCCGTGAGTTCGAGCTCGCGACCGTGGGCTCCAGTCCCGAGCGTCCCGACGCAATCGCGGAGCTGCTTCAGATCGAAGCGCAGCGTCTCGCCAAGGACATTGAAGGTTATATTGGCGAGTTGAACGACCTCGGTGTCATCTGCAAAGGGATGGGCACCGGGCTGGTGGATTTTCGCGGGCAGCTGGACGGCCGCGACGTCTATTACTGCTGGAAGCTCGGCGAGCCGAGCATTTTGTACTGGCACGAAACTGACGCGGGATTCGTGGGCCGGCAGCGGCTGCATCCGCTCGCGTTGGCATCTCACTGACGGAACCAATGGCAAGACAGATGAGGCCGTTCCGCGGCCCCGACGGGACGAGCTGGGGTGTCGAGGTGCAGGTGCCCGGGGCGAGCAATGCGATGATTGTGTTTCATCATCCGGGCGGCAAGACCGCGCGGCTCGACCGCTACGCGTGGGAAATCTGGAGCGGTCCTGAATCGCGGAGCGTGACCTCGCGCGTCACGCCGGAAAAAATCATCCAGTCGCTCACCGAAGATAAGCTGCGTCTGCTGTTCCGGAGATCGATGCTCGTGTCAAACCCGCGCCCTCTCGTCGACCGAGCGTCGTAGTCGCGTTTGTTCTGGATCGTTGCGCCGGTCCGTCGGAGGGGGTCCTCTTCGTCGGCAGCACTTGGCTCGGGCGGAGCCCCTAACTGCGCTCCCTCGCTCCGCTCGGTCGCGGGTCTCCTTGTCGCCAAGTGGGTGCCTCCTACGAGGACCCCCTCCGACTCCCCGTGAGAGATCTCAGCAGCGCCGAGTCCCCCGCGACCAAGCCCGTGCGCACCGGATATCGAGGTCGAGACCGCGACGCCGGTTCGAACAGATCTCGATTGGGAGGGAGGCGAGGGTGTCCTCCTAGGCGGCGTCTCGCGTAGCAAGAGACTCGCGCGCGTAGTTGTAGTTTGCGCGCGAGGCTCGATGCGTGTAAGCGAGTAGCCGCCGAAGAGGACATCCTCGCCGACCGACCGCGCGACAATCTAGGAAAAAAAAGTTAGTCCGCAGGCGTGGACTCAAACGGAATCTCGATCTCCATCCCGTCGCGCGCGATGACGGTGGCTGGAAAGACTTCGCGAGCCTCGCGCTCCAGCTCCGCAGTATCGCGCGAGTAGCGGGCCGAGACGTGGGTCAGCACCAGCTTCTTTACTCCGGCCTTGGCCGCGACTTCGGCTGCTTCGCGCGCCGTGGAGTGGCCGGTCTCGAGCGCGCGGGGAGCTTCCTCTTCGGCGAAGGTCGCTTCGTGCACGAGGATGTCAGCGCCCGTCGCCGCGGCGATCGTTCCTTCCGAAGGACGCGAATCGCCCGTTAGAACGATGCGTCGTCCCGGACGCGTCGGCCCCACAAGCTCGGAGGGCCTGATGCTTCTTCCATCCGGAAGCGACACCGTCTCCCCCTTGTGGATCTTGCCCCACAGCGGTCCTTCGGGGATTCCCATCTCCCGGGCCCTCTCCGGATTGAACCTGCCCAGTCGCGTCTCTTCGGCGATGTGATACCCGATCGCCATCCTGTCACCGTGCTCCACTGGGAATGGGATGATCGAGTATCCGCGTCTCTTGAGTGTCGACTCGGGAGTGAGCTCGAAGATCTTGATCTCGAAGTGCTGCTTCTCGCTGCCGAGCATGATTGCCCGCCACAGCAGCTTCTCCGACCCCGCTGGTCCGTAGAGATTCATCGGCTCGGTGCGGCCCTGGAGGCCGAGCGTGCGCAGCAGGCCAGTGAGCCCAAGCATGTGATCCGCGTGCATGTGGGTGAAGAAGATGTCGCACAACGCGAAGCTGAT
>JALYKM010000166.1 GCA_030774785.1 Gemmatimonadota bacterium
TCAAACCCTTGCGGGCGCAATGCGTCAATTACGAATTGATGCGTTGCAATCATTCGCAGGTCGTAGTCGAAGAGGCCGACAATCTCATCGTCGGAAATCTGCCGGAGCTTCCGAAGGCTGGCCAGGAGCTCAAAGAAGTTTAAGTACCGATAAAACTCATCAGCAAGAGGGTGATGCCTCTGCTCCCTGACGGCCTGTGCCAAATCGGAATAATCGGGCTCTTGTCGATAGTCGAGCACTCGTCTGACCCGCGCGTAACGATCAGTTTCAAAGAACTTCTCGTGGAGCGAGACGAGCCAGTCGGCGCGCCTAGTCCGGACGGAGCGCCGATACGTGATGTACCCCGCGGGGATGCCAAGGATACCGATGACCCCAGCAATTGCTTTGACGATCTCTGCGAGTGTGGATAGGTCCATGTCTGTTCCCAAAAAGGAGGTGTTAGCTGGCGCCAGCGTTTAGGCGCAAGCACGCTACCATTATTGCGCGATATTATGATGGAAATGGAGAGAGCCCTCATCTGTAACCGGATTTACGCGAGAATGATATGAACGTGCCCCATTCGCCGATGATCGAATGGCTGCATCGAGCTCAGATCAATGTGTCACTCGCCTCTTTGTTGTTACTTCTTGCACCAATGGCGATCGCGAGCTCGCAGTCGTCTTTACAACAAGTCGCCGACACCTCGCTGTTTCGTCCCCTCGATCTACCGACGCCGACTGATGTCCGGTCCGCGAGCGGGAGACCAGGCCCGAAGTATTGGCAACAGCGCGTCGACTACAAGATCACCGCCACGCTCGACCCCGCCCGCAATGAGCTCCGCGGACGCGAGACGATTCACTACGTCAATCGCTCGCCGAACCCGCTTCCTTATCTCTGGCTGTTCGTCGAGCAAAATCTCTGCGCTCCCAACAGCATCACCAACCAGCTCAACCAGCCGCCGCTCGTCTTCCTCGGCGCCACCTTCGACTTCTCCTGCCAGGGATTCAACGGCGGAGGAACTCTCGAGTCACTTCGCATCGGCGGGGTCGACGCAAAGCGCACGAGATACGGAACGACAATGCGGATCGATCTGGCGAAACTGCTCGCGCCCGGCGCAACGCTAGACATCGAGGCGGTCTGGCATTTCAATGTCCCGCCGATGGGCGGCGGCCGCATGGGACACGACGGTCCGCTCTACGAGATGGCGCAGTGGTATCCGCGGCTGGTCGTCTACGACGACGTGCGCGGCTGGAATCACGAGCCCTACATCGGTGCGGGGGAATTCTACCTCGAGTACGGCAATTTTGATGTGTCCCTGACTGTCTCCCGGTCGTACATCGTCGCTGCCACCGGAGAGCTCGCCAATCCGGCGCAGGTGCTCACGCCAACCCAGCGCACCCGACTCGCGGCGGCGAGACGATCGGAGACTCCCGTCGCGATCATCGGTGCGGACGAAGCCGGCAACATGGAGAAGACGCGCCCTTCCATGTATGCCGTGGGAGAATTGTCGGCGCTCAACCCTGTGCCTTCGCTGATGTGGCACTTCACCGCGACGAATGTGCGCGATTTCGCGTTCGCCGCCGGCCCCAACTTCCGCTGGGATGCCAGTGGCTATAACGGCATCCTCATCGAGAGTCTCTATCGCCCCACCGCCGACAAGTGGCCCGAAGTGAATCGGATGGGAAGGGAAGCGATCAAGTACTTCAGCGAACAGTGGTACCCGTATCCCTGGTCTCACGCCACGACGGTCGAAGGTCCCATCGAGGGGATGGAATACCCGATGCTGACCTTCACGCCCAACAGTCCCTCCCGCGAAGATCTGCAGTGGGTGATCGCGCACGAGTTCGGGCACGAATGGTTCCCGATGATCGTCGGCTCGAACGAGCGACTTTATCCGTGGATGGACGAGGGCTTCAACACCTTCATCGATCTCGCAAATGCGGCGAGATATTTTCAGGGCACGCCGTACGGCGATACCATTGAATTACACCCCTTACATCTCTATGGCGACCACGCCAAACTGGGCGCAGAGCAGCCGCTCGTCACCAACCCGACGCAGGTGCACGATCTTTTCTGGGTCGGATACCAGAAGCCTGCTCTAATGATGCAGATGCTCCGCTACGAAGTGCTCGGCAAAGATCGGTTCGATGCCGCCTTCCGCGAGTACATCAAGGCCTGGGCATTCAAGCATCCGACACCAGCGGATTTCTTTCGGATGATGCGCGACGAATCCGGAATGGATCTCGACTGGTTCTGGCGCGGCTGGATTTTCTCCACCGCGCGGC
>JALYKM010000167.1 GCA_030774785.1 Gemmatimonadota bacterium
CGCGATCGTAATGACGGGGAAGGCGAGGACGATCAGGACCTGAACGACGAACGCCATCCAGGTGAACATCGGCATGCGCATGAGCTTCATGCCCGGCGCGCGAAGGTTGATGATCGTCGTCAGGAAGTTGAACGCCGTAGCGAGCGAGGAGATGCCGAGGATCTGGAGACCGATCACCCAGAAATCGATATTGATACCGGGCGAGTATTGCCTGATGGTTAGTGGTGCGTAACCGAACCAGCCGCCGTTCGGCGCCACGGCGAACAGAATCGGCACCGTGATGAAGATTCCGGCGAACAGGTAGACCCAGTAGCTGAACGCGTTCAGCCTAGGGAACGCCACATCGCGCGCGCCGATCTGGAGCGGAATGAGGAAGTTGAAGAACGCTGCAGAGAGCGGCATGATCGCGAGGAAGATCATGGTCGTCCCGTGCATCGTGAATAGCTGGTTGTAGAACTCCGCCGACACAAGGTGCTGGTTCGGAGCGCCGAGCTGGGCGCGGATGACCACAGCCTCCATGCCGCCGATGACGAAGAAGGAAAGCGCGGTATAGAGGTACAGGATGCCGATGCGCTTGTGATCTACGGTGGTGAGCCAGCTCCAGATGCCGCTTTGCTCGCCCGAATAGGCTGGTGCGTGCGCCGGTGCTGGGTATGCAGTGCTTGCCAAGTCGGTCTCCGGTTACTTCAGTGCGGTTAGGTAAGCGACGATGTCGGCGATCTGCTGATCGGTGAGTCCACCGGTCGCTGCTGTGACTTTCGCTTTCAGAACAGGATCGTATTCGTCGAGGCCGAGCGTCGGCATTAGCACGTCAGGCTTCATCGCGCGAGCATTCTTGATCCAGAGCGCGAGATATGCCGCCGCGTTCGGGAAACGGCCCGCAGCGATCGTGCTGCGTGAACCCACGTGCGTGAGGTTCGGTCCTGTCACGCCCATGGCGGCCGGGTTTCCGGCGATTGCATGACAGCCGATACAGGCAGCACCCGAAAAAATCTGCTTTCCACGCTGTGCGTTGCCAGTAAGTCCTGGTGTGAACTTGAGCCCTGCGGGAATCGGCGAATGGGGGACGGCAAAATCCGGAATTTGTTGACGCGGGAAGATATAGCCAGGCGGTAGCGCGCCGGACGTCGCAACGACGTTTTGGGCTGGCTGACTCGGCAGAGTACGCGTGCCCGGGTTCGCCTCAGGGTTCTGCGGGCGAGGAATGGCTGGCTGAGTGCCACCGACCGTGCCCGTCCCAGAGCTTCGCCGCGCGATTCCTTGTGCCGCAGCCTGTGCCGCCTGCGTCGGCGCATTTGGTCCTGCTGGCGTCGTGACTCCCGGTGCTTCGAGCGGTGGCGGGATCGGACCAGTCGTCGGCGCAACGGGACCAACTGCTCCGAATCTCGCCGGCATCTTCTGTCCTGCGACCCATGACTCGAATTGTTGTTGCGTCACGGTGAAAACCCTGAAGCGCATGTTCGCGTGTGACGCTCCACAGTACTCTACACAGAATCCGTTCCAGACGCTGCTCGCGGTCGACGAATCCGGAGTGAACCAGAGGTAATTCGTGCGATTGGTGATGACGTCACGCTTGCCACCGAGCTGCGGAGTCCAGAATGAGTGAATCACGTCCGCGGAGCGAAGCCTGAAATTCACCGTGCGCCCGGCGGGGATATAGATCTCGTTCGCAGTCGTGACGCCGTACTCGGGATATCTGAACTCCCACCACCACTGATGTCCGGTCACATCGATGTTCAGCGAGCCCGGCGCGGCCTGCGCCTGCGTGATGAAAATGGTCCTCACGGTCGGCACGGCGATGAAAACAAGAATCACCGCCGGAATCAGCGTCCACGTGATCTCGAGCTTCGTGCTGCCGTGTGTCTGTGGCGGCGTTCCCTGATTCTCTCTGCGGCGATACTTGAAGACGATGTAGACGAGAGCAACCTCGACGAGAACGAAGACAATGGTGCCGAGGAGAAGCAGGCGATCCCAGAGGAAATCGATCTCGCGTCCGAGATCTGAATGCGGGACGAGCGTGGTGTTGGGATGTGCTTCGTTGCAGGAGGCGGCCGCGACCGCAAGTGCGGCGACCAATGCGTATGATGCAAGCCGCCGGAGGCGGTCAGAACCTGTCATGCGAAGGAAATCCTGTTCTCGTCGTGTTGGGAGCGTCTCACCTTCGCTGGGTGAAACACTTACGGATTTTTTCAGGATGAAGCACGTACAAGCTAACCCTCAACAGTTCGTTGTGGGAGGGCAGAAAGCGCCCCGCTTCTCACTCTGTACTTGGGCCTGTCGAGTGATGTGTAAAGTTATTCCGTCCGCCTCGGCGCCGTCATGGTGGCGGGATTGAGCAAACGGTCGAGCTGTTCACGGGTCATCAGGCCGCGTTCACAAACGAGATCGTAGCCTCCGCGCCCTGTTTCGAGGGCTTCTTTCGCGATGCCCGTCGTGGTTTCGTATCCGAGAAGCGGAACTAGCGCCGTGATCACGCCAACCGACTGCTCGACGAAATGCTGCATGCGATCGCGGTTGGCGGTGATTCCCTCGATGCAGCGGTTCTGAAGAATCTTGCAGGCACGGGCGAGGTTGGTCATTCCGCTGAGCAGCCTGAACGCGATGATCGGCTCGAACACGTTGAGCTGGAGCTGCCCGGCCTCGGCCGCCATTGTCACCGTCACATCGCCGCCGATGATGTCGAAGCAGACCTGATTCATCATCTCGGGAATAACCGGATTCGTGTCTGAATCCCGTACAGCGCCGCCGCCGGAACATCCCGCTCGCCAAGTAGATCGTGCTCCCGGCGGGTGGGTCCAGCGAGATCGATCCGTGGGGCATCTCCCGCCTCGAGACGCAGCTTTCTCGGTGTGGATGGGTGGGAGGATTTCATGCGTAGCGGGAAGCTATACTAGCCCAATAGCTTATTGAAGCCACCCGTCCGGCCAGTCGTGCGGACCCCGTAATTCCTCTCGCATCCCACGAATATGGCGCGCCTATCACATCGTCTGGCCGCATGCCTCGGCCTCCTCATTTCGATCTTTCTCCCAGCCGCTGGGCGATCACAGGTAGCAGTATCCGCGCCCAATTTCGCGATGGTGATCCACGGCGGTGCCGGTACCATCCTCCGACAGAACATGACGCCGGAGATGGAGAAGGCCTACATAGATACGCTCACCATTGCGCTTCGCACCGGATACCAGATCCTCGCGCGAGGGGGAACCAGTCTCGACGCTGTGGAAGCAACGATCAGGGTAATGGAGGATTCTCCGCTCTTCAACGCCGGGAAGGGAGCGGTCTTTACCGCGGAAGGCACCAACGAGCTGGATGCCTCCATCATGGACGGCAGGACACTCAGCGCGGGAGCGGTCGCCGCGATACAGCACGTGAAGAATCCCATTTCCCTCGCGCGGCTCGTGATGGAAAAATCGCCACACGTGATGATGGTTGGAGCAGGCGCCGAGGAATTTGCCAAGACACAGGGGGTGAAGCTGGTGCCGGCGCATTACTTCTGGACCGAGCGACGGTGGAGGGCGTTTGAGGCGGCCAAGGCGCGAGCCGACAGCGGAAGGACCGGCATGGTACCCGGCGAGGAGCGGAAGTTCGGAACGGTCGGCGCAGTCGCTCTGGACAAGGCGGGCAATCTTGGGGCCGGTACCTCGACCGGCGGGACCAACATGAAGCGATTCGGACGCGTCGGTGACTCGCCGATCATCGGTGCGGGGACATACGCGAACAATCTGAGCTGCGCCGTCTCAGGCACTGGCGATGGAGAATTTTTCATCCGCAACAACGTCGCGGCGGACATCTGCGCCCGGCTGCGCTACACCGGGGTCTCGATCCAGCAGGCGGCGGACGATGTCGTGATGAAGGAGCTCGTCGCGCAGCACGGAGAGGGTGGAGTGATCGCGATGGACCGTAAGGGAAACATTGCCACGCCGTTCAACTCCGCCGGAATGTACCGCGGCTGGGTTGGAAGCGACGGGAAAATCACCGTGAAGATCTACAAGGATTAATCGCAACAATAGTTGTTCCGGTAATTCCGGGAAACTGAGAAAGGCTATGCTGCCAGCCACCCGCTTCCAGCTGTCCGCTGCCGGCTAGGGACAAACTGACTTACTACTGGGAGTCAGCGAGTCCCGGCGTCGTAAGGCTGGGAGCTGGCCGCTTTCCGCTGGTAGCGGGTAGCTTGGCGGTTCTCTTTGCACTTAAAAAGCGGTTCCTTCCGGAATTCCGTGAAGAACCAAGAAAAACCAGCCCAGAGGACGCGACGCATGGCAATCTCCAGAAGGACCTTCATAGGCGCCGGCGCAGCAGCGGCGGCATCACTGACGCTCGACCGCGCGGCCAGAGCCGACGTTCTTCGCGCCTCAGTCGTTGAGCCGGCGGGATCACTTTCGGCGACCCGTCCCGTCGTGATCGCTTCCGCCAACGGCATTCGTGGTGTCGCGCGCGCTTACGACATGATCACGCGTCAGAACGCCGACACCCTCGACGCGATAATCGCCGGGGTCAACATAGAGGAGCTCGATCCCGAGGATCAGGCAGTCGGGCTCGGCGGATTGCCGAACGAAGAGGGTGTAGTGCAGCTCGACGCGTCGTGCATGCACGGCCCAACGAAGCGAGCCGGGGCCGTCGCCGCTCTGGAAGGCATCGCGACCCCGTCGCTCGTGGCGAAGGCAGTGATGGATTACACCGATCATATAATGCTCGTCGGCGCCGGTGCCAAGAAATTCGCTCTCGAAATGGGGTTCAAGGAGCAAAATCTTCTCACCGAGAAGAGCAGGCGTGACTGGCTGCGCTGGAAGGCGTGCCTAAACCCCGCGGACGCCTGGCTCGACACGCCGGGCGATAGTACCCCTCCACAACGAACTTCCAGTCTGCTGCTCGACTATCCACTGCCCGTCAAATTCACGACCGGAACTATCAACATGAGCGCGGTGAATGCAGCGGGTGATCTGTCCTCGGTGACGACCACAAGCGGACGCTCGTGGAAAGTTGACGGGAGAATCGGCGACTCCCCCATCGTGGGCGCCGGTCAGTACTGCGACAACACCGTGGGCGCGGCGGGATCGACCGGCCGCGGGGAAGCAAACATCAAGGTGTGCGGGGCGTTCCTGATCGTGGAGATGATGCGACAGGGCATGTCGCCCGACCAGGCGTGCATGAAAACAATCGAAAGGGTGATCGCAATGACCGAGCGACGGCTCCTCGATCAGAAGGGCCGGCCATTGTTCGATTTAGAATTCTACGCTTTGGCCAAGGACGGACGCTTCGGGTCAGCGATGGCGTACGAGGCAGGGAGCTTCGCGGTCGCGGATTCTCAGGGAGCGCGTCTCGTTCCGATGCCGTTCATGTTCCGGCGATCGGAGAGGCCGCAGATGCCAGCGGTCAGCTGCCGCCGAGCTTGAACGTCCGCGCCAGCTGAGAGATTCGCCCTGACGCATCGGTGAGGGCGGTCGACGCCGCCGCTATCTCGCCGATGTTCTTGCTCTGCTCTTCGTTCGAGACCGTCACGTGGTGCATCGCGCGCGAAAAGGCGGCCGTCCCCTGCGAAAGACTCGCGAGCCGCTGATTCATCGTGGTAATGAGCTCGCTCGACTCTCTGACGGCGGCCTCGATTCGCCCACTCAGATCCTCACCTTCGATAGCGCCTTCCTCGACCTTGGTGAGAGACTGGCGCCCCGCGCGCGTCGACTCCAGAACCTGTTCGACCGTCGCAACCGTGCGCGCCGTTGATTCCCGGGAATGGGTCACGCTGGCCAGCATTTCCTGGACGAGAGAAGTAGTGCGCTGCGCGGCCTCGGCGGAGCTGCTCGCGAGCCGTGTGACCTCGGTCGCAACCACCGCGAAGCCGTGGCCGTGCTCGCCCGCGCGGGCTGCTTCGAGCGCCGCGTTCAAGGCGAGGAGCTTTGACTGTCGGGAGATCTTCTGGACCAAAACGAGGAAGGCCTGGATCTCGTCGGCGGCAGCCGACAGAGCATCGATTCCCTCGGCGCTTTCGAGCGCATCGGAAGCGAGCTCCTGGAGCGAGCTAGTGGTCCGCTCGAGGCGAGCGCGATTGTCGCGCGCCAGATGGCGGAGCGCCTGGTCGCGCCTCAACCCCTCTTCCGCGGCTTCCCGAAGATTCGCAGAGATCTCGCCCAGGCGGGTCGCTTCGACAGTCAGCTCGTTGATAGTGCGCTCCCGGGTAAGTGCGTCCTTGCGGAGAACGGTCGACGTTTCGGCGCCTTCGCGGGCCGAAGCGGCGACTGTCTGCGAGGCGAGAGCGATCTGGGATGCGAGCTCACTGTTGTCGTCAGCGGAGCTCTGCATCTCGCCGGCGACCTCTCTCAGCTGCGACAGCATGGACATCGTGGAGCGCGTGAGCCGATCTACGGCCGCGTTCGCGACCAATGGCTTGTACGCGCCCGACAGGTCGCCCTTGGCAACTGCTTCGTGAACGCGTGCGAGCTCCGAGGCCGGGCCACTCACATGCTGTCTGACGAAGATGATCGCCGCCAAGCCCGTTGCGATCAGCGCCACGGCAACCCAGAGAGACGCGATGATGAGGGCGGTATCGAAGCCCGCTACACTCAGCAAATCGTGACGAGTCTCCGCAGGAAGCAGATGGTATATCTGCCAGCAAATTGCCCCCAGCCCGGCGAGGAACACAGATCCGAAGACGATGGTCGCCTTGATCGCGCGGCGCTGCATTGCGCTGAACATCGGCTTGAGGAAGCCGGCGGCGGAGCGACGAGCGATCGGGAGAGGGGTTGCTGTCATCTTGAAGAGCGAATGTGGAACCACTCGGCCAACCGCGCGGAGAGATGAAACTCCCTCGCTGAGCCGCTAGTTTGTACAGATGGAAAATTCGGCAACACGAAACGACTCATTCCCCTCATCCGCCGTGACTTACGACCCCGGCGCGATCGAGCGGAAGTGGCAGCGCATCTGGCAGGAGCGTGGAACGAACAACACGGACCTGCAGGGCGCCCAAAGGCCATTCTATGCACTGATGATGTTCCCCTATCCGTCCGCCGAAGGACTCCACGTCGGGAATCTTTTTGCGTTCACCGGGAACGACGTTTATGGACGATTCCAGAGGCTCATGGGACACAACGTCTTCGAGCCGCTCGGATATGACGCCTTCGGGATCCATTCGGAGAACTATGCGCTGAAGGTCGGGCAGCATCCGATGGATCTCATCCCGCGCAACATCGCGAACTTCCGCCGGCAGCTCGAGAGAGCCGGTCTGATGGTCGATTGGCGTTACACGCTGGAGACGACGGCGCCGAACTACTACAAGTGGACCCAGTGGCTCTTCCTCCAGCTGCTGAAGCAGGGTCTCGCTTACAAGAAGCAGGCGGCGGTCAACTGGTGCCCTGACTGCAAGACGGTGCTCGCCAACGAGCAAGTCGTAGGTGGACTGTGCGAGCGCAGCAAGACGCCAGTCGAGCAGCGGCTCCTCGAGCAGTGGTTCTTTCGCATCAGCGATTACGCTCCGAGGCTGCTGGAGAATCTCGACCAGATCGATTGGTCGGAGACCACCAAAACCGCCCAGCGAAACTGGATTGGTCGCTCCGAAGGGGCGGAAATCGCGTTCGAAGCAAAGAACACAGAGGGTGGCGAGTGCGAGATAGGAGTATTCACAACCCGGCCTGACACGATTTACGGGGCCACGTACCTGGTTCTCGCTCCCGAGCATCCTCTGGTCAACGGGCTCGCGAAAGCGGCCGAGCAGAAGAAGCTGAACGCGTACCGCGAGAAGACGGAGAAGCAAGATATCATCACGCGGAAGACGAGCACCGAGAAGACGGGCGTCTTCACTGGCTCGTACGCGATCAATCCGGCGACCGAAAAACAGATTCCGATCTGGATCTCTGATTACGTGCTGATGGAGTACGGGACCGGCGCGATCATGGGCGTGCCGGGTCACGACCAGCGCGACTTCGAGTTTGCGACGAAGTTCGAGCTTCCGATCGTGCGGGTGGTATGCGGCGAGCGGGAAGATGTGAACGCGCCCCTCACGGCGGCGTTCACGGAGTGTGAGTCGGGAACGCTGGTAAACTCGGGCGTGTTCGACGGATTCCGAGTCGAGGCGGCGAAAAAGGCGATCGTGGAGCTCCTCGCCAAAGGCGGCTCGGCCAAGCCGATCGTGCATTACCGGCTCCACGACTGGTGCATCTCGCGCCAGCGCTACTGGGGTCCGCCGATTCCCATCATCTATTGTGAGTCGTGCGGAACGGTGCCGGTGCCGGAGAAGGATCTTCCGGTGGTCCTTCCGTTCATCGAGGACTTCAAGCCGGATGACTCCGGAGTGTCACCCCTCGCGCGCCACGAGGAGTGGTATCGCGTCGCGTGTCCCAGGTGCGGAAAGACCGGCCGCCGCGAGACTGATGTGTCGGACACGTTCCTGGACAGCGCCTGGTATTTCCTGCGATACGCTAGCGTGGGCCGCGATGATGTGCCGTTCGAAAAGACCGTCACGAAGAAGTGGCTGCCTGTGAACTCGTACATCGGTGGCAACGAGCACGCGGTGCTGCATCTGCTCTATTCGCGATTCATCACGATGGTCCTGCACGATGCGGGACACCTCGAGTTCGAGGAGCCGTTCACTCGCTTCCGCGCGCACGGACACATCATACGCGAAGGCGCGAAGATGTCGAAAACTCAGGGAAACATCGTCAACCCCGATGAATACATCGAGGAGTGGGGGGCGGATGCGTTCCGCAGCTATCTCATGTTCCTCGGTCCCTATGAGCACGGTGGCGATTTCCGCGACCAGAGCATCTCGGGCACACGTCGCTTTCTGGACAGGCTCTTCGCCTCGGTGCAGAGCATGTCGGCAGACAGCGAGCCGGACCTTTCAGTGATGCGAAAACTGCATCGGACCATCCGGAAAGTGGGCGAGGATATCCCGCGTCTCAGCTACAACACCGCGGTCGCCGCGATGATGGAGTACATGAACGTGCTGCGGAGAGGCGAGCGTACGCCCCATCGGGACGAAGTATTGCCTCTGATTCCGCTCGTCTCGCCGTTCGCGCCGCACATCGCGGAAGAGCTGTGGGAGCAGACCGGTGGAACGGGAAGCGTCTTCGACGCGGCCTGGCCCAGCTTCGACGCGGCGCTCGCGACGGAGGACAGCATCGAACTCGTGGTGCAGGTCAACGGGAAGGTGCGCTCGAAGATCACGGTGGCGCGCGACATTCCGGAGGAAGCCGCCGTCATGGCGGCACTGGCTGATCCTACGGTTGCCAAGTTCGTTAAGGGCGCGCCGAAGAAGATCATCTTCGTTCCGGGACGAGTGCTCAACATCGT
>JALYKM010000168.1 GCA_030774785.1 Gemmatimonadota bacterium
CTGGCCGGAAAAGCTGCCGCCGGTCGCGCTTCTCCGCGGGAGCTGAGGGCACTTGGCGATTCGATGGCGCGCCTGCCTCTCGTTCACTCCGCGCTGGAGCGCGCGCGGGCGGCAGCACTGAGCGAAGGAGAAGCTGCATTCGGGAAGCGCGTTTCTCTATGGGATGGCTGCGACGATCTCGGCCAGGAAGTCAGGCGCATGCTGGTCGATAGACCACCTGCCACGATCGGAGATGAGCCCAGCATCCGGGATGGTGTCGACACCGCTCTGGACGAATGGCGAGCGCTGCGTGATGGCGGCAAGGATGGAATCGCAAAAATTCAGACCGAAGAGCGTGCGAGAACCGGCATCAGCTCGCTCAAGGTTGGATACAACAAGGTGTTCGGGTACTTCATAGAAGTGACGAACAGCAACATTCACCTCGTTCCTGCCGATTACCAGCGGAGACAGACTCTGGCGGGGGCCGAGCGCTACGTAACGCCGTCGCTCAAGGAGTACGAGGAGCGGGTGCTTACCGCGGCTGAGCGGATCGAGGAGCGCGAGCGGGAGCTGTTCGAGGCGCTGCGCTCGGAGATTGGATCGCAGGTGTCGCGTCTGCAATTGGTTGCGCAGATCATCGCGGAGCTGGACGTGCTGGCATCACTGGCTGAGGTCGCTGCCAGGGAGGGGTACGTGCGTCCGGAGCTCGCAGATGAATTCCTGCTCGAGATCACGGCTGGGCGTCATCCGGTGGTCGAGAGGATGATGCCGCGGGAGAAGTTCATCCCGAATGACATCTCGCTCACGGAAGACGCGCGGATGATCATTCTGACCGGACCGAACATGGCGGGGAAGTCGACGGTTCTCCGACAGGTGGGGTTGATCGTGCTGATGGCGCAGGTGGGCAGCTTCGTCCCCGCATCGCGTGCCCGGATCGGGGTCGTGGACCGGCTTTTCACTCGCGTCGGGGCGAGTGACAATCTGGTTCGCGGGCAGTCAACTTTCATGGTGGAGATGTCGGAAACGAGCGCCATTCTCCACACCGCCACCCGGCGGAGCCTGATTCTGCTGGATGAGATTGGGCGTGGTACCTCGACCTACGACGGCATCTCGATCGCTTGGTCGGTGAGCGAGCACCTGCATGACGTGGTCGGGTGTAAAACGGTCTTCGCCACCCACTATCATGAGCTTACGCAGTTATCGGACAGTTTAGTAGCAGTTCGCAACTATAATGTCCAGGTGCGTGAAGTCGGAGATCAGGTGCTCTTCCTCCACCGCCTCCAGCCGGGAGGAGCTGATCGCTCGTATGGAATCGAGGTCGGAAGACTGGCGGGACTCCCACCGGCTGTTCTGAAACGCGCAAAGGAGCTGTTGAGACTGCTCGAAGCGGAACAAATCGTGCCCCGATCTGGTCACGCTTCGCCAGAGCCCTCCTCTGGCGCTGCGGATGACCAGCTCCCTCTGTTCGGGGTGATGACGCATCCGGTCGTGCAACAACTGAGAAACGTGGAACCCAATACCATGACACCAATTCAAGCGCTCGAGCTGCTTGCCAGGCTCGTCGATGAAGTAAAGCGAGAGCAGGGAACCGCGTGAGCATCAACTCGAGACTCGGAAGCTCTTTCGCCATGCTCGTGCTGATGTGTGCCATGGGCTGCAAAAAAGGGGAAGGATCGAACCTGCCGTTCCAGACCGTGGGCCGACAACCCGACGTACCCCCGATGATGCTCAACAAGGAGCTGCCGTTCCGTTATCCACCCGCGCTCTACGCTCAGAAAGTTCAGGGCAACGTAACTCTCCGCATCTATATCGACAGGGATGGATCGATCGTGCCCGATTCCACCCGTGTCGCCGAGACTTCGGGCTTCGCCGCGCTGGATTCGGCCGCCATGAAGGGCTCCCGTGATCTCAAGTTCGAGGCGGCCAAAACCCAGGGCCAGTCGGTGCCGGTATCGATTCTCCTCCCGGTATTTTTCAGGCATCCGGATGCGCCGCCTCTCGCCGGCGATTCGATCATCAAGCGGGATTCCTTGACCGCCAGCAGCACGGTGAAGGCCATCGATACAGCCAAGGCAGGAGCGGACACAGCGAAAGCTTCCGTGGCCAAACCTGCCGTGAAAAAGCCGGTGAGCAGAACGACGAAGCGTAGAACCACCCGCTAGATGAAGAACGAACGGAATCGTCAGCCCTACGACAATGTCCTTGAGACGATCGGATGGACACCGCTGATCAGGCTGAATCATGTCACTCGTGGAATACGGACACCGATCTACGCCAAAGCCGAGTTCTTCAATCCAGGCGGCTCGGTCAAGGACCGGATAGGACTCCCGATCATCGAGCGTGCCGAGAAGGAGGGCAGGCTCAAGCCGGGCGGGACAATCGTCGAGGGCACCAGCGGGAACACAGGCGTGGGTCTGGCAATCGCCGCCGCGCTTCGCGGATACAAATGCATCTTCACGATGCCCGACAAGATGTCGCAGGAGAAAGTGCGGTTACTGAAGGCGTTCGGGGCGGAGGTGATCGTCACACCAACGGCCGTGCCTCCCGATCATCCCGACAACTACGTGATGATGGCGAGGCGAATCGCGAAAGAAACGCCAAATGCAATTCTCGCCGACCAGTTCGAAAACGACGCGAACCCGGAAGCTCACTACGCGACTACTGGCCCTGAGCTCTGGCAGCAGACCTCCGGAAAGATCACGCACTTCGTCTCATCCGCCGGAACTGGAGGGACGCTCACTGGCGTCGGTCGTTATCTCAAAGAGCGGAACAAGAAGGTTAAGGTGATTGCCGGTGACCCTGCCGGCTCGATACTGGCCGAGTACTGGCGCAGCAAGGGAAAGAACAAGATCGAGGGAACGCCATACAAGGTCGAGGGAATCGGCCAGGACAAGCTTCCGGGCACGCTCGACATGGGTGTCATCGACGAGTACTACACTGTCAGCGACAAGGAATCCTTCGCGATGGCGAGGCGGCTGACCCGAGAGGAAGGACTGTTTGTCGGCGGATCGTCAGGACTGATCACTTCGGTCGCGCTCAAGATTGCCCGCGAGCTGGACGATCCGAATGCAATGGTGGTGACGGTCCTGTGTGACACCGGCGAGCGTTATCTCTCGAAGCTTTACAGCGACGAGTGGATGCGTGAGAACCAGATGCTCGATACGCCCAAGATCGCTCTTCACAGTGTCCTCGGCAGAAAAAACGGCGGTGCGCCATCGGTGGTGAGCGTCGCGCCCGGCGCGACGGTTAGACAGGCAATCGGCCTCATGAGCCTGCACGATGTATCGCAGCTTCCGGTGATGGATGGCGCGAACTGCATCGGCTCGGTGAGCGACTGGTCGCTATCGCAAAAGAGCCTCGAGAATCCGAAACTGCTCGATACCACGGTCAGCGAGATAATGGATTCACCCTTCCCAATGGTCGCATCCGACCAGCCGGTGGACAGCGTTGTAAAACTGCTCTCGAAATCGAACCCCGCCGTCCTGGTGCAGGAGCACGGTGTCGTGCAGGGGATCGTCACGCGATCCGACATGCTGCACTTCATGATGTCGCGCTAACAAAGGAAAATTCAGAGTAATGAAGATCACGGTACTCATGGGCGGAACGTCGTCCGAACGGAACGTCTCGCTCGCGTCAGGGATTCGCATCGTGCAGGCGCTACGCAGTCGCGGGCATAAAGTCACTGCTCTCGACCCCGCGCGCGGCGTAATCAGCGATGAAGAGGAGCGTGAGCTGAGTGCCGGAAAGGTCGGCACCAAGCCACCTACTCTCGAATCACTATCGAAATTCGCCGAGGGAACATTCCTGCCGAATCTGACGTCGATGGGAGAGATCAAGGATGCAGACGTAGTTTTCCTCGGTCTTCACGGTGGACAGGGGGAGGACGGGACGATCCAGGCGCTGCTGGATATGGCGCGTGTGAAGTACACTGGAAGCGGGCACCTTTCGAGCGCGTTGGCGATGGACAAGGATCTCTCGAAAAAACTCTTCCGTGCCGCGGATGTAAACACTGCTGACTGGCTGATGGCACCGGCAACGATCGAACAGGTGGAAGGAATGCTGGGACTGCCGGTGGTGGTAAAGCCGTCGAAAGAGGGATCCACGGTTGGTCTCACGCTGGTCAAGAAGCGCGAAGGTCTGGCGCCCGCCATTCAGGAAGCAAGCAAGTACGACGACGAAGTCATCATCGAGCGGTTCGTACCCGGTCGGGAGCTGACAGTCGGGGTTCTCGGGGACGTTGCGCTACCAGTTGGGGAGATCATCGCGAAACACGAGATCTACGACTACGAGTGCAAGTACACCGCGGGCATGGCGACCGAAGAATTCCCGGCGAAGCTCTCGCCAGAAGTTACGGAGAGAGTCCAGCAGCAAGCTCTGGCGGCGTTCAAGGCCCTCAAGCTGGGGGGATGCGCCCGTATAGATTTCAGGCTGACGAGCGAAGGTGAGTTCTACTGTCTAGAGGCGAATACGTTGCCCGGAATGACCGAGCTCAGTCTGATACCACAGGGCGCCGCGGCAATGGGAATCAGCTTCCCTGAGCTGTGCGAGCGGATCGTCAATCTGGCCCTCGAATAGGCGTTCCTTCAGGAACCCTTCGGCGCGCGCTGTGTCTTAGGATGAAGCCCCTTTGTAGAAGGTCTGTATGAGCCAGTTGTACGAGGCACCGGAATCCCCCCGCATGACGCGCGCTGTTCAGTGGCTCCTGGCGCTGAATATCGGTGTGTATTTCCTGCAGCTCACGCTGTTCGGGCCGAATGCGGTGTTTTCGGCGCTCGCGCTCAACCCGGCCCGGTTCCCCGGCTCCTGGTGGACCATCGTCACGTACATGTTCGTGCATGCGTGGCTCGCGCACCTCGCGTTCAACATGTTCACGCTCTGGATGTTCGGGCCAAGGCTCGAGCAGGTGTGGGGAACGCGCGCCTTCGTTCAGTTCTATCTGTGGTGCGGACTCGGCGGCGCAGTCGCGCATCTGCTGTTCGCCCAGCATTCCGCGGTAATCGGGGCCTCTGGTGCGATCAGCGGAGTGATGGTCGCCTATGCGCTTCATTGGCCGGACGACGAGGTATACGTGTTCGGCGTAATCCCGATGAAATCACGCTGGCTCATTGCGGGGATGATCGGGATGAACATCATCTTCGCGTTGTCGCCGAGCTCGGGGATCGACTGGACCGCTCACCTGGGTGGAATGGGCTTCGGATGGCTTTTCCTCAAGCTCTACTCGCTCGGTGGCCTCGATCGTGTGAGAGGCTGGGTGTCATCGGTGCCCGATGAATCGGAGGACATGCCCCGTGCAGTACCGCGCACACGGGCGTCGATGCGGGATCGCGCGCGTGGAGTAGACGAGGTCGTCGCTCGCAGCAACGCCGTCGTTCTCCGCGAGAGCAAGCCCCTACAGCACGTCCCAAAGCACGAAACGCCGAAGGAATACGCCGCGAGAGTCAACCGCGTGCTGGACAAGATCTCTCAGCAGGGAATAGAGAGCCTGACGAAAGACGAGCGCCGGCTCCTCGAGGACATGTCGCGAAAGCTGCGCGACGAATGATGCGAGCGGATTGATCCGCGCCAACCATCCGTGCATCGTTCGGGGATGCCAAGACCAGAGCTCCTCGAGACATTCGACAATCCCTACGCGGACCGTGACTACGAGGTCCACATGGATTGCTCGGAGTTCACCTCATTATGCCCGCTCGGCGGGATCGAGAGCGATGCCGAGGAGCTCGCGCTCCTGAAGGGGGGAGCCCCCGACTTCGGCACGATCCGCATCACTTACATTCCGGCGTCGAAGTGTCTCGAGCTGAAGAGCCTCAAGCTCTACCTGTGGAGCTACAGAAACGATGGGATCTTCTACGAACGCGCGGTGAACCGAATACTGGACGATCTCGTGGCGACCACGAAGCCCAAATGGATGCGCGTGATCGGTGACTTCAATGTTCGTGGCGGCGTGAAGTCGGTGATCACGGCGGTGCATGGCAAAGCGCCAGCCCTGAAGTAGTTTTTTCAGGCCGTTGATTAGAGCGACCGACCGGTTTTAATTGTTCCAATCCGGGCGTAAGCCCTGGTATGGGCTAGGTAGCTCAGTTGGTAGAGCAGCGGACTGAAAATCCGCGTGTCGGCGGTTCGATTCCGTCCCTAGCCATCGGTGTCAGGTCGTAGCTACCTGTTACATGGTGTCACATTATTGCAGCAGCCGCCCAAAACGAGCCAACTGTAGCGCACCTCTGCGTACGCGGGAAAGAGGCTAAGTCATTGCCAATAAAGCTATTTTGGCAATGAAAAGGCGGCTTCATTCGGGAATGGAAGATGCCGTTGTAGGGAAGCTTGATTTCTTTCTTGCTCGTTACCCCTCTTAAATGAACCGTTACCAGGCCGTACTTGGGACACTCAAGCAGAAGCCCCGGACCTGGCTCATCACGGGTGTCGCGGGATTTATCGGCTCGAATCTGCTCGAGTACCTTCTCTCGCTCGGCCAGGCGGTTGTTGGTCTAGACAACTTTTCCACGGGTCATCCCAAGAATGTCGATGAGGCGCTGGAGCGGGGCGGAGTGGGCGCCCGCTTTCGGCTGATCTACGGAGACATCACCGACCTGAACGTTTGCCGCGAAGCATGCAATGGCGTGCACATCGTGCTGCACCAGGCTGCTCTTGGCTCAGTTCCCCGCTCGATCGACGATCCGCTGACAAGCCACGCATCGAATGTCGACGGTTTTGCGAACATGTTGGTCGCTGCCAGAGATGCCAAAGTGCAGCGATTCGTGTACGCCTCAACGAGTGCCGTTTACGGTGACGATCCCGGACTGCCCAACCGGGAGGAACGAGTGGGGCGAGTCCTTTCCCCTTATGCCGCTACGAAGCTGGTAGATGAGATCTACGCCGGCGTGTTTGCATCCGTGTACGGCCTCCCTACTATTGGACTGCGGTATTTCAACGTGTTCGGGCGACGCCAGGACCCACAGGGGCCTTACGCCGCAGTAATCCCCCGCTGGGTTTCGTGTCTCGCCTCGAATAAACCTTGTGTCATCATGGGGGACGGCGAAACGACCCGGGATTTCGTTCACGTTGACGATGTCATTCAGGCCAATTTGCTGGCGGCGACTATCGAAGACGAATCCACCCTGGGACACGTTTACAACGTGGCAGGCGGGCGGCGAACAACGCTCAACCAGCTGTACTCCATAATCCGCGACCGGTTGCTGGAAAAACGGGAGGTTGCGCCTCCCGAGCCCATTTACGAGGCGTTCAGGCCGGGCGACATCAGGGATTCGGTCGCCGATGTAAGCAAAATCCGGCATAATCTGGCGTATATGCCCTCTCGTTCCATTGCTGAAGGAATCGGAGAGGCAATTGACTGGTACCTGGCCAACCAGACGCACGCCACCAAACCGCAAAGGTTGGTGGATGTAGAGACTGGCCTTCCGCCCGCATTGAGTATCGTTCCGGGGATAGCAGATCGGCCGGAAAGCGCTGGTGATGCGGCTCGCTGACTACGATTTTTCTCGCTTTCTTTGTACCCCTAACACACATTAGGGACCGCTGTACCCCCATGGTGGGGGCGAGGGACGGTTTGCGACAGTCCGTTTTTCTTGGAAATGTCCTTCCAGCTTACCTCGAGCGCTGGCGGCCTACATCCAGGTGTAACGGATCATGAGATCGAATCTACGCTTACCAGTCCTTATACTCGGCGTGTGCTCAGCCAGCCTGGCAATAGCCGGTGCGACGAGCGCGCAGGCTCCGGCTGTTTATCAGGGGCGCCAGAATTTCGAGACCCGGGAGGCTCTGGAAGCACAGGCAAAACTGGCGGACGCGAAACAGCAGAAGTCAGCGTCCTGGCTGATTCGCTCGCGGCTCGAGCACGGCGATTTCCAGCCTGGCGACAGGATCATCGTTAGGGTCAAGGGTTCAGTCGGCTTCTCCGACACTTTACCCGTTCGGGCGGGAAAACTGCTCCAGCTACCGCAGATGGGGGATTTCCCTCTTGATGGAGTGCTTCGATCGGAACTCGTTCCAAAGCTGTCTGCCCATGTCGGCAAGTATTTGAGAAATCCGCAAGTAGAGGCGACGCAGCTCGTACGAGTCGGTGTACTCGGAAACGTCATCCGGCCGGGGTTTTACTATTCACCCGCAGATGTGCCGCTCAGTGATGTACTGATGCTGGCAGGGGGAACGAACCCCGATGCCGACCTTGGAAAGATCTCCGTCAGCCGAGAGGGACAGGTCGTCATCGACCAACAGAATATGCGGGTCGCATTGTCGGAAGGTGTATCCCTGGACCTGCTGAACATGCAGGCAGGGGATGAGATCACCGTAGGTAAACAGCGGCACTTCAACTGGCCAGTCGTTGTACCCACAGTTACCGGCGTTCTCGGGCTCCTGATCGCGCTCTCGCAAATTCACCATTGATGGATCGATCGAATGATTGAAGGCATACCACCTACGAACGTCGTTCCGGCTGGCGTACCGCAATACCCGGCCGCGCGCTGGGAAAACTACGGCTTGCCGGCGCCAACGATACCGAGACCGCCGCTGGAGCGCCCCATGTCGGCGATCCGCCGGTACAAGTGGCTGGTGCTGGGCATTCTCGCTCTTGGCGTCGGTGGTGGGATGGCCGCGACCCAGCTCGTCGAGCCGCAGTACGAGGTACGCGCGACGATATGGATCGAGCCGGAGACGCCCGTGGGCGAATCCTCCGGCCCCATCCGGCAACGCGAACTTCTGAATTCGTCGGCGTGGGTGGAGCTCATTCGCAGCTATCGCATTGTCGATGCAGTCGTCCGAAAACTGGCTCTGTATGTACGACCCGAGAAACCGGCGAATTTCGCGATGTTCTCCAGCTTTGCGATCGCTGATCGATTCGTTCCGGGCAAGTATGATCTCACGATCGATCGATCGAAGAAGCGCTGGCACATGGCGCTCAAGGATGGGACGCTTGCCGACAGCGGGAGCATGGCCGACTCGGTCGGGTTGCGGGCCGGGCTTCGCTGGGTGATACCGGTCACCGCATTTGCGGGCACGGGCAAGCGGGACCTCGACTTCACCGTCTCGACACCGCGCGAAACAGCGATCGATCTGATGAAGCAGCTCAATGCGGATCTTCCGGAGAAGAGCAACTTCTTGTGGCTGAGGCTCCGCGGCGAGAACCCGCAACTGGCGGAGCGGACTCTGAATACGTGGCTGAAGGAGTACATGGAAGTCGCGTCGGAGCTGAAGAAACGGAACGTGGTGCAGTTCGCGAGCATATTGAGTGGACAGCTTCATTACGCCGAGACATCGCTGCGCGATGCAGAAAAGGCACTGGAGGATTTCCGCATCCACACGATAACGCTGCCTGCCGAAGGAGGTCCTGTCGCGGCAGGTGTCGAAATGACACGCGATCCGGCGTTGAAAAGCTTCTTCGATCAGAAGATCGAGTACGACGACATCCGTCACGACCGGGAGGCGCTCGACAAGGTCG
>JALYKM010000169.1 GCA_030774785.1 Gemmatimonadota bacterium
CAGGTGCTCGGCGTAGTCCGTCGCCCGCGCGCCACATGCGAGCGCGAGATCGTCGCACGCACGCTCGCTCTCGGAGCGAAGCTGCTTCGCTGCCTTCCACACGAGCGGATGGAACCAGTACACCGCGCACGCGACGCGGCCCAGCGTGTGTCCAACGAGATCGTGACGGCGTACGTGTGCGAGCTCGTGCAGGAGTACCGCGCGGCGGCGATCCAGCGACCACCCGTCGCACTCAGCGGGAAGAACGATTGTCGCAGTGAACAACCCGCACGCAAACGGCATCTTCGTATCTTCGCTGCGGAGGAGTCGCGGCGGCTCGTCGAGCGCGAGACGATCAGAGACTTCCCAGAGAGGTGTGAGCCAATCTTCGGTGTCGAGCGGACGTGCGCGCTTCACGATCCGGCGCACGACGAGGGCCGCGTAGGCCAGAGAGCCCGCGATCACGATGAGGACCGCTGCCCAGATCAGAAACAGAACGGAGATTCCGCCCATTACTGTGAACGCGGGGCTCTCCCCGAAGGAGCCTGAGAGAGTGCCGGCACCGCTGACGATGCTGGGCTCGGAGGCGCCGGTGCCTTTCACTGTCGCGTCCCCGAAGAGGAGCGAGCTATTGGGTGACGCTGACGGCGCGGCGCTCTGCGCCGGGCTGAGCTCGGCGGGAAGCATTCTCACGGGGATCGGCGCCCACGCGGTGAGCGCGGGGACGAGCAGCAGGGCCGCAACGGTCACGAACCAGACGAGATAGCGCGCTCCGGCCGATGCGCGTTGCATCGAAAGTGTAACTCCGAGCGCGACGAGAAGAATGATCGTCGCCTTGAAGAGGAGCATTACCATCGAGACGTTGCCGATGAGTCCGGCGAGGCTGGAAAAGAAAGTCGCTGGCATGATGATTACCTCCCGCTCTGCCGAGCACGACGAATCGTGCTACGGAGACGCTTGACGTCAGCATCGGTGAGGTCGACGTCGGACATGCGCAGGAGTGCGGTGACCGCCTGCTCCGGCGAGTCACCGAAATAGGTGCGGACGACGTGCGCGAGAACGTCCTCGCGCGCTGTTTCGGTCGGCTTGGCCGGATAGTATATGTAGCGCGGACCGTCTTCCCGGTGCCTGATCAGCTCCTTCTCGCCGAGTATCCGGAGCACGGATCGGACGGCGGAATAAGTGGGCGGATCGGGGAGGTCCCCCATGATCTCGGCGACGGTTGCGCCCGAGCGGCGGTGGAGGATGTCCATCACCTGGCTCTCGCGTCGGGAGAGGGCGGCAGTGGTCGTTTCGGATTTCGGCATCAGCGTGGCAGTCATGGGAAGCGCCTGAACGGATCCAGGGAGCCTGGTCCGCTTTAGTGTTGAAAAATCAACTCTGCTGAAAATTCAACACAGCCCCCGGTTTGTCAAGGGGGAAGTTTTAGGACCTTGGCAAACCCAGCCGCCGAAGCCAAACCCAGCGGTCCAGCCGCCCAGGCCGCCGTAGAACGCATCGCCGTCAGGATCTATGTCGCAGGCCAGCGGAAAAACCGCTTAGCTGTCACTTGCGCGTGGGGATGTCGATAAAGCTATCACCAAACCACTGTATTCTGAGCGGCTCCCCGGCGTCCGCGATCGTTTCGTCGCTGACATCTTTTCCAGTGCCGTAGTTGATCTGCATGTCGGGCTGCTTGATGATGTTGATCAGCACGACGATTCGACTGCCCCGCTCAATCCGGCGGCTCGTCAGGCGCACGCTCTTGAAATCGAGGCGCTCGCGCTTGCCCGGCGTCAACAATCTGGGATTCACGAGATCACCGACGGCGCTCGCGCGCGTCCAGTACGTGGAGAGTAGTGCGTACTCGCTCTTTGAGGTCAGCTCGTAAAGCGAGATGTTGAGGTCAAAATCTTTCTTGTTGGTGATAAATTCGAGTCGCCCCGAGAAGAGGCCGCTCATCTCAACGGGACTCCGCAACGGATTGCTGACGAACGCGACGCCATTCCAGGTATCGATCGCGCTGTCAACGATGCCGCCGCCGGGCGATTTGCGATCCACGTCGGTGCGGTCGGCGAGATCGACCATCTGCGCGACGGTCGTCTTGGTCGCGGGATTACGCTCGCTCAGTCGATAGGCATCGCCTGAGCGCAGCGCGATGAGGTAGAACCGCAGCGTCCCATCTGACATCGCCGCGATCGA
>JALYKM010000170.1 GCA_030774785.1 Gemmatimonadota bacterium
CACCTCGCCCGCGGCGGCGATGAAGGGAACGAGTGTGAGGTGAATGAAGATCGCGTTCTCACGGCCGATCTCGTGTCGGAACTGTCGAATCGCCTCGAGGAACGGGAGTGATTCAATGTCGCCTACCGTTCCGCCGATCTCGACGATGACTACGTCGCTTTCCGGAGCGAGGCGCTTCATGGCGCCCTTGATCTCGTCCGTGACGTGCGGAATCACTTGCACCGTCGAGCCGAGATATTCTCCTCGGCGCTCCTTGGTGATGACGCTGAGGTAGATACGGCCGGTGGTGATGTTGTTGGCCTGCGCCAGCGACCGGTCGATGAATCGCTCGTAGTGGCCAAGGTCCAAGTCGGTCTCGGCACCATCATCGGTCACGAACACCTCGCCGTGCTGGAACGGCGACATCGTGCCCGGATCGACATTCAAATAGGGATCAAACTTCATGATCGTCACGCGCAATCCGCGCTCGACGAGAAGTCGACCCAGAGAAGCGGCCGCTATTCCCTTCCCGAGGGACGAGACGACGCCCCCCGTGACGAAGATGTAGCGCGTCTGTTGGCTGGAACTACCCTGCATTGGTCACAGCTCCCGTCATAAAGGCGTCCCAGCGCGCATTCGCGCGCTCGAGGTCTTCCTCAGTATCGATTCCGCTCGCCGGCGCCTCGCTCGTCACTGCAACTCCAATTGGCAGGCCCGCGCCCAGAGGTCGGAGTTGCTCGAGACGCTCGATTTCCTCCAGCGGGTGAGGAGGGAGCGAGACCCACTCCGAGAGCCCTTCACGGGAGTAGGCGTATACTCCGATATGCTGCAATGTACGCTCGGCGAGCTTCCGTGCGTCGGCTTGATCGCGAAGATACGGAATTGGCGCACGAGAGAAGTACATGGCCCTGCCATCGTCGGCGATCACGACTTTCACGAGACTCGGCGTATCGAGAATTTCCGTGCTGGCGCGAGAGGCCGCGGTGCCGAGCGGAAATTTTCCCGTTGAGACCAGCTCCGCCGCTCCTTTAACGGCTCCCCGGCCGATGAACGGCTCGTCGCCCTGAACGTTGACAATGGTGCCATATCCACGGAATCGAGCCTGCGAGGCCACCTCCGCGACGCGCTCCGTGCCAGATGAGTGCTTGTCGCTCGTCATGACGCATTCCGCCCCCACAGCTCGAACCGCGGATGCGACAGAATCGTCGTCCGTTGCGACGACGACGGCGTCAGCGACGTTCATCTGGGAGATTCTTTGCCAGACCCGGACGATGAGGGGGAGTCCGGAGAGGAGACGAAGTGGCTTTCTGGGGAGGCGCATAGCGCCGAGGCGCGCAGGAATGACCACTAGCGTCCCCATTTACCCACCTGTTTTCACGCGACACGATGCGAAAGTCACGCTCGGTAATATACCCAGCGGACAGAGGCGGAGCAAACTTAGATTCGAATCAGAGGGAGAGCGAAACTCCGAACGACCAGGCCGACTTTCGGGAGAGCGGCGAACGGTTTCGCGCCGGATCGATGGTGTAGTCCACCCGGAACAAGCTTACTCCGGCACCAATGCCAAGGTTCTGGATAAGGGGCGGAGTGGTTCCGAAGCCGGCGCTTCCCGCCGCGTACGTGAGGGCGACGAACGGACTGCCGACAAAAGGAAGCACTATTCGGTCTATAGGGACTACATAATCGCCCATGAAGTAGAGGAGATTGTCTCCACCGAGCGCCAGGAGGTTTACCGTGGCGAGTGTTCCGACGCCACCCAGATATGCGAATCGCTGCGGCGGGAGTGTGTTAACGCCAGTAAACACAGCGTGACCCTTGAATTCAAAAGTCTGGGTCCCGAACGTCGGGAATTTCACATGACTATCGAGCGTCGTCTGTGTGAAGGCGGCATCGTCGCACGCCGGGGGGCCAACTGGTGGGATCAGCGAGCAAAGGAAAGTCGGTGCCTTGAATGCATGCTCGACCGTGACGTCCAGATTACCGTCCAATCCTCCTCGCGCGATCGCGATTCCAGAGCCACCAAAAAAGGAATTGATCCGTCCCTTGGCGACCGGCGGATTGGGGCGCCGCATTTTCAGTTTGCCCTTGCTGCCGAAAAAGCTCCATGGCGACTTTTCCGGCGCCAACGAGCCGGTGGACCAATCGCGCTCCATGTTCCCACCGATGAACGGCGTCACCGTGATGGCGGCGGTCGAGAGGGTACGCGTAAAGCGGAGCGTGGCGCGATCGGCGCGATAGTAATTGCGCGCGTCGCTCCCGACAAACAATGCGGCCAGCGAGTTCAGTAGGTCTGAGCGGATCCACGAGTCGTTGGTGAACGTGCCTCGTCCAACGTACAGCTTTACCTCATTCGCGTTCCCGGGGCGCAATGATCCCTCGATCGAAGGATCCCAGTTCCCAAGGTTGGAGCGATATCTCACGAGAGCATCGAGCTGAACTCTGTCGTCCCCAATTATGAGCTGAGGGCCCCACGGGATGGTGAGGCCATTCACCCGGTCATAGGACGGAACTCGTAAACCAATCCCCATTGGCAGGGTGATCGGCGGCTCGCTGTACTCGACGTACGAGGTGTCAACCGGCGCCGCAGTAGTGTCCTGCGCGCGCACAGGGTACGCGATCGCGGTGAGGGCAACAGGAACGACATACAGAAGCTTCATTGCGCGAGCCTTAGAAAGTTGCGAAGAATGTCCTTCCCGTTCTGAGTAAGGATGGACTCCGGATGGAATTGCACGCCCCATACTGGATGCTCCCGGTGCCTGATAGCGTGGATCTCGCTCGAATCATCGCTCGACCGCGCCAGGACTTCCAGCTCGGCCGGAAGCGAGTCTGTCTCGATCACGAGCGAGTGATACCGCATCACCTCCAAGGGATTCGGAACGTTCTTGAACAATCCCTTTCCATTGTGCGTAATCCGCGAAGTCTTGCCGTGCATCAGTGTCCGTGCACACACGACCTTTCCTCCGTAGGCTTCACCAATCGCCTGATGGCCGAGGCAGACCCCGAGCGTCGGGATTTTTTTTCCCCACCGCCGAATCGCCGAGACAGTGATCCCCGCGTCGGATGGAGTGCCAGGTCCGGGAGAGATGACTATTCTCGTAACGCCCATTGTCCCGATGTCCTCGACGGTGATCTCGTCGTTGCGCTTGACAACGGGGCTCTCACCCAGCTCACCGAGGTACTGGACGAGGTTGTAGGTGAAAGAATCGTAATTATCCAGAACGAGAAGCATCGCTAATTCTAGCGCCTCACTATCAACCGCGCGGGTGGAACTGCTTGTGGACGCTTCGGAGGTACTCGCGATCGATGTGGGTGTAGATCTGCGTGGTGGAGATATCCACGTGGCCGAGCATCTCCTGGACGGCTCTGAGATCAGCGCCGCCCTCGAGCAGATGGGTCGCAAACGAGTGGCGCAGCGTGTGGGGCGAAACTGGTTTGGTGATGCCCGCCTGGTCGACGTACTTGCGGAGAATCTTCCACGCGCCCATGCGCGAAAGCGGCTGGCCTCTCGCGTTTAGAAAGAGTGCGCCCTTCCCTTCTCCTTTCTCGAGCGAAGGACGCAGCTCTCGCAGATAGATCGCAATGGCGCCGATCGCCCTGCGACCGATCGGAACGAGACGCTCCTTCGCGCCTTTCCCGAACACGCGCACCAGATGATCGGGCAGCATCACATCGCGAACACCGAGAGAGATCCACTCCGATACCCGAAGACCCGCGCCATAGGCGAGCTCGAGCATCGCGCGATCCCGAAACGCCAGCGGCTCATCGAGCGATGGCGCAGCAAGAAGCTTCTCGATCTCCTCGACTCCGAGGACCTCGGGAAGCGTGCGCCACCGCTTGGGCGTCTCGAGCCGCTCGCTCGGATCACGGACGATATGACCCTCCCCAACAAGGAACTTGAAGTAGGAGCGAACCGCGGAGACGTTGCGCCGAATCGACGCGGGAGCGAGTCCGAGATCCTTGAGGTGGTAAACGTATTCCCGAAGCGCGCGAGCCCCGACGTCTGTCGGCGAGGATGCCCCCTTCACTTTGGCGTAGGTGACGAATCTAGCGATGTCGAGCTTGTACGCTTTGCTCGTCTGAACCGATGCGCCTTGCTCGAGGGCGAGAAAGTCTTCGAACCGCTCGACGTAGAACGCTCGAGCCACGGCATCGTCCAGGGGGTTTTTACTCACGCTCGCTGCCGCGACGCTTCAAGAGCCATACACCGATCGCGAGCACAACTATCCCGATCGCAATACCCCCGGCGACTTTGCCCGACCGAACGAGATACTGCTGGACGAGATCCCAGTTGTCTCCCGCCCGGAAAGCCAGGAACGTAATGAGGCCAAACCAGACGGCGGAGGCGCTGGCAATCGAAAGAATGACCCTGATGGGCGGCAGCTTCATCGCGCCCGCGAATGGAGGGACTATCGCCCGTACGCCTGGAAGAAAACGGCTGACGAACAGGCCAGCGAAACCATATTTCTTGTAGAGCTGTCGGATGCGAGTCTCAGCGGTGGGTCCCGCGTATTTCTCGATTCTCCGCAGAAACGCCTTTGCCCCAAACTGCCGGCCGAGCGTGTAGGTGACGGTCGCCCCAGCGACGTTTCCAAACCAGCCGAGAAAGAAAACCGTGAAAGGGGAGCCGTGGGCTCGATCGGCGAGGAAGCTCCCAAACGCTATCACTGCGTCGGAGGGAAACGGAGGGAAGAAGTTTTCGAACGCCGAGAGGACGGCGATTGCGACATAAAGTGAGCTGAGGGGCAGATCCCCCAGCCATCCCGTCAAGGTCTCAAGCATTCGTTATTGATTCCCTTTCAGCGTCGCGACCGCGATGCAGGCGAGACCTTCCTTGCGCCCGATCCAGCCCATTCCTTCGTTGGTCTTCCCCTTGACGCTCACGCTCGCCGAATCGATACCAAGGGCAGTCGCGAGCCGTGCGCGAATTTTCTCGCGATGAGGCGAGAGGCGCGGCGTCTCGGTGATGACGCTCACATCAACCTGGCCCACTTCGTACCCGGCGCGGGCCAATCGCCGCACGGCATCCTCCAGCATTCCAATCGAGTCCCGATCCTTGTTGGCTGGATCGCTGTCTGGAAACATCTCTCCGATATCGCCGAGGCCAGCAGCGCCGAGAACGGCGTCAGTGATGGCGTGACAAATCGCGTCTGCGTCAGAATGACCAGCGAGGCCGATTTCCGATGGTATTAAAATGCCGCCGAGTGTTAGTGGGCGGCCGAGGGCGAAGGGGTGGGAGTCGTAGCCAATGCCGACGCGCAACGTGGCGTCCGCAGTGGGAGGCGGAGAAGTTCCGCGGGCGTTACGCGGCATCTGCTCCAATCGGCACGCCTGTCTCCGAGAGTGCTCCGATACGCGCACCGAGTGCGGTTGAGCGGACCAATGGTACGGGATCGAGGAGAGTGTAGTCCTGTTTCCGACGGGCTGGAGTGAAGCCGGCGTCCCGGATCAGGCGCTCCATCTCATCAGTTGACGTGCGGTTCGTAGTATTCGCCGCCGACACCACATTCTCCTCCATCATCAGAGAGCCGAAGTCATTGCACCCGAATCGAAGGGCGATCTGTCCAATCTTCATTCCCATGGTCACCCAGCTCGATTGAAGATTGGGAACGTTGTCGAGGACGACGCGAGCAAACGCAACGGTGCGAAGGTATTCGGTCGCGCCGGTCTTGGGCTGGTGCGACATCGTGGGCGTGTTCTCGGGCTGCAGCGGCCAGCATATGAATGCCGTGAATCCGCCCGTGCGCGCCTGCACTTCCTTCACCCGCTCGAGGTGCTCCAGCCGCTCGGCCAAAGTTTCGCCGAGGCCGTACATCATCGTTACGGAAGTCATCATCCCTTCGTTGTGCGCGAGCTCCATGATCTCGAGCCACCGGTCTGCGCCCGCCTTCTTGGGTGCGACAATGTCGCGAACGCGCTGCACGAGGATCTCTCCGCCGCCGCCCGGAATGGAGTCGAGTCCCGCTTTCCGCAACTCGCGAATCACTTCGATCGCGTCCATCCGGAACAGCTTGGCGAAAAAATCGATCTCGCTCGGGCTGAAGCCATGGATGTGAATGGGGTGGTTCCGCTTGATGTACTTCATCAAGTCGAGGTACCAATCGAACGGGATGTACGGGTTGTGGCCGCCCTGAATCAGGATCTGGACGCCGCCCAGCGCCTTGAGCTCGTCAATCTTGGCGCCGATCTGCTCGAAGGAGAGAGTGTAGCCTTCTCCGTGTTTCGGTCGACGCGCGAACGCGCAAAAACCGCAATCAGCTACGCAGACATTCGTGTAGTTAATGTTGCGGTCGATGATGTAGGTGACCGTATTGCCGGGGTGCTTTTCCTGGCGAACGTTGTCCGCCGCCGCTCCCAGCTCGAGTAGCGGCGCGTTGGTGTAGAAGTCGAGGAGGTCCGTGGACTCGCTCATGCTGCGGGAAGGAAAGTGAGTGTGCCGTTCGGAATCCGGCCTCGCTCGACCAGGCGGCGGTAGAACTCCGTGAGGCCGGCGAGATGCGGGTAAGAAAGCCCGTAATCGAGTCCGGAGAGGTATTCGGCGCAGACCTTCAAGTCCACACCGGTGGATTCATGGGCCTGCTCAGCCAGCTCTGGCAGGTGCTCGAGTCCCCAGTTGCGCGAGGCGATGAGTCCCGCGTG
>JALYKM010000171.1 GCA_030774785.1 Gemmatimonadota bacterium
AGCCACTCGGACTCGAGCGACACTATCCGGCTGAGCCAGTCAGCGAATACGAGCCGGTGCAACCGCCGGTCACAGAAACAGCCGAGCCCATGGAAGGCATTATGGGCTCGAGAAAGGATGATGCCGACGCTATGGCGGAACCGCCGGTTGAAGAGACGGCCGAGCCGATTGAAAGCATCCCGGGCTCCGAACAGGATGATGCCGACGCTCTGGATTCGTGGGCTCCGCCTTCCGGCGCGGGGGTTCACGCGCAAGCCTCGTCTTTTGCCGAACCGGAGCCACCCGCCCCCGCCGAGCCAGCGCCAGCGAGCGAAGAGCGGAGCTTCACGGGCGCGAGCGCCGAGCCGTTCGTCAACGAGACGATGGCGCAGCTCTATTTGCAGCAGGGATACCGTCAGCTCGCGCTCAAGGTTTATCGCCAGCTCTCCGCATCGCGACCGCACGATCAATCGCTGAAGGATCGCATCACGGATATAGAAGCTGCTGACGCCGCGGAGCACCCGGGTGAAGCACCCGCCATGCGGAGAGAGGAGCCATCGATCGAGACGCCGACAGAGCCCGCAACCCCGCGATCACCTTCGATCGAATCCCCGACTCCATGGTCGCAGCCGGAACCCGAGGAAACTCCGGGCTTCGACAGGTCTCCGATTGATTCTCCGCCGACAGCGCCGTCGCGCGACCGCGAATCGATAGAGTCTCCGGCGCGTGAAGAGCCACGCGCCGAGCCGGAAGGCATCGCAGCGCGTCAGCCGTCGATCAGAGAGTTTTTTGCCACGCTCGGCCGCCGGCGTCCTCAGCGCGCCTGGGAAAGCTCGGCAATGAGTTCAGGGAACAGCGTGCCGCCTGATACTGGCGCATCGTTGGGCAGTCCCGCTCCGGAATCGTTGGGCAGTCCCGCTACGGGGGCTTCGCTCGACGCAGTCTTCGCCGGCGCGACGGTGAGTCCGTCTGACGCCCGCGCGGCTTCGCGCCTCGCAGGAGCATTCAGCGGCGCGACCGGGGGATCCAGAACGCCTCTGACACCACCGATGCCGACACCGCGCGTCAATCCGCGTTTGCCGCAGGCGCAGGAATCTGAAGAAGACGTCGCCAAATTCCGCGCCTGGCTCGACGGGCTCACGCGCGAGTGAGGATCGCCGTCATCAATGGTCCCAACCTCAATCTGCTCGGTACGCGCGAGCCGGCTCTCTATGGGACCGAAACTCTGGCCGAGATCGAGTCGCACCTCTTGAAGGTCGCGAAGGAGCTCGACGTCGAGCTCGCGTTCTCGCAGCACAATGGTGAAGGGGAGATCGTCGAGGCTGTGCACGGCATGCGAGGTCGCGTGGATGGCGCGCTCGTGAACGCGGGCGCCTACAGCCATACCAGCCTCGCCATTCGCGATGCCCTGGCGGGAGTGAAGATTCCATTCGTGGAGGTCCATCTCACCAACATCTACGCGCGCGAGCCGGAGCGCCGACGCTCGGCGCTGGCCGATGCCGCGCTGGCCGTCATCTGCGGATTCGGCGCTTACGGTTACGAGCTGGCGCTGCGGGGTCTCGTCAAACTCCTTCCGGTCGCGGCCAGTGGCTGACCGCCGTTCAGTGCGCCTCGCGGCTCTTCGCGATTCGCTCACCGCCGCGCATGTCGATGCGCTTGTGCTCACGAGCCTGCCCAACGTCCGGTATCTCACCGGATTCTCGGGCTCGAGCGCTCTGGTCCTCGTCACCCAGCGCGATCTTCACTTCATCACGGACTTCCGCTACGACACACAGGTGCGCGACGAAGTCGGTGATCTCGCGACGATTCGTATCGAGGCGCAGAGCCTCTGGGCAGGACTTTGGAATCTGATGGGCTCGCTCTCGGGAATGGAAGTCGTCGGATTCGAGTCAGCGCATCTGCTGCACCGCGACTTTCAACGCTTGCTTACCGACGGAACGCGATGGCAATGGCGGCCGCAGGTCAATCTCGTCGAGGCGCTCCGCGAGTCGAAGGATGCGGGCGAAGTCGCTCTCATCAGGCAGGCGGGCGAGATGGCGATCCGCGCTCTCAGAAAAACGCTGAAGGAAGTTCGCCACGGACTCACCGAGCTGAACGTGGCGGGAATCCTGGAGAAGGCGCTGCGCGACGAAGGCAGCGAGGACTTTCCATTCGCGACGATCGTCGCATCGGGTCCGCGCGCGGCGCTTCCGCACGCCCGAGCGTCATCGCGGGTGATCGAGCGCGGTGATCTTCTGCTCCTCGATTTCGGCGCGCAGTACAAGGGCTACTGCTCCGACATCACTCGCACCGTCGTGCTCGGCCCCGCTTCCGACGAGCAGCGCGCAATTTACGACATCGTGATGCACGCAAACGCCGTCGCGTCCAAGTCAGTGCGCGCCGGAATGAAGGGTCAGGATGCCGACGGTCTCGCTCGTCGCTACATTGAGGACCGTGGCTACGGCGACGCTTTTGGGCACAGCCTGGGTCACGGGCTCGGACTCGAGGTGCACGAAGCGCCGAGATTGGCCAAGACCGTGGAGACGCTGCTGGGAGAGGGCGCGGTGGTGACGATAGAGCCGGGAATCTACCGGCCGGGTTGGGGAGGAGTTCGCATCGAGGACGATGTTCACCTAGCCCCGAGCGGACCGGAGATACTCACTGATTTCACCCGAGAGCTGGTAGAGGTAGGTTGACGACCGAAACGATCCACCTGCGTTCTCTCATGCTGACCCCATCAGACGCGAAATGAACATGATCGATCTCCGCTACGTGAAGAAGCTCGTGGACATGCTGGACGAGTCGAGTGTGGATTCGATTGAGATATCGTCCGACAAGGGGATGAAGATCAGGATCTCAAAAACCCCTCAGCAACGCGGCGCCCTGCAGATGGCGGCTCCTGTCGCAATGCCGGCGTTGCTGCCTGCCGCGGCGCCCGCTGTCCACCAGGCAGAGGCGAATTCTTCGGGCGTCGAAGTGTCGAAGGTGGAGCAGAAATCCAAGTTCCTCGAAGTGAAGTCGCCGATGGTCGGAACATACTACGGCGCGCCGGAGCCCGGGGCGAAGTCGTATCTCTCGGTGGGCGACAGAATCAGCAAAGGTGAGATCGTCTGCATCATCGAAGCAATGAAAATCATGAACGAGATCGAGTCTGAATTCGACGGAGTGGTGAAGGAGATTCTCGCGCAGAACGCGCATCCCGTCGAGTACGGCCAGGTCCTCCTCCGCATAGATCCCAATGGCTGAAAAAATGGCTGCGCCGTCCCACACGGGACCGGCATTCGACTATAAGCAGGTTCTGCAGCAGATGATCCAGAACAACGCGTCCGACCTTCATCTCAAGGTCGGACGGCCGCCAACGCTGCGCATCGATGGACACATGGTCTCGCTCGATCTGCCGCCCCTGAAACAGGAAGACTTGCGCAGCCTCGCCGAGCAGATCATGGCTCCCAAGAACATCAAGGAGTTCTCGGAGCAGAAAGAATCCGACTTCGCGCTCGCCGTTCCCGGCATCGGCCGCTTCCGCGTCAACGCCTATCAGCAGCGCGGAACGATCGCGTACGCGCTGCGGACCGTGCCCTTTCAGGCGAAAACGATCGCCGAGCTGAACCTTCCGGAAGTTTGCGAGCGGATCTCGCTGATGCCGCGTGGGCTCATTCTGGTGACGGGAATCACCGGTTCGGGGAAATCGACCGCGCTCGCGTCGATGCTCCACTACATCAATCAGAACCGGCACGCGAACATCATCACGATCGAAGACCCGATCGAGTTCCTGCACCGCGACATCAAGAGCAGCATCAACCAGCGCGAAGTTGGGACGGACACCAACAGCTTCGCACAGGCGCTGCGGCGCGTGCTGAGACAGGACCCCGACATCCTGCTGGTGGGCGAGATCCGCGACATCGACACCCTCGATACCGCGCTCAAGGCGGCGGAGACCGGCCACCTCGTTTTCTCGACGCTGCACACGACGGATGCCACGCAGACCATCAATCGAATCCTGTCGTTCTATCCCCCGCACCAGCAGACCGAGGTGCGCTACATAGTCTCGACGGCGCTCAGAGCGATCATCTCGCTGCGTCTCGTGCGCCGCGCCGACAAAAAGGGCCGGGTGCCGGCGACGGAAATCCTCGTCAATACCGAGGCGGTGCGCGATCAGATCCGCGACATGTCGAAGGCGCTCAACATTCCGCAGCTGATCAGGGAAGGCGCGGTTCCGTACGGCATGCAGAGCTTCGATCAGTCGTTGATGAACTGGTACCAGAAGGGCGTGGTCTCCTATGACGATGCGCTCTTCGCGTCTACGAACCCCGCGGAGTTCTCGCTGAGGGTCCAGGGCATTGCCAGCTCGAGCGACACATCGTGGGACACCGTCAAGCAGGAAGCGACGTAAAAGCGAGTGTTCAATAAAGGTTCTTCGTGGATCGTGGTCGGAGATTCTGCCGTCCGGAAACGAGCAACGGGAAACGAGCAACGGGAAACGGGAAACAGGCAACGGGAAGCGGAATCGGCCAGGGCAGACGGTGTTTAAAAAGATTCTGATCGCGAACCGCGGTGAGATCGCGCTGCGCGTGATCCGCGCCTGCCGCGAGCTCGGTGTGCAGACCGTGGCGGTGTACTCGGAGGCGGACCGCGAGTCGCTGCACGTACGCTTCGCCGACGACGATGTGTGCATCGGACCCGCCCCGG
>JALYKM010000172.1 GCA_030774785.1 Gemmatimonadota bacterium
CATCCCGCGTCGTTTGCGGACCGCTTCGATTCGCGCGGTCTCGCCGAAAGCAACGACATTCCGGACGTGCTCGACGAGGCGCGCCACGGCCTCGAGTGGCTGGTGAGCATGTTTCCGTCGGACTCGGAGATGTACAACCAGCTCGGTGATGATCGTGATCACACCTACTGGGACCTCCCGCCTACCGATTCGGCCGATTACGGCTGGGGCAAGGGAAAGGAGCGACCAGTGTATCCGTGCACCGGAAGGCCGCAGGGACTCTTCAAGTACAAGAACAGGTCAGATGGACTTGCATCGACAGCCGGCAAGTACGCTTCGGCGTTCGCCCTTGCTACATCGATCTACAGGCAACGGGACCCGGCCTTTGCGAGAACGCTGCAGCAGAAGGCGTCTACAGCTTACTCCATCGGCAAGCGACTCCCTGGTGTCTGTCAGGGGGCGCCCGGCCGCGCGCCTTACTACTATGAGGAAGACAACTGGGTCGACGACATGGAGCTCGCCGCAGCGGAGCTCTACGCGCTGACCCGGGAGCGGAAATATCTCCGTGATGCGCTCGAGTACGCATCGCGCGAGCCAGTCACTCCGTGGATGGGCGCCGACACGGCGAAGCACTATCAGTGGTTTCCCTGGCACAACAACGGGCACCACGAGATCTGGCGCAACGCGAGCTCGGCCGACAGAAGAATCGTCGCCGAGTACTACAAGAGGGGCCTGGCCGCGGTCGTGAAGCGCGCCGACAACGGATTCCGGATCGGCGTCCCGTTCATCTGGTGCTCGAACAACCTGATGGCATCGTTTGCGACCCAGGCGTATCTGTACCGGCGCATGACCGGTGACGACCAGTTTCGCGAGTACGAGCAAGCCGCGCTCGATTGGCTATTTGGTGCGAATCCATGGGGAGTCTCAATGGTGATAGGGCTACCGCACGACGGCGTTTTCGCGCGAGATCCTCACTCGGTCGTCGCGAAGGAGATGCACGTCGAGCTGACGGGAGCTCTCCTCGACGGGCCCGTCTATTCCTCGATCTACAAGAGTCTCCTCGGCATCAGTCTGCACGATCCTGATGAGTACGCGCCATTCAACACCGGGTTCATCGTTTACCACGACGACGTCGGCGATTACTCCACCAACGAGCCCATCATGGATGGGACAGCGAACCTGAGCTACCTGCTGGCGGCAATGGCTGGTCCTCCGTTGGAAAGCCGGAAGTAGTCAGACCGACAGCCACAGATGCCCGAGCTGCCCGACATCACAGTCTACATCGAGGCGCTCGCTTCACGCATCACCGGGCAGCCGTTGGAACGTACGCGAATCGCCAAGCCTTTCCTTCTCCGCTCGGTCGACCCACCAATGCGCGCAGCCGAGGGAAAGCGTGTCACCGGAGTGAGGAGAATGGGAAAGCGGATCGTTGTCGAGCTGGAGGACGATCTCTTCCTCGTGATCCATCTGATGATCGCCGGCCGTCTCCGCTGGCTTCCTGCTGGCGGCAAGGTCCCGGGCAAGATCGGCCTCGCTGCGTTCGACTTCCCAAACGGCACCCTGATTCTCACTGAAGCCGGGTCCAAGCGACGTGCTTCGCTGTGGCTCGTGCGCGGAGAGCAAGCGCTGGAGCAGTTCAAGCGAGGTGGCCTCGAAGTTCTCGAGTGCAATCTTGCCCAATTCACTGAGCGGCTCGTGCAGGAGAATCACACGCTCAAGAGATCTCTCACCGACCCCAGATTATTCAGCGGAATCGGCAACGCGTACTCCGACGAGATTCTGCATCGCGCCAGGCTCTCGCCGATCAGGCACACCAGACGCCTGACTGAAGAAGAAATCCAACGGCTCCTCGACGCCACCCGCGCGACGCTGATCGAATGGACCGAGCGGCTTCGTCACGAATCGAAAGGAGACTTCCCCGCGAAGGTGACCGCATTTCGCGACGAGATGGCGGTGCACGGAAAATTCGGACAGCCGTGTCCGGTGTGCGGCACTCCGGTGCAGCGAATTCGGTACGCCGACAACGAGACGAATTATTGTCCGCGCTGCCAGACCGATGGCAAGCTGCTGGCGGATCGTGCGCTGTCGCGTCTTCTCAAGCAGGATTGGCCGCGCTCGATCGACGAGCTCACCTGGAGTTGATCTTTCGCGTGTTGCGCCAGCTTGTCTAATCGAGGTCGCAGCGCCGGTCCGTCACACATCTCGTTTTTTTGTGGCCGCGACCCGAAAGGATCAACGCAGGCGATCTAGTCTCACTTCCCGCGCGCTTGAAAACACACTTTACCGGGAGGTGAGAGGTGTCCTCGTAGGCCGCTATCCGCAGCTAGCGCCGCTCCGGCGCGGTGCGGCGAAGCCGCAAGCGAGGACTGCGGCCGTAGAGGATACCTCTCGCCGACCACAAACAGTGATGCAAGTCGAAGCGGGAAAACTAGATCGTTCCCGCGTTGATCCACTTTACTACACGCGGCGGCTCATAAGACTCAAAACGCGCAAGAAGCTCGGAGGGGTCGCTCTCCACTACGACCATGGCCCGGTGAACGTCGCGCACGAACTTCTCGTCCACCGCGCGATCCAGAAACTCGAGGAGCGGATCGAAATACCCAGCGACGTTGAGCAACCCGCAGGGCTTCGTGTGCATCCCGAGCTGACCCCACGTCCACGTCTCGAAGAACTCCTCCAGCGTCCCGATTCCACCCGGCAGCGCTACGAATCCGTCCGCCAGCTCGGCCATCATCGCCTTTCGCTCGTGCATCGAACTGACGATGCGCAGATCGGAAAGGGTCGTGTTCGCTACCTCCCGCTCGACCAGCATTCGGGGGATCACGCCGATGATGTCACCGAGCTCGTCGGCCATCGCGTCGGCGAGCGCCGCCATCAAGCCGACATTCGACCCGCCATAGACGATGCCGATCCCGCGCTCAGCGAGCAATTTCCCGAACGAGCGGGCCGCTTCGATGTAATCCGGACGCGCGCCAGGGTTTGATCCGCAGAAAATCGCGAGGCGGCGAATCTCGCTCACGCGCGCGGGCGCATGGCGGCCATCATGTTCACGCCCAGGCCGGCGAGCGATTGCCCGCCATCGCATACCACAACTGCGCCAGTAATGAACTTCGCCGCGTCGCTGGACAGAAACAGTGCCAGATCGGCGATCTCGTCTTTCGTGGCGAAGCGCTGCAGCGGAATGCTACGAGTGAATTGCTTCTGAATCTCGGGCGTCGGTGCCAGACGTCGCATGCCCTCGGTATCGTCAACGGCACCGGGGGCAATCGAGTTGACGCGCACGCCCTCTGGTCCCCATTCGATCGCCAGACATTTCGTGAGCATATCCACCCCGGCTTTCGCCGCGCAGACGTGCGCCTGCATTGGCATGGGAGTGAACGCCTGCATCGCCGAGATGTTGATGATCGAGGCGCCCGGCCGTCTGAGATGCTCGAACACGGCCCGGCAAGTGTTGAAGGTGCCGAGCAGATCGATGTCTACTACTGACTTGAATCCATTCGCCGACATTCCAAGCGCCGGAGCGGGAAAGTTTCCGGCAGCGCCGCACACTACCAGATCGATATCGCCGTGTGCTTCGCGCGCGGATCGGATGGCCGAGGCCAGCGCGTCATAGTCGCGCACATCCGCGGGATGACCCGAGGCAATCCCGCCAGCCCCCCGAATGTCGTCCGCAGCGGCATCCAGTTTCTCCTTCGTTCTGCCGATGAGTGCGACTCTGGCACCGCTCTGCGCGTAGCGACGGGCAATCGCGAGGTTGATCCCGCTCCCACCACCAGTGATGATAGCGGCCTTGCCATCGAGCAGCCTTTCTCCGAACACTTCCGTCATCGATGCTCCATCAAAACGAGGCGCAGCACCCCGGCTGCGCTGCGAACCGCAAACCTATCCCGCCCCGGAGAGCGGTGAAAGTGGCCAGCCTGCCGCTCCATCCTGCTAGCGAACCCGCCTCCTACAAAACAAAAAACCCCGTACCCTTTCGGGTACGGGGCGGCTACTGGTGGCCCACCCGTCCTACAAGCTCAGCCAGTAGCTTATCATTGTGGGCCGGAGAGACAACGCCGGTCCTCAACTTCTTAGACTCACCTTACGGCGAAATGGTTTAAAAGATTCTTTTTGGCCGAATTCGGCGCCGGCGGGGACGCCCCGGGTGCCTGCCGGGATTAGCTGCGTCGCCGCTTCCGGGTCGTAACCAGCGCCAGATCGGCGGTCGATGAAAAGAGCTGCTCCACCGCCGCGTTCGACAACGCCGCGACAGTTTCTCGATTCAGCGAGAGTCTGGTAGATCCACGGTCCGGTTCTTCCTCGATCAACCCGGCTGCGCGCAATGCCTGCACATGGTGGGTGATGGTGGGCTTCGAGACCTTGAGACTTCGCGAAAGCTCCGCCGACGTCGTTGGCGTACGTGCGAGTACCGACGCGATCGCGTAGCGTGTCGTGTCGCCGAGCGCTCTGAACACCGATTCGGCGTTTACTGCATGCTGAGACCGGCGCGAAGATTCCCGCGCCTGCCATTCATTACCGGCAATCCTGTTTGCTGAAGCCGCCTCGCACGCGATCGGAAAGTACAGGCTGAAACGCTGCGGTCTCGTCTCGTATTTGGCCCACCATCTGCGAGTGTTGAATGCGGACGGAATTATGTAGAGGCAGTCGACCTGGTCATACCTGATGGCGGGCCCTGCCTTCGGGCGAAGCTCTCCCGCGTCATCGTCGAAAGCGACCGGCAGGTTCAGCTCGCGAGTCAGCTCCGCCAGCGAGGCGTTCTCGTGCAGATCCTTCATATGGAATGACTCGGCCCGCAACACTGGCTCGAGCGCGGACCAATCGCGCTTGAATCCTGTCTGCCAGAAACGCTGCAGCACGAGCCCGAGCTCGTCGCGGAAAGAGTCCGGATTGGACAGCAGCCTGACTACAGCGCTCGCGGCGTGCGAGTCCGCCGAGTACGGCCTGAGGCCGAAATGCCTGAGCAGCTCTCCACCCGGAAGCTTGTCGCTGGTGAGAACCTGTTTGAGACTCTTCTTGCGCGTGACGAGAGATTGCACGGTAGCCGAGTCGTGAAAGATCCCGGAGAGAATGTTCGTCTTGAGCTCCTCGGCCGGCATCTCGCGCACAATCGAGAGAATCTCCTCGAACGTCATCTTGCCCGGCGTGCGCTGCAAAGCATCGGCAAGCAATGGCCAGAAGAGCGGGACAGGCGCGATCTGCTTTGCGACGGACTCGAAATCGTGCGGAAGTTTTAGCAGCGCTCGTTCTCTCCACGGATCGAGTGGAGTCGGCGCGCTGTTGGTGAGAGTGTAGAGCGCGTAGAACGCCTCGAAGCGAGGCGTGACCACGAACTGGATCTGGAGGGAGGCAGAGCGAGCCATGTTAGCTAACAAGCTAACATGTTCCTATTCCGGTTGGGGCCGCCTCACCTCAAAAACCCCGTTGGTCATGTCGATTCGCACGACGCCACTATTCCACACATCCCCGCCCAGTACGCCGTCGAGCGACGCGAGAACCTGGTAGACCGGTGCTCGTACGACTGCGCCTTTGAACAGAATGGGAAAGCCGCGCACGAACAGTCGAACAGCCGGCAAAACCGGTGCGCGGAGAGATATCTCGCCGCCAAGCCCGCCTACTCTGCGGCTCTCGACCCGCGCTGCCTGGAGCTGGAGTTTGTCGAGCAACGTCTCGGTCACGAAAGTCTGCTGTGCTCCGGTATCGAGCCCGAAGTGAAGTGGAATTCCGTCGCTGCTGGTGAGCCCTACTACGGGAAGGCCGACCCAGAACATGTTGCGATCCGATTCCCGTCTCGATGTCGCGGGATTCCTGAGTCGAAGTGTGCCCTCGCCGTAATCCACCTCCAGGTCCAGGTGGCGAATGATGTCGAACCCGATGATGCCATCGATCTTGACCTGCGGGCTCCGCTCGATGGGCTTCAGCTCCCGCATCCGCATCAGCGATTCATCAACGATCATCGTCGGCGCATTGCGCACCAGAAGCTGGCCGATCTGGAGCTGCGGGAGCAGCGCCGGGTGCGCTTTCACCCTTCCCGTACTGGTGACGATCTCCAGCGTATCGCGCACCAGCGGCACGATGTTCAGATCTCGCGCGACATCCGACGCGAGCATGGTCATGCTCGACCCGGTGTCGAGCCAGAAGTTGTAGTCCTTGTCTCCGATCCTGACGGGAACGAGAGGCGTTCCCACCGCCGAAACCAACATCGGCAAGACAATGGACCGCGCGCGGAAGGTGATCGTCTTCGGCGGAACGTCCTTGAACGCCACCGCCCACAATTCGATGCTTGCCTTGTCGGTCCGGTCGGCGTTCGGCTGCGTTGGCTCCTTCTTCAACGCAGCCAGAGCGTCCCACTTCTCCTGGTACTGCAGTGTCGCGGTGTAAATCACTCTCGACCCGACGCGGATGATGGAATCCGTCGCCGTCCGACGCAGCTGGGCGAACCCCTGCTCGGCCTTCTCGATATCTCCGGCCATCAGGCTCCTGAGAGCTTCGGCGAACGCCTTCTCAGATTCCGTGTGCGCGACGGCGGCCGCCTCGACCGGATGAAGCTCCGCCAATGCCTCCCAATAGCTGATACGCCGCGTGGGACGGACGGCGCCCGGTGTGTGAACACAAGCCGCCACGACGATGGTCGCCATCAGGATCGCGTACCCGCGCCGTTCCCCGGACTGGCGCGACCGGTGCGTAGCTGTGGATAGTCCATTCATGTGACTGAGCACAAGCTAGGATGCTGCACACCGATATTCCACACGAATTCCCTGGTGATGATATCCATCTCGGTACCGCGGGGTGGAATATCCGACGCGAGCTCGAGCGTGTTGCACGGATTATCGAGGAAAAGGCGGCACGGGGAATACCCACCTGGTGTATCTTTGACAATACCGCGCTAGGCGCCGCTACAGCCGATGCGCTTACGGTGAAATCGCATCTGTGGGACGGCCAGCGAGTGACGAGATGAGCGACAAGATCAACAAGAGTGACGAAGAGTGGCGGAAGGAGCTCACCCCGGAGCAATACCGGATTGCGCGACAGAAGGGGACGGAGCGCGCTTTTACCGGGGAGTATCACGATAGCAAGCAGCCCGGTACCTATAAGTGCGTTTGCTGCGGCACGCCATTATTCGACTCCGATGCAAAGTTCGACTCCGGAACCGGCTGGCCAAGCTTCACGCAGCCGGTGACCGACGAAAACGTGCGCACCGAATCGGACAGGAGTCTGTTCATGCGGCGCACCGAAGTCTTGTGCGCCAGCTGCGATGCTCACCTGGGGCACGTGTTCGACGATGGCCCCGGACCCACGCACCAGCGCTATTGCATCAACTCCGCTTCCCTCAAGCGAGACGATAAATAATCAGTCGCGTGAGTTGCTGAAGTAGCGGCGACCTCTGAGACCACCAGATACTTTTTCGCGCCCGCATCGCCGCTCAGCGCGAAAGAGTGAGACCCACCACGACAGCGGTGCTCTCGTTTCCACTTCTGTCAACGGCAGACACGCTTACTGCGTCCGGGTCGATTCCTCCCGCATAACGCCGAATCATGTAGAACCGCTGGAGTCCGGGCACGACTTCCGTCGCCCAGTCGTTTCTCGCGTGAATGCGAATCAGCCATAGCCATGTAGCTTCCGCCCCCTGTGGCTGGAGCGACAGAGTACTCGCGCCTGTTCCCACGTCGCGGCCTGCACGCACGATGGGAGCAGTTGGAGGAACACTATCGAGCCAGAGGGATGGGGGCACGAGCGCTCTGGTTGCGTAGGGACCTGCCACCATTTTCTCCGGAAGTCCGTCGCGCCCGTACATCAGCGAGCGCATGCTGAAGTAGACATTTCCGGTGGCTCCGCGCTGAGCGCGCGTGAGGGCGATCTGATCCAGCAGTTCCTGAGCGGGCCATCCCGTCGGCGTGCCGGTGACCTTGTCGATATAATTGCCCGGCCACATGTGTCTGCCCTTTGCATTCTGCTCGACCCACCACTGCAGGAGAACCGGATAGCTGAGATCAGCGCGAAAAGTCGGCCAATAGAGCTGCGGAGTGAAGTAATCCGCCCATCCATTCACGAGCCACTTTCTCGAGTCGCCGTAAAGCTCCGCGTATGAATCGAAGCCTCCGATCTGCGGCGGATTTCCGGGACGCCATACTCCGAAGGGACTGATCCCAAACTTCACCCATGGCTTGATTGCTTTGATCCCGACATAAACCTGATGGATCAGGCTGTCGACGTTCTCGCGACGCCAGTCGTCTTTCGCCAGAGTTCCACCCGAATTCCGATAACGCCGGTAGCTGACCGCGTCCGGGAACTCGATCGTGCTCCCGCGTGCATTCTTTTCCTTGTATGGATAGAAGTAGTCGTCGATGTGAACACCGTCGATGTCGTACCGTTTGACGACGTCGAGTACGACCTGAGTCGTGTGCCGTCGAACGGCCGGCTCGCCGGGATCCATCCATAGATGTGCTCCGTACCGCTTTACCAGCTCGGGATTCGTGA
>JALYKM010000173.1 GCA_030774785.1 Gemmatimonadota bacterium
TCAGAGTTGACGGGATTGCCGCGGCAGGAATCGGCCTCGCAGGGAGGTAATTCATAAATCAGGCCTGACACGGCGGCTGGATAGTGTTTACACCGCCCGCCAAAAAAATCCTCCTCGCCGCCGGCAGGGACATTCCAGTGTCACGACTACAGAGGCGACGCCGTATGTTTTGAGCGGCCTCTACCTCCTACCCCTCGGACCCCGGCTCGCGTGGACGATCTGCTTGAAGATCTCCGAAAGAGCTTCGCCGACAGCTATCACGTAGATGAGGAGCTGAAGGGTGGAGGCATGAGCCGGCTGTTCATGGCCACAGATCTGGCGCTCAACCGCAAGGTCGTGATCAAGATTCCTGCCGCCGGAGCTCACGAGCGACATGATGGCCGCGCGTTTCAAACCGATTCTTTGTGAAGTGGCATCGGCTCAAACAGTCCCGTGGCGGATTTTACCGAACCACCTACATTGTTGAGGTTCGCTTCCCTTACTGCTGACGACCTGGATAGTCAGTTCACCGGCTAACCGCCCCTCCTATGAAACGGTATTCGCTTTTCGCAATCGCGCTGGTCTTATTTGCCGCGGCGTGCAATGACGCGACATCGCCGACCAACGCCGGCCCCCTCGCGCCGACAAAGTTGGCAGTAGCTGTATCCGCGCCTGTAAACCTTCCGCCTAGTCCTGTTATTGATGCGTTTCTGAGTGACGGCGGGACCGCGATCCCAGTGCTGTTTTTCTTTGTTGGCGACCCGCAGATCATTGGCGACCCGAATGTAAAGATCGGCTTCATTCGCTTCTTGCCGAACGCCGACTACCCCGACGGAGTCTTGGCCTCGCCCGACGCTCGGATCATGTTCTTTCAAGGATCATTCTCGGGGCGTGGGACTCTCACCATCGACGGAGTTATAATTGATCTTTCCACCGCGAGTTTTGATGGAAGCTTCTTCACAGCGTGCACGGAGAGCTGCGGTCGTCTAGTTATCTCGCAAGGAGGGACGCAGAAGTTCTTCGCCATTTTCCCCGCCATATCCCGTGACACCTTCTGCGGGGCAACCTGCCAAAGCACTGGCGGCGACGAAGGTCTTATCACCGGACACGAGTAAGGCTTTCCCGATTCCGATTAGCGGGGAGCTGCGGCTCCCCGCTTTTTTTTTGGTTCTTCGCGGATTTGGGTGCAGCATTTTGCCCGTTACCCGTTACCCGTTACCCGTTACCCGTTACCCGTTACCCGGTGCCCGTTACCCGGACCTTTTTTAATAGCCCGTGCAGCATCTTGCGCGCATCGACTATGCGAGCGAGGAAGGGAGTGAAATCCTGCTCGGTCATCAATTCAAGATCGCGCGCAAGCTGAACGTGGCCTTCGAGCTCAGATACCGAAGCGAGGGCGTATTGGAGAAAGCGCGCAAACTCGCGGGGACTCGCATGCGCACTTCCCTCCACGATGTTCGTCGGCACCGACATCGCAGCGCGCATAAGCTGGTCGCGAAGTGCCGCGCTCCTCGCTCCGCGCATGCGGGCAGTCACTCGATGCGCGTCAATCGCGATGTCCCGCGCCAGCTGCCAAACGCGGAGTTTTCTGAAGTCAGCCACGCCGAATTCTTCATCGCACTCGATCCGGCGCCGCCATCGTTCACCTGCACCGAGCCACCGGATGCTGCATTTGGGCTCGGAAGAGTTAAAGCCCATTGGCTGGCAATCGGGCAACGGGCAACGGGCAACGGGCAACGGGTAACTGAAAGCAGATAGCAAAGACTCGGTTCAACTCTGGGCTACCGGGGCCGCACTTCCCCATTCTGCCCCCTGCTACACCAAAATCCGCGAAGATCCTTTTTTTTCGCCGGTACCCTTCTTGCTTTCGGGTTATGTTCGGGCTATTCTAGCAGAGCTATGTCCGACCGCAACGCCGCCATCCGCGCACTCATCGAGCATCGATTCCCCGATGCGACACCGGTCACCCACCGGACCGCGGAGCCGGTGGCAACAGGTATCGACGCGCTCGATGCGATCCTTCCCGGGCGCGGTCTTCCTCGAGGAAGACTGACCGTCTGGATGCCGCAGGGGGGAGCGACCGCGGTTCTCAGAGCCGCGTGTCATACCACCGTCGCCCAGGGTGAGAGGGCAGTCTGGATCGACGGGCTCGGCACCGTCGCTGGTCCATTCTGGGAAGAAGGGCCGATCCTCGTACGGCCGCGAAGTCGAAAGCACGGACTTCGTGGAGCGGAGGAGCTGCTTCGGTGCGGAGGATTCGCGCTGGTCGTGATCGCTGGTATCGAGCCCGAGGGCACCGAGACGGTGCGGCTCTCCCGCGCCGCGCGCGAAGGTGGCGGCGCGCTCGTCACTCTCACCACCCATGCATCGATGGCGAGCCTGAGGGTCACCTCGCAGATCCTTCGCGAGAGCTACCGGTGGAGAAAAACTCCTTTCGGCGATCCGGCGGAGGCGCAGGAGGCAATGATCCGCGTCCGCGCCCGCTCACTGGGCTGGAACCGGAGCGCGGATATCTCGGTGCCGGTCGTGCCGTACGATCTGCGCATGTCGATCGAGCCAGGACTCGTTGATAGGCGAGGGGTGAAGTGACCACAAAGTGCAACTGCAACTGAGAACTGCCAGGCTGCCCGCTTCCAGCTGAACGCTGCGAGCGGCGAGCTGCAAACGTCGGGACGTCACTCAGTGGCGTGATGGCAAAAGCAGTTGCCCCTACCCTGAAACGCGCCGGTAACGTCCCGACGTAGTGAGGCTGGTGGCCGGCAGCTTCAAGCTGGCGGCAGGCAGCTTGGCAGTTCTCAGTTGCAGTTTCCCCCTTACCGAACTATCCGCCCAATGCCCGTGTCGAACCTTACAGCACCATGGTCGCGACAGAGATTGCGGTAGATAAGCTCACCGCGTGAACGAGACACAGCTCATCGCCCGGGTCATCGCGGGGGATCGGTTGGCCGGGCGTGCACTGTACGACATGCACGCGTCCCGCGTCTACGCGCTCGCCTATCGGCTCAGTGGCGATGCGGAGAAGGCTCGGGAGTTCACGCAGGACACTTTCATCCGCGCGTTCTCGAGGCTCTCGCAGTTCCGGGGCGATGCCGCGTTTGCGACCTGGCTCCACCG
>JALYKM010000174.1 GCA_030774785.1 Gemmatimonadota bacterium
ACACCAACACCGCTGAGGGTCTCAAGCTCGCGCGGCGGTTGCTGATGGCGCAGAAGAAGGACATGCGCCAGATCGTGATGATCACCGACGGAAAGCCCAGCGCGATGACGATGCCAAATGGACAGATCTACAAGAATTCAATGGGCCTCGATTCTACGGTCATCGCCACGACGTTGCGGGAGGTTGCGAACTGCCGGCGCGCCGGTATTCTCATCAACACTTTCATGCTGGCGCGCGACCGGGCGCTGGTGGAGTTCGTGAAGCGCGTCTCGGAGATCAGCAAAGGCAAGGCGTACTTCACCAACACGATGACTTTGGGTCAGTTCATCCTAATGGACTTTCTCAGAAAGAAGACGCAAAAAATCTCATAGCGCTCCCTGCTTTCACAGCTTTCACGGCAACTGAAGACTACCTGCCAGGGGCTGTGGGCGGGCCGGCTAGGGGCCGCGGGCAACACAAACAACTCCACACAAAAAGACGAATGCGAATCACCGGAGTCCTCTCAGCTCTAGCGATCACACTCACCGCCGCGTGCGCGTCTGTTCCAACGCGCGGAGCCGGATCAGGACGCTACGACCTCCTCATCACCAACGCGCGGATAGTCGATGGGACGGGCAATCCCTGGTATCGAGGCAGCGTGGCTACGGTTGGCGACCGGATTGCATACGTCGGTCCCTCCATCCCTGGACTGACCGCGCGCCGCGTGATCGACGCCGGCGGCCAGGTAGTCGCTCCCGGCTTCATCGACATGCTCGGCCACTCTGAGTTTGCGATTCTCCGCGGACCCCACGCCGTGTCGAAGATCACGCAGGGAATCACCAGCGAGATCACGGGCGAAGTCCACTCCGCGTGGCCGAACGTCGCACTCGGCGAACAGCCCGATGCCCGGTTTCCGTGGCGCTCTCTCGGCGAGTATTTCCGCTACATCGAGAACACGGGCATCGCCATCAATCTCGGAACCTATGTCGGCACGAGCTCTGTTCGCGAAGCGGTGATGGGTGAAGTCACCCGCCATCCCACCGACGCGGAGATGAAGCAGATGGGGGCGCTCATCGACTCGGCGATGCGCGATGGCGCGGTGGGGGTGGGAACCGGGCTGATCTATCTGCCGAGCACTTTTTTCTCGACCGAAGAGCTAATCGCGCTCACGAAGTACGCGACGCCGTACAGGGGCGGATACGCCGCGCACATTCGGAGCGAAGGCGCGGGGCTGCTCGACGCGGTTCGCGAGACAATACGAATCGCGGCTGAAGCAGGAACGTGGGCGGAGATAAGACACATCAAGTCGCGCTCGCCGGAGCAGATGAAGCAGGCGGTCGCGCTCATCGACTCGGCGCGAGCGGCGGGAATCGACATCACGGCGGACCAGTACCCGTACATCGCGAGTGGAACCGGGCTCTCGGCGATGCTCAACACCTGGGTGCAGGAGGGCGGCGACGACTCGCTCGTGATGCGGCTCAAGGATCCGACCGTCCGGGCGCGCCTCAAGGCGGAGCTCGGCGCCGACAGCGCTCAGGGGATTCGCACCGCCGCGCGCACGATGGTGAACGAGGTCGGGGCAGATTCGCTCAAGATCTACGAAGGCAAGCTGCTGACCGACATCGGCAAGATGCGCGGGCAGGACGCGTACGACGCGGCATTCGACATACTGATTGGCGATCGCGGCCGCACGAGCGCGATCTACTTCTCGTTCAATGAGGATGCCCTCCGCTACGCGATGAGGCAGCCGTGGGTCTCGGTCGGTCAGGACGCCGGAGCGGTAAGCCCGGATTCAACCGGGCAGTGGCGAGAAAGGGGACATCCGCGTGGATTCGGAACGTTTCCGCGCATACTCGGCCGGTACGTGCGCCAGGATTCGGTGATCTCGCTCGAGTTTGCGATCAGAAAGATGACGTCGCTCGCGGCACAACGAGTCGGGATCAACGACCGGGGACTGCTGAAGCCGGGAATGTACGCCGACATCACGGTATTCGATCCAACAACGATCATCGACCACGCGACGTTCGAGGAGCCGTCACAGCTCGCCACGGGAGTGAGCTACGTGCTCGTGAACGGAGTGCCGGTCGTGGACGGCGGACAGGTCACCAACGCTCTGCCGGGCCGAGCGCTCAGGGGCCCGGGCTACCATGCGAAGTGAAATGACGCGACCTATCCGGAAGTGATGCAATACTCCCGGAGGGACGCGAGATCATTTCAGGTATTCGGCGGCAGGGAGGAAGGAACAATGGAAATCAAGTTCACTATTGGTGACAGCGCGCTGGGCAAGGTGCTGGTCGCGGCGACCGACAAGGGTATCTGCTCCGTGAGTCTTCGCGAATCGGAGAGCGCGCTCGAGGAATCGCTCCACGCACAGTTCCCAAAGGCCCAGATTGAACGCGAAGACCGGGCGCTCAAGTCCGCGCTCGAGACCGTGGTCGCCCGGATCGCCGGCAGGAATCTCGACCGGTTGATGCCCCTCGATCTGATGGGAACCGACTTTCAGCGCGAGGTCTGGAGCCAGCTGCTCGCCATCCCTCCTGGCTCAACCCGTTCGTATCTCGATGTCGCACAGGCGATCAACCGGCCGAAAGCAACGCGCGCGGTGGCGCAGGCGTGCGGAGCCAATCCGGTGGCGGTTGTGGTGCCATGCCATCGCGTCGTGATGAGCGACGGCTCGATCGGAGGCTACAGCGGACTGCCTGGGGTGAAGAAGGCGCTGCTCGCGGCGGAGGGAGTCTCGCTCGCCAGCGCGGCGAGCTAGCGATTGTCCAACTGCAACTGAACGAGTTGTGAGCTGCCGAACTGGAACTGCAAACTGCAACTGAACGAGTTGGGAGCTGCCAGAGGCACAGCTGAGAGTTATTAGCCTCACTACGTCGGGACGTTACTGACGCGGGTCAGGGCGCAAGCAACCGCCTTTGCCATCAGGCCACTAGTGACGTCCCCACGTTTTACGGCTAACAGCAGACGGCTTACAAGCGCGTAGCTCACAACTCGTTCAGTTGCCGTTGCCGTCCCAGTTACTTCGTCTTGAGCTTGCTCCTGTACGGCCTCTCCGGCTGACCGATGTAAATCTGCCGGGGCCGCGCGATCTTCTGCTCCTTGTCGAGCAGCAT
>JALYKM010000175.1 GCA_030774785.1 Gemmatimonadota bacterium
GGCGACTTCTCCCTCTACGTAAAGCAGTACGACGGGATCAACGAGCTGGTGCTCGACCACCATCCGTTCGACGTCGTGGGGTGGGACGGCTACTTCTATCCGTGGATCTTCAACATCCACGACTTCGAGCCGATCGTCGGTCGCATCCACCAACCGCCGCCGGTGCACCAGACCTTCCAGGGCGACGGCTTCGTGATCTGTTCGTTCTGCCCGCGTCCCTACGACTTCGATCCCAACGCCGTCCCCGCGCCGTACAACCATTCCAACGTCGACTCGGACGAGGTGCTGTTCTACGCCTCGAGCGAATTCATGAGCCGGAAGGGAATCGAGTACGGCTCGGTCACTCACCACCCCGATGGTCTCCCACACGGCCCGCATCCCGGGCGCGCGGAAGCGAGCATTGGCGCCAAGTACACCGACGAGCTGGCGGTGATGATGGACAGCTTCCGTCCGCTCAAGGTGGCGAAGCAGGCGCTGGAGATCGAGGATCCGGACTATCACAAGTCGTGGCTGCAGGGGCAGCACGCGCAATTCAATCCTCCCACGAGCTGAGGCTTGAAGTCGAAATGAGCGAGGCGCTCTGGACACCCTCCCCCGAGCGCGTCATCAAGGCGAACATGACCGAGTTCCTCCAGTACGTAGAGGAGCGCGGCGGTCCGCCCGTTCCCGACTCTTCGACTGATTCGTACTGGGACCTCCACGAGTGGTCCGTAAATAACCCGGAGCGATTCTGGTCGCTCATCTGGAGGTTCTGCGGAATCGTCGGACACCGTGGCACTGGCGGTGGCGCCGAGCGCGTTGGAGTAGGCCTCGACCATATGGAGCCGCCCGATCCGGAGAAAGGGCCGCGCTGGTTCCCTGACGCAAGCCTCAACTTCGCCGAGAATCTTCTCCGCTTCACGGATGACGAGCCGGCGCTAGCGTCGTGGAACGAGGAAGGACACCAGCGCACTCTTACCTTCAAGGAGCTCCGCGAGGCGGTTGGTACTCTCGCTCTCGCGCTCAGCGCCGCCGGTGTGCAGCCGGGCGATCGCGTCGCGGGTTGGCTGCCCAACATACCGGAAGCAGTCATCGCCATGCTCGCCGCGACATCACTCGGCGCTACCTGGTCGTCTTGCTCACCCGACTTCGGTGCGCAGGGCGTGATGGACCGCTTCGGTCAGATCGAGCCGAAGATCCTGTTTGCGGCCGATGGATATCTCTACAACGGCAAGGAGATCGACCTCGTTCCGCGCCTGAGACAGATCGCGTTCAGAATTCAGTCGCTCGAGCACGTAGTGGTCACGCCGTACAGAAAGCAGATGCCGGATCTGGACGGTGTGCGGAAGGGAACTCTCTGGTCGCGTTTCATCGCCGCACAGTGGGGAATCGCAACCATGAGACAAACACCGCCGGAAGGCACCTCGAGGAAGACCCCTCCCGAGGGTGTTTTCAGACGGACTCCCGACGGTGTTTTGAGGCGGACTCCCCCAGAGGAGACAGAGCCTCTGGAGGTGAAACTGCCGGGCTTTGAGCGGTTTGCGTTCGATCACCCGCTCTACATCATGTACTCGTCCGGCACCACGGGACTCCCCAAGTGCATGGTGCACAGCGCGGGCGGCACGCTCATCCAGCACCTCAAGGAGCTGATCCTTCACACCGATTTGAAGCGCGAAGACTGCATCTTCTACTACACGACGTGCGGCTGGATGATGTGGAACTGGCTGGTCAGCTCACTGGCTGTCGGCGTGAAGACCGTTCTTTATGATGGTGCTCCACTCTCTCCTACCCCTGATATTCTCTGGCAGATGGTTGATCGGGAGGGAATCACAATTTTCGGCACGAGCGCCAAATACCTCGCGCTCCTCGAGAAAAGCGGCGCGGAGCCGTGCAAGAATCACGATCTGTCGAAGGTCAAGGCGATACTGTCGACCGGCAGCCCCCTGGCGGACCACAGCTTCGACTACGTCTACAAGAAAATCAAATCGGATGTGCATCTCGCCAGCATCAGCGGCGGTAGCGACATCATCTCCTGCTTTGTGTTGGGCAATCCGATCCTCCCGGTTTATCGCGGGGAAATTCAGACGCCGGGACTGGGCATGGCGGTCGACGTATTCGACGAGGGCGGACATCCGGTAAGGCTCATTCCGGGCGAGCTGGTATGCACACGCCCATTTCCCAGCATGCCCATCGCTTTCTGGGACGACCCCGACGGCGCCAAATACCGCGCGGCGTACTTCGACCATTTTCCGGGCGTTTGGCGTCACGGTGACTGGGCAGAGATCACCAGGCACCGGGGATACATCATTTATGGAAGGAGCGACGCCACGCTCAATCCGGGCGGCGTCAGGATAGGAACCGCCGAGATCTACAGGCAGGTCGAGCAGCTGCCCGAAGTGCTGGAGAGCGTAGCCGTAGGCCAGGAGATCGAAAGCGGATCGCCGGGGGACGTCCGCGTGATCCTGTTCGTGAAGCTCCAGCCCGCCATCACGCTCGATGACGCGCTGTGCGAGCGCATCTCATCACGGTTGCGGGAGAACACGACGCCGCTCCACGTGCCGAAGAAGATCATTCAGGTGGAGGACATTCCCCGTACGATCAGCGGAAAGATCAGCGAGCTCGCGGTGCGCGAAGTGATTCACGGGCGACCTGTAAAGAACACGGAAGCGCTGGCGAATCCGGAGTCGCTAAGGTTTTTCGAGAGGTTGGTAGAGCTGCGCCATTAGCGCAGCCTCAGGCTCAGTGCTGCGCGACAGCTGGCTGGCGCTTCGCACTCGAGGCAAGCGCGTTCACCATGTCCTGAAGCTTTGGTCCACGGCCCGGCTCAGGAGCGCCCATCGTCAGAGCAATGTGGTAGTGCGAGACGCCATAGCTGGCTCCCGACCTGCGCTCGACGGTGATTCCCCAGTTCTCCTCCTCGGCCTGGTCGACCGCCGGAGCCGCAGCGCTGGCTTGAGGAAGCGCATGGGCCTCGACTTCCGAAAGGAACGCCTTCCAGTCCGCGGGTGCTTTGAGTTTCGCCTCGCAGATCGAGCTGATCCAGCGATCTTCGCCGAAGTGGGAGTCGCGCTTCGACACCGGACCGCAGTCATAGCCGGCGCGGACGAAGTTGTCGACCCGCTTGTCCGCGCTCGCGGGTGAGGATTCGTAGTACTGGTCCCACCACAGCATGAGACGGCCGGTGGTTGACGCCCCGTTCTGGCGGACGATCACCAGGAACTGCGGATTACCGAAACTGGAGTACCAGATTCGGACTTCGCGCTCGTTTTTGCCCAGCTGGGTTTTCGAGAGGGGTGTGAGGCCCGCCGTGAGGACAGCCGCGTCCTTGGTCTCGAAGATTGCGTCCGAGGCCGGACCGGTATCGTTGCTGGCGGTGAAAGCCATTGCCTGCTGCGCAAACGAGGAGCTCGGAATTGCGAGCAGGAGCGAAGCGGCGATCATGAGTCGGCTCATGCGTATACGACGGTTGGACGGGGCCAAA
>JALYKM010000176.1 GCA_030774785.1 Gemmatimonadota bacterium
GCTGGAAGATGTGTTGATGCCAGCGTACACCCACATGCAGCGTGCTCAGCCTGTTTCCGCGGCGCATTGGATGTTGTCACACTTCTGGCCGCTCGAGCGCGATCGAGCGCGAATTGCTTCCGCTTCACGCGCCACTGCGGTACTGCCGCTGGGCTCCGGCGCGATTGCCGGATGTGCGTTTCCGATTTCCCGTGTACTTCTGCAGGGCAGCCTTGGCTTCACCTCCGTTTCACAGAACAGCATCGATGCCGTTGGCGACCGCGATTTTGTCGCGGAGCTCTTGTTCGTCGTCGCGATGATGGCGACTCACCTTTCGCGCCTCGCCGAAGACCTGATCATTTACGGATCCAGCGAGTTTGGATTCGTTCAGTTCGGAGATGCATTCACCACGGGCTCGAGCATGATGCCGCAGAAGCGCAACCCCGACGCGCTTGAGCTTGCGCGCGGCTCAGGTGCCCGTGCAATCGGCGATCTTGCGACACTGCTGGCGACGCTCAAGGGATTGCCGAGCGGCTACAACAAGGATCTCCAGGACGACAAGCGCGTGTTGTTTGACGCTGTCGATACGATTCTTCTCGTTCTTCCTGCTGTAGCCGGGGCGCTTCACGAGATTCGCTTCAACGCAAAGCGGATGCGCGCTGCGCTCTCCAGCAGCATGATGGCGACCGATCTCGCTGATTATCTGGTGGAGAAGGGAGCTACCTTCCGCGATGCCCACTCTGCAATAGGATTGCTGATTCGTGAGGGCGAGCGCGATGGCTGTGACCTGGATGCTCTGCCACTCGCATCCTTCAAGTCAGCGCATCCGCTCTTCGGCGACGATGTACTCGACTGGCTCGAGCCCTCGCGCTCCGTAGCGCGACGCGACGTGCCAGGCGGAACCGGGCCTTCAGCCGTATCAGCTCAACTCCGCTCTGCGCGAGAAGCGCTCCGTCCCATTACTGAAGCCGCACGCGGGAACGAGCTCGTTCTTCGCGCAATGTAAAGCGTACAGAGAAGCATAATGAAAAAGGACGCACTCGGGCCCGAGTGCGTCCTTTTTCATTATGCGTCAGAACATCAAGCCGACGGTGATGGGAACGAACTGAATCACTCCGCCCTTTGCGCCGTTTCGTGAGATGCTGTGGTATCTGGATTCGAGAAAGGTCGCGAACGGGCCGACCCCAAAAGTTGCGCCGAGCCCGGCGTTGAATCCGAAGCTGTTCTCGGACTTTGCACCGGGAACGTCGCCTTTGGTATTGTAAAGCCCACCGCCGACAATTACGTAGGGCTTTGCGCTCGTTCCAGAAAACGCATATATCAGATTACCTAACGCTCCCATGACACGGAGGTCGGAGGAGCTCGAACTGCCGACTGGAGCAGTACGAAATAAAAAATTGTTGTAGATCCCATCAAAGCGTACTCCGATTGGGAGCTCCGCCACTCCTATCGCGAGTGCAACTATGCCGTTGTAGCCCATTTTCTGGGTGTCGCTCAGTTTTCCAACCGGGATGGCCACACCTCCCCCTACGCCGAGGGCATACGTTTTCTGACCCAGCGCTGAACGAGAAAAGGTCAGGAAGAGGAGGAGAGCAATCCCTACTACTCGACAGAACTGCTTCATGATTGACTGGCTGCCTGATGTTGTGTTGGGTCCGCTGGCGGGGTTCAGCGAGCGCGCAATATAGCTAGGAAGGTGGCCGCAGGTAGGGCGAAGTGGAGCTCGCATTAAATATCCTTGGTGACTAGGATTATTAATGCCACGGGCCTACACTGTTGCCACCGCTGCACTTGCGCTGGAAATGCCTGCAAAGTGGGTGGACAATATCCTCTCCCATAATAAGGTCGCGGGAATACGTCAAGAGCGACAGGGAATAGCACGGCGTCTCAGTATTGAGGGCCTCCTGGTTCTCGCCCTCACGGCCTTGCTCATTCATGAGCTTGGCCTGTCCACCGCAAGGGCCATCATCGTCGCTGAGGAAATCATCAAAGGGGTCGGGCGATACCTCGCTGGACAAGGGTTGCACATCGAGATCGACCTCGCTGCGTTCCAAGTCCGCTTGCTCGAGCGGTTGGAAAGCGCAGTAGAGATAGCACCCATCCCCAGGCGGGGGCGTCCCCCTGAAAACAAAACGGGGCGCCTCGACTGAGACGCCCCGCCAGATTGTGCCAGTGAAGCTTACGTTGCTTAAGAAGCCTTCTTCACATTCTCGGCAGCTGGCCCCTTCTGACCCTCAACGATGTCGAACTCTACTGCGT
>JALYKM010000177.1 GCA_030774785.1 Gemmatimonadota bacterium
CTGCTTGAGCTCCCGCGCCAAGCGCGCCAGCGCGGCCGGCTTCGTGCTGACCTCCCACGTCCGCTCCTCCGGATGCACCGCGACCGCCACGGTCGCTTGCGCCACGTCGATCCCCACCAAGCGTTCGGGATTCATCGCTCCCTCCCCGCGAGAAGACCACCCCGCGCGCCCTGTCTTGGATTTCATGCGAGCTTGACCAGCTCGCGCAATCGTCCGGGCTCCGCTGGGCAACGACACCGCACGGCGACCCAGCTTATCAACGGGCTCGTGGACCCCGATGCGTGGTCGGTCTACCGCCGGTGCCCTTCTAATAACCTCGCGCAAGTGCGTCATACAAGCGTGAGGTCCGAGGTTCAACTCCTCGCAGGCCCTTTTAGACAAAGCAAAGCCCCGTAACCAGTTACCCGGTCGCGCGGCTATTCTTCTGGCACTGTGGCGGGAGTGCGATGCGGTGGAAGGTGACAAAAGTCGTACGTATCAGGCGTGCCTAGCAGGGGGTGTCACCTATCTCGCGGACCGTTCATTTGGAACTCGACGTTCCAGATCGACCTTCGCGACCTCCAGAGCGTTTGATGCGGAAATCTTCAAAGGCTTGGACACCTACTTTGCTGGTACGAGCGTCGATTGGCCACCAACGCTCTGCCAGCGTCCGTTCCGTCTGACCCACAGCTGAGTGAAACGCCGTGCTCCGCTGACGTACCCCTTGGCGGATCCAGTGAGGGTTGAGACGCCGGTGACAACGGCCACATCGCGGTAGATCCGTACCTTCAAGTCGTCGGATTTACGCGCGGTCCAAACTTGATCTGGAGACATGCTTTCTGCGATCTCCTGGGTCTTGTTGGCGACGGTACCATTCGAGTGAAGGTACATGTAGTCGTCAGCATAAAGGCGCTCCATGGTGGCGCGATCCTTCTTGATGAGGGATGCGTCGTTTAACACCTGATACGCTTTGAGCACCTCTTGCTCCTTTGCGTTCCGCGTCTGAGCGTGGGTTGGAACGGCGACCAGCACTCCGAGCAATGTAAGAGCAATGACCCGCTTCATGATCTGCCTCCTCTTAGTGTGTGAGATGATTCCGCGTCGCCGACCGGGATGGCCCGCGTTTGATGATTGTCGGTTCAACTGGTAATTCTTGCAGCCCGAGCTATACTGCGCGAGGATCAACAAAGATGCAACCAATCGGGCGTTCGCGGCCCCGTAGCGGACAATTTGCTGGAGAAAACACACCCGGTGAAACCAACGGAGATTGCCCTTCTTTTTACAACTAGGCTATTCGGAGCAGTCGTATTCCTTCGGTTAGTTGGGTTTCGTGCTGCTCGACGCGGTACTCCATGACTTCCACCCGATGCCGCACCGTTCCAAGGTGCCCCTACACTCTCTTTACAAGTGCTTCGCCGCCGTGCCCCATCTCCTTGCCTACCGTGTAGTTCGAGGCGGGAGCGCCCTGGTCGAGCACGCTGGTTTAGGATTCCGCTGAGTCAGGTAGTGGGCTATTCGCTCGTCTCGATCAGCAAGTGACGGTGCCAGTAGTGGTGCCAAGCTAGGCTGACGCGGGCTGACGAGCACGGACGCGATGAGCGTGTAAGTCGTTGTGATTCATAGGAGCGTCCGTCCGTCTGACGCGTGTATCTGGCCTGATAAGCGTGAGGTCGGTAGTTCAACTCTACCCAGGCCCACTTAGCTGAGATGGCGTTCGACGACGATACAAGTCGGGAGACGCCATTTGCTTTCTAGTGGTTCGGATCCCAAGCGACAAGGACAGTGACAAGGTATCACTGGGAGTGGTGGCCGCGGTCCTTGCCACGTCGGTTGTGACGTCGCTCAGGTGGCCGAGGGCCGGCGCCAGCGCGTGAGTGAACCGCGGAGCCTAGATTGAGATGACAACCCTGCTTGGAGTTACCGGATGTTGACCATGCGTGCCCTGATATGTTCGATTGCCGTAACCAGCGTCGCCGCCCCTGCCGCCGCCCAAACGAAAGCTGTCGTCGTTGATCAGCGCATGATAATGGAAACAGTAGCCGGCAAAACCGACACGATCCTCTCGCGCACTGTCACGTCGAAGGAGAGGTACCGCGTCGACTATATCAGCTCGACTGCCGCCGCCGCGCCGGTCTATCGACCCGGCCTGACACAGTTGATGATGACGGGTGACAGCGACATGACCGTCATTTTCATGGATTCCGCAAGAAGGATTTACGCTGAGATGAAACCATCTTTGATTTTGTCGAGCGTGGGATTCGCTGGCGCGGCGATGAAATTCGAATCAACCGGCGACAGTGCAACGATGGACAGCATTGGACCAGGCCCGACCATCGCCGGCCACAAGACTCTTCATTTTCGCACGCATTCCACATCACGCATGACGATGACCATGTTCGGGGACACAAGCGTCCGGTCAACGGCGGTGACAACAGATTTGTATGTCGCGCCGGACCTGGCATCGGATTCTCCGGAACGCGATTCGGTACGAGCGAAATCGATTTCGGCCCGCCTGCGCTCCATGACTCGCGCGATGCCCGGAGCGGAAGCCATGGCCGAGCAGACAGCTAAGGTGACCAAGCGGTTGGCGAAGTGTGGGACGACGTTGAAGACGGTCACTGAAACGACGGCTACGACCGCGGCCGGCGCCCGTACACAGCATATGTCACTCGAAACTCTGAACTACGAAAAGAGAGTCGTATCAGACTCGCTCTTCTCGATCCCCGCCGGCTACAAGAAAGTGGCACTGATGGATCTCGTCTCGCCGTTCTAGAACTTCACAATCTCTGGGGCGAGCATCGCTGCCGACCTCAATTGCTGGATCGAGAGGCAGGAACTGCCGTTCCCGACTCCAGCGCTCCGCCCACCGCCGGGAGATCCGTTCCTTATGGATCGGTAAGCGGCTAGCGACATCGGCAGACGGGGCCTCTCAAAATGCCGCTCGGCAAAGGTGAGGAGGAAGTCTCGATCGGTGTTGTGTCGACACCCGGCAACAGCATCAGTGCAGAACATCCGATGGAGTATCAAGTGTGCGGACACGAGCCCGCTCTTGCGAGCAGCGCTCCTTGCTGTCGATTCGGCTGTCGATTGACCGCGACATTATCCGGCACCCC
>JALYKM010000178.1 GCA_030774785.1 Gemmatimonadota bacterium
TTGCACGCCCACCGGCGTGCCCGACGTTGGTCGGCTGGCCGGTGGGCTGACTGGTGGCTTCGTCGATCCGCCCATCAACGACTCCGACGACGATTCGGGTATCGGGGCATGGGGGGACGACAACTGGCGACCGCGCGCGGGACCAGGTTCTTGTTCCGGTGACATAACTTCGTCTAACTCCTTCCTTCATCTCCGAGACCACTCGCAGTTACAGTCAGCTATGTATGCAAAATAGACGACGCCATCTTTTAGTCTGAAGTCCATATACAACATAAAAAAGATAGCACGAAGCGTGCCAGTCTATCTGACAACCCGAACCGTGCCGCCCCGGAGTCCCCGAGTGTAACCGGCGGATTTAATCATGGTCCAACTCGGCATTTTCGGCGACATTGATTTCAGCCTTTGGAGCAGATCGCTTCCCCGATGCCGTCGATCACTCCTGCCAACTCGCCGGCAATCAATTCCCCGGCGAATAATCTCGCCCCTCAGGGGGCCTTACCAAAGCCGCTCGCGGAGCGAAAACTGGTTGAAAAGAGCCGATGGCTGTCGGGCATGGCCGCGGAACGGCCCCGTGGGGAATGTCAGCGCCGGGAGGAGGGTGTCCGTCGAAAGGTCGAAAAGTCGAAACGTCGAAGCTCCGCCGCTGGCGACCAATAGCACTCCTTGTCACTTTACCCGTAAGTTTGCCGCGTCAGGAAGCATAACCTTGCCGTTTCAGTCGATGGATTTGCCGATTCTGCCCCCCACTGCCCCCGTCTGATCCGCATCGCGGACCATAACCTTGCCGTCCGTCACGAATTGGACGCATTACCTTGCCGCGAGTCGTGACCCCGGGTAGCCGACTGGTACGCTCTGTCCGTTCGCGTCCAGCGTTCGGAGAGGAGTGACCGCGATGCTCACCAATGAGCAAGTGACCCAACTCTGTCAGGATCTCGGTCTGTCGCCGGAGGCCCGCGCCGTCATCGACGCCATCCGCGCGGCGCCACCCGCCCGATGGGTGCGTGGCGGCGCCGGCAACGTCAGTGTGCGTTACCCCAGTCGGAAGATGGGCGTCACCATCCAGGCGGAGAGCCACCGCAATGAGTTGGCCGGCGTCTACGAGAAGGAGCACGACCCGGCGACTCTTGAGTACTACGATCAGCCTCCGCCGATCAAGCTCGTCTACCCGGCCCGCAGCGGTCGGCGCGTGGGCGTGTTCCACACGCCGGACTACTTCGTCCTGCGGATCGACTCTGTCGGCTGGGAGGAATGGAAGACCGAGGAGGAACTGGCCCGACTGGCGGAGACGATGCCGCATCGGTACGTCTGCACGGCCGGACACTGGCAATGTCCCCCGGGTGAGGACTACGCTGCGCCGTTGAGCTTCTTCTACCGCGTCCGCTCCTCAGCGGAGATCGACTGGGTCTTCCAACGCAATCTGCTCTTCTTGGAGGACTACCTGCGCGCCGATTGTCCCGACGTCAGCGCGACGACGGCCGATGCCCTCCACACGCTCGTCGCGAATCAGCCGGGGATGCCGCTCGTCGCCTTGCTCAATCAGCTCGACGGGGTCCGGAGCGACGACGTCTACCGATTGATCGCGACCGAGCGCCTCATCGTCGATTTGCGGTCCGTCGCACTCGCCGAGCCAGAGCGGGTGCCGGTCTTCCCTGACCCCGAAACCGCCCGTGCCTACGCGGTGCTGGCGGCGACGTCGTCCAGCGCGCCGACCGGTCCGACAGCGCGCGTCGGTCCGGTTCTTGGATCGCCGATTGTCTGGGACGGCCGCGTCTGGACGATTGTCAACACGGGGCAGACCACACTCTCTCTTCTGGCGGCGGACGGGACTCTCGTCGCTCTGCCGGCGACCACGTTCGATGTCCTGGTGCGGCAGGGGAAAGTGATCGGCTGGACCGCCCCGACGCCCGCGAGCCAGAGCACGGACGGCCACGCACGTCTGGCTTGCGCGAGCCCGGGTGACTTCGTTGAAGCGAATCGTCGGTACGCGATCATCGCGCCGCGTCTGGCTGGGACGACAAGCAGCGCAGAAACGACGCCCGCGCGGACGGTCCGGTATTGGCTCGCGCAGTGGCGGCACGCCGAGCAGGTTGATGGGTGCGGTTATGTTGGTCTCTTACCCCGATGCAGCGCGCGGGGGAACCGCACGCCCAAGCTGCCGGAGGCGACGCTCCGCTTGCTCGATGACTTCGTCTGCAACGACTACGAAACGCTCAAGCAGAAGTCCCGGTCCGCCGTGTACCTGGCGTTGGTGCGGGCATGCGAGGCCCACGGCACTCCGGCGCCCAGCTACAAGACGTTGACGCGGGCCGTCGCCGGTCGTCCGCGTCACGAGCAGGTGGCCAAGCGCGCGGGAGCGCGTGCCGCCTATCAGGAGTCGCCCTTCTATTGGGAGTTGACCTTGACGACGCCGCGCCACGGGGACCGTCCTTTTGAGATCGGGCACGTCGATCACACCCAATTGGATGTCGAGCTGGTTTGCTCGCGGACCGGACGGAATCTCGGGCGGCCCTGGGCGACATTCCTCACGGATGCCTTCTCCCGCCGTCTCCTCGCCTTCGTCGTCAGCTTCGATCCGCCGAGCTACCGCGCCGGCATGCTCGTGCTGCGCGCGTGCGTGCGGCGCCACCAGCGGCTGCCGCAGGTCATCGTCGTAGACGGCGGCGCCGAGTTCGCGAGCGTCTACTTCGAGACGCTTCTCGCCCGCTACACGTGCACGAAGAAGACCCGGCCGGGCGCGCAGCCGCGCTTCGGCGCGGTCTGCGAACGTCTGTTTGGCACGACCAATTCTGAATTTCTCCACACCCTTGCCGGCAACACACAGGTTCTCCAAAACACCCGCCAGGTCACCAAGGCGATCCAACCCAAACAGCACGCGTGCTGGACGCTTGATCGGCTCGTCGCGCGCCTGAGCGAGTGGGCAGATGAGATCTACGACACCCGCGACCACCCGGCGCTCGGGCAGTCGCCCCGCGACGCCTTCGTCGCCGGTCTGCTCCAGGGTGGCCCGCGCCTCCATCGGCGGATCCCCGACGACGAGGATTTCCGCATGCTCACCCTGCCGTCCACGCCCAAGGGGACGGCCAAGCTCCATCCGCGCCGGGGCGTGAAGATCAACCACCTCTTCTACTGGTCGGATGCCTTCGTCAATTCGGTGGTCGCGGGGACACAGGTTCCGGTGCGCTTCGATCCGTTCGACGCCGGGCTCGCCTACGCCTACGTCAAAGGGCGGTGGGTCCGCTGCCTCGGCGAGTACCATGCCATCTTCGCGGGGCACTCGGAGCGGGAGATTCAGCTCGCGACCGTCGAACTGCGCCGTCGGAAGCAACAACATGGGCGGACGGTCTGGCTGACGGCACGCAAGCTGGCGGATTTCCTCGCCTCGGTGGAGGCGGAAGAGGTGTTGCTCGAGCAGCGTCTCCGCGACGCCGCGGCCCAGGACGTGGTCCGTCTCGGGGCGCGTGATCTCGGCCGCGCGTCCACTCCAGCGGAGGAGACAATCGTCGCTCTGTCTGCGGAGCCAGATGGTGATGGCGGGCCCGCACAGTCCACCGAGCCGCTGGTTGTCTACGAGGATTATTGAGATGTCGACGGTCGATGGCTTCCCCCGCGAGCTTCTCACGCAGCCGACCGCAATGCGCCTGGCCTACTTCACCGACAAAGTCGTCGCCCACCCGCGGCTCAAGGAGGTCCACGAGGCACTCCTCGCCGCGATCCATCGGCCCACAGAGACGTCCCTGATCCTCGTCTGCGGTCCGACCGGGGTGGGCAAGACGACGCTCCGCCGACGGATCGAAAAGCAGCTCATCGATGAGGCGTGGCCGGCCGTGGAAGAGAACCCGGGGCGGGTCCCGGTTGTCGCGATCGAGGCCGTGGCCCCCGAGTCCGGTCAATTCAACTGGAAGGACTACTACACCCGCGCGCTGCAGGCGCTCGACGAGCCGCTCATCAAGGACAAGATCGACTACGATACCCGACGTCTCCACGACGCTCGGATCGGACGGTTGCTCGCTGATCGCGGCGCCGCCGGCCCGGCGCTGCGGCGGGCTCTGGAGCAGGTGCTCTGTCACCGGTGCGTCGGCACGTTCATCGTGGACGAAGCGCAGCACCTGACGCGAACGGCCAGCGGACGCCGCTTGCTCGACCAGATGGATACGCTCAAATCGCTGGCCGGGCTGACCGGCACGGTGCACGTCCTCGTGGGTACCTACGAACTGCTCGGCCTCGCCAATCTCAGCGCCCAGCTCAGTCGGCGCAGTCGTGAGATCCACTTCGGGCGTTACCGGGCCGAGCGGCCCGAAGACCTCCGCGCTTTTCAGAGCGTGCTCTTGACCTTTCAATGCCATCTTCCCCTCACCCACGAGCCGGACCTGGTGGCCCGCTCCGATTACCTCTACGAGCGATCGGTGGGCTGCATCGGGGTGCTCAAGAGTTGGCTGAATCGCGCGTTCGCCGCGGCGCTCGACGAGGGCGCGACCACGCTCCACGACCGCCACCTGGAGCAGCACGCCGAACCTGCGCGGAAGCTGCTGAGCCTGGCCCGCGAGATCACCGAGGGCGAAGCGGCTCTACGGGACAATGGTGCGGAGCGTGGTGAGCTGCGCCGGCTCTTGGGACTAGCACCCGAGCCGACCGCGCCGACGGCTGCGAAGGCACGCGCCGGCGAGACGGCCGCCCGGCGGTCGGCGGGCCGGGTCGGTCGACGCCAGCCAACCCGCGACCCCGTTGGCGCGCCCGTGGACGTGAGCGCCGCGGTGGTGAGCGGATGAACGGGGACATGCTGACGGCCGCCGAGCTGTGGGACGAGCGAGCCGTGATGCGCCCGGCGCTGCCACCCCGCAGCCGACTGTTTCACCTGGAACCGATCGGCGTGGGAACGGCCCAGGTCGAGAGCCTCACCGGCTACATCGCCCGGCTGGCCGAAGCGCACGGCGTGGAGACGAGCAAACTGGTCACGCGCGAGATTCTGCCGCTGCTGGGACGGGCCAACCTGCTGGACTCGCGGGGCCATGGCCGGATCGGCTTTTGGCAGACACTCACCCCGGGCATCAATGGCACGCAGGCCCTCGCGCGCGGTACGGTGGCGGCGCTGGAGACGCTGACCCGCCGGTCGGACCTGCGCAATCTGACCATGGGCACCTGGGCCGAGGTCGCCCCGTCGGCCGGCTTGCTGCACCGGACCGCTGCCTGGTGCCCGATGTGCTACGAGGAGTGGCAGCAGACAGGGCAGATCGTCTACGAGCCCCTACTCTGGGCAGTCGAAGTCGTCATGGTCTGCCCGCAGCACAAGTGCCGGCTGCAACGGGTTTGCCCGCACCCGGACTGCCGGCGCGCGCGGCCGGTGCTCGGGCGCCGATCACGGCCCGGGCGGTGCCCCCGGTGCGAACGCTGGCTCGGGCGCGCACCGGGGGCAGAACCGACCGAGATGGACGTGTGGAGCGAACTCGAGTGGCGGAAGCACGCTTGGGTGGCCGCCGTGGTCGGCGAGTTGCTCGTCCCCAGCGCGCATCTGGTCGTTCCCCCGCGACGGGAACAGGTTGGGCAGGCGCTCGACCGCTGCAGGGAGCAAGTGACCGGCGGAAACTTCAGCGCGTGGGCGCGGACGCTTGGGCTGGACCGTGTGCGGCTGTTGCAATGGCACAACGGCAGCCATCTGCCGTCACTGGAGATGCTTGTCTGGCTGTGTCATCACCTGGGGACGACGCCGCTGCGATTCCTGACGGACGCAGCCCTTGTCGTGGCCCCCGTGGTGCCCATCCACTCCGGCTGGTCCGAGCCTCCGCGACGCCCAACCACCCCTCCCCGTCCGTTCGACGTCGCGGACACGCGTCGGGCCCTGGAAGCGGTTCTTGCCGTGGCGGAGCAACCACCGCCGAGCCTGGCTCAAGTCGCACAACGCCTGGGCCGCCCCGCGACCTCGCTGCAGCATCGACTCCCGGAGTTGTGTCGGGCGATCTCGGTGCGCCGTCTCGAGTACGTGCAAGCGCGCCGTCAGCGGTGGAGACAGCAACTCTGTGACGAGATCCATCAGGCAGCCGCCCACGTCGATGCGGCGGGCTTCTATCCCAGCATGAGCCGGGTCGCAGCGCTCATCAGCAAACCAGCCTACCTGAAGGGAGCGACCGACGCCCGAGCCGCGCTGCGCCAGGCGCGCAAAGAGCTGGGCTGGCCCGCATGATCCGTTGCTCGGACACGGGTGATTGGAAGGCCCAGCTCCACCGCAGCGACACAAGTCGCTCATCGGCCGGAAGCATAAGTTTGCCGCGGCGGCAAACTTACGGGTAAAGTGACATTCTTCGTCATAACTTGCCGCCACTACTCCGGCAAACAATCCCGCCCGCAACAAGGGCACCACAGGGCACTCTCGGGATGGATCGGATTCGGTGGGTCAAGGCGACCAATCCTACTATGCGTCCTTGGGGCGACAAAGAACGGAAGTATCGGGTACTGTGTCCCCGGCGCGAGACGCACCATAGCGATACAGTTTGCTCCAAGCCGTTGCAACGCGCATGTAGCCACCTGATTGAACCAAGGGCCAAGGCGTCTATTTTTCGCGCCGCGTTCCATGGTGTCCGTCACCAAACCATAAGCGTTCGATAACCCGTCGTTAAGTGAAAGCG
>JALYKM010000179.1 GCA_030774785.1 Gemmatimonadota bacterium
ATCGAGCGTGCCGCTGACATCGTCAAAGGGCGGCTCGCCCGCCAGCCGGCGGTCGTCGTCTCCGCTCTGGGTGGCGCGACCAATTCCCTCCTCGCGATTGGAGAGCAGTCGGCAAAGGGCCACCTGATCGGTGCGCTGCGGGGCGTCGAGACGCTCCGCGACCGGCACTTCCAGCAGTGCGAAAAACTGCTTGGGACATCGGGCGAAGCGTCGGAAGTCGCCGCAGAGATGAGTGCTACCTTCGACGAGCTCGCGAGCCTTGCTGAAGCGCTGTCGGTACTCGGTCACGCGACGCCGCGCAGCTTCGATGCGATCGCCGCGTTCGGCGAGCAGCTCTCCTCGCATCTCGTGGCGGCGTTCTTCAAGCTGCGTGGAATTCCGGCCGAGCACGTGGACGCTCGCGACGTTTTCATAACGGACGACAATTTCATGACCGCGGAGCCGCAACCCGATGCGGTTGCCGAAGGGGCGCGCGAGATTGTCCAGCCGCTGATCCAGGAAGGGAAGGTGCCGGTGATGGGCGGCTTCATCGGCCGGACCGCCGGAGGAATCACCACAACGCTCGGCCGCGGCGGATCAGACTACAGTGCATCGCTGCTCGGTGCCGCGCTGCACGCCGACGCAATCGAGATCTGGACCGATGTCGACGGAATGCTGACCGCGGATCCACGGGTGGTGAAAGGATCGAAGCTGATTGAACAGATCCGATTCGACGAAGCATCGGAGCTGGCTACATTCGGGGCAAAGGTCCTTCACCCGAACGCGATTGCGCCCGCGGTGCGGCTCGGAATTCCGGTCTTCATCTACAATTCGCGGAATCCCGATGGGAAGGGAACCCGGATTACCTTTGACGCGCCGCGCCGCGCGGTGAGCGCAATCGCGGGGAAAGGAGGGATCACGCTGGTGAAGGTCGGCGCGGCGAAGATGCTGTTCGCGCGCGGATTTCTGCGGCGGGTGTTCGAGATCTTCGAGAAGAATGGGGTGTCGATCGATGTCGTAGCCACGTCCGAGGTATCGGTGTCCGTTACCGTCGATGATCCTTCCGGACTCGAATCGCTGGTCGTGGAGCTTTCCGCGCTCGGCGATGTCTCGGTGGAGCGCGATCGCGCCATCGTCGCGGTAGTCGGCGCTGCGATCAGCGAAGACAGCGCGGCAATGGGTCGCGCGATCGCAGCGCTCGATGGAATCAGGGTGCACATGATGTCCCTGAGCGCTACCGGGATCAATCTCACAGTCATCGTCGACGGAGATCAGCTGAACCCGGCGATGGAGCGTATGCACGACGCCTTTTTCGCGCGGGCGGGCAAATGATCGACCGAACCATAGGGATCATCGGCGACGGGAAGATGGGCCAGGCCATCCGGCAGCTCGCGCTCGAGAAGGGCTGGAAGGTCGCGGCGGTGATGGGGGAGCGCGAGAGCGCGGGCGGCAGCGGAATCAGCGCGGGCGCCCTCGGCAATGCCGACGTTGCGGTGGAGTTCACTCAGCCGGACGCGGCGGTCGCGAACATCAAGGCGAGTCTTCGCGCGGGAGTGCCGATCGTCGTTGGCACGACCGGGTGGTACGACGCGCTACCGGAAGTGACGCTCGTCGCGCAGGAGACGGGGACGAGCTTTCTCTGGTCTCCGAACTTTTCATTGGGCGTCAACGTCATGATCGAGCTGGCGCGGTACGCCGGAACAATAATGCGGCCGCTCGAGGGCTTCGACGCGCACATCGTCGAAACGCATCACTCCCGGAAAAAGGATGCGCCATCCGGGACGGCAATTGCGATCGGCAAGGCGGCGGGTGACACGCTCGACCGGCCGATACCGACGACAAGCGTTAGAACGGGCTCCGTGCCGGGAACACACGAGCTGATATTCGATGGCATGTTCGAGCAGCTATCCCTGACTCACATTGCTCGGGATCGACGCGTGTTCGCCGAAGGCGCTCTGGAGGCGGCTGGGTGGCTCATCGGGAAGAAGGGTGTGTTCACCATCCGGGACGTGTTGGACCTTCCGGCCCGCAAGTAGGTCTCGAGCCCGACCCGCGCTGAAACCGAGAGTCGCGGGAAGCGTAGTGAGACGGGAGCGAAAGATGGAGCTATCATGACTCGATATCGTCTCTTCATCGCAGGGGTTTGTGCGGCGCTCGTCACGGTTGGTTGCCGCGGTGGATCGGAATCCGATCCGATCCCAGCTACGCTTCCGGGCTCATACGTCTACGCGGCCCGGGGCTCGACTCTGAAGAAGCCGTGGGAATTCGCCGCGCGCCTCGAGCTGACCGCCGACAAACGTTACAAGTTCACGCTCGACAAGACCATGGATGGCGAAAAGGATCCTACCGAGACCAGCGTCGGGACCTACGCCGTCTCGGGCGATCACCTCATGATCCACGACAGCGACGACGAGGGAACCGCATCGAAGGACCTGCACAAGCTCTTGATCAAAGCGGATTCCCTCATCGCTGAAGTTGGCTGGACAGCCGAGATCTTTCTGAAGGGAGTGGGCGCGCCCAACGTCGTGTTCGTGAAGGAGCGTCGCGGCTAAGCCGCACTCGCTCTCCGCCGCGAGAGCCGCGTACATTTAAGGGATGAACTCGCAGCGGCTCACGGGTTGTGGAACCGCGCTCGTCACTCCCTTCACCAAATCCGGTGAGATCGACGAGCGCTCCTTGCGTTCATTTGTCGACTGGCAGATTTCGAGCGGCGTGCACTTCGTGGTCCCGTGCGGCTCGACGGGCGAGGCGGCCACGATGACGGTTGCGGAGCACCGCCGAGTGGTCGAGATCACGGTCGAGCAGACCGCCGGACGCGTTCCAGTCGTGGCCGGCGCCGCGTCGAACGACACCAGGAAGGCGATTGCCTTGTCGCGGGAGATGGAGTCGGCGGGCGCGACGCACCTCCTCCACGCTTCGCCGATGTACAACAAGCCGCCCCAGCGTGGGATCGTAGCCCACTTCCGCGCGATCGCGGACGCCGTGAAGACGCCGATCGTGGTTTACAACGTCCCCGGTCGGACGGCCAGCAACGTCGAGGCGGCCACGACGCTGGAGCTGGCAGAGCACGAAAACATCGTCGCCGTCAAGGAGGCGTCCGGAAACCTCGCGCAGATCGGTGAGATCATCCGGCACCGTCCAGCGCGGTTCTCGGTCCTGTCGGGCGATGATCCTCTTACTCTCCAAGTGATGGCGGATGGTGGCGACGGCGTGGTGTCGGTCACCTCGAACGCCGCGCCGCAGCTGGTCTCGCAGCTGACAGAGCTCTGCGCCGCCGGAGACTTTGCGGCAGCGCGCGCGATTCATCACCGGCTCGCGGAGTGGACGGCGGCGGCTTTCATCGAGCCGAATCCCATTCCCGCCAAGGCCGGGCTGGCAATGATGGGAAAGATGTTGAACGTGCTCCGGCTTCCGCTCGTCCCGCTCGCGGAAAAGTTCGAGCCCACGGTTCGCGCAGCGCTCGTGTCCGTTGGGGCGCTCACTGCGTGAGCGAATCAAAACTCCGCGAAATCGAGAAACGGATCGATGCGCTGTCATCGATGCCCTCCGGCGCAGAGCTGCCGGATGATGCGCGCACTGTCGTGCGCGAGCTTCTGGATGCTCTCGAGGCAGGGAAAGTCAGAGCTGCGGAAAAAGATCAGGTTAGCGGCGACTGGCGCGCCGTTCCCTGGGTAAAGCGCGGAATCCTTCTCGGATTCCGCGCTGGAGCCATGATCGACATGTCGTTCAACTCACGTGGCGCAGACGCGTCGTTCGCATTCTTTGACAAGGACACCTACCCAACGAGGCGATTAACCATCGCGGACGGAATCCGAATCGTGCCTGGCGGATCGAGCATCAGACGCGGCGCGTACGTGGCGAGCGGCGTCGTCTGCATGCCACCGATGTACATCAATGTTGGAGCGCATATCGGTGGTGGGACGATGATCGACTCGCACGCTCTCGTAGGATCCTGCGCCCAGGTTGGTGAGCGAGTGCACCTGAGCGCGGCGGCGCAGCTCGGTGGAGTCCTCGAGCCGGTGAACGCCTCACCAGTCGTGATCGAGGACGATGTCGTGATCGGCGGAAACTGCGGTATCTACGAAGGCACGGTGGTCAGAAGGCGGGCAGTAGTCGGCGCCGGAGTCGTGCTGACGCGGGGCACGCCTGTCTACGACCTCGAGCGCGAAACCGTGCATCGGGCAGACGCGGGGAAACCTCTGGTGATTCCCGAGAATGCCGTTGTCGTTCCTGGCGCCCGTGCCGTCAAGAGCGACTGGGGTCGCGAGCAAGGAATCTCGCTCCAGACTCCCGTGATCGTGAAATACCGCGACGAAAAAACCGACGCGGCGACGGCGCTCGAATCTTGGCTTCGCTGAGAGTCTCTGGCACCATTCGCGTGCCCGGCGACAAGTCGATCTCGCACCGCTCGCTGATCCTTGCGTCTCTCGCCGACGGCGAATCACTGATTCGCGGAATACTCGAGTCCGACGATGTTCGATCGACTGCGGAGGTGTTACGCACCCTCGGCGCCCGGATTCCCACGCTGTCCGCTGAAGTGCGCGTCGATGGCGTTGGCCTTCGCGGTCTCAGATCACCACGCCAGACGCTGGACTGCGGCAACAGCGGGACCACCACCCGTCTCATGGCGGGGGTCGTAGCCGCGCATCCATTCTCGGCGAGATTCGAGGGTGATGCGAGCTTGAGCCGCCGTCCGATGCAGCGCGTCGCTGAGCCGCTTACTTACATGGGAGCGCAGTTCGAGTTCGAGCACGGAGACGGTCTGCCGATGACGGTGCGCGGAGTAGATCTCCGCAGCATCGACTGGAATACAGGCGCATCCAGCGCCCAGGTGAAGAGTGCGATTCTCCTTGCAGGCCTGGTCTCAGCCGTAGAAGTGCGCGTCACGGAAAAGACCCGCTCCCGGGATCACACCGAGAGGATGTTGCGGGCCATGGGCGTTGACGTCGAGAACGATGGCAATCAGGTCCGCCTGCGGCCAGCGCGAGGGCTCACTCCGATCGAGATGGATGTGCCCGCGGATCCATCTTCGGCAGCATTCTTCGTTGGCCTCGCGTCGCTCGCGAGCGAAGGCGAGCTGACGCTCACTGAGGTCTGCCTCAATCCGACTCGCACTGGATTCGTGGAAGCGATGAAGCGCATGGGTGCCGATATCAGTCGGAGCGCAGCAGTGAGCAGGGCTGGAGACGAGGCCGGAACGTTGCGCGTCCGCCCTACGGCGCTCCACGGGATTCGCATCACCGAGGTAGATGTTCCGTCGTTGATCGACGAGCTCCCGCTCATTGCGTGTGTCGCGGCTGGGGCGGGAATCGACATTGAGATCACCGGCGCCGCGGAGCTCAGAGTCAAGGAGAGCGATCGCATCAATACGGTCGTTCAAAACCTTCGTGCAGTTGGCGCCGACGCGGAGGAACTGCCGGATGGTTTGCGGGTGTCGGGCCCGCGGCGCGAGCTGTCGGGAACAATCGATCCGCGCGGGGATCACCGCATCGCGATGGCGTTCGGCGTGCTGTCAGCGGCATCAGGAAACCGGATCAACATCACGAGTCCCGAGTGCGTCGCCGTTTCTTATCCAGGATTCTGGGAAGACTTGCGCCGGGTGGCGGCATGACGCGCCGCACCGCTGTCATCGCAATAGACGGCCCGGCGGCCTCGGGAAAATCTTCGACCGCCCAGATGGTCGCCGAGAAGCTCGGGTTTCTACACGTGGATTCGGGGTCGCTGTATCGAGCCGCGACGGCGGCAATGCTTCGCCACGAGAAGGAGTCATCCCGATGGACCGAGCAGTCAGTGCTCGATGCCGCGCGTCCGGTGGAGCTCCGCGCGGCGCGCACGTCGGTCTATCCGGTGCTGGGGGAAAGAGCGATCGAAGAAGAGATTCGCGGGCCTGAGGTTACCCGCAACGTATGGCGAGTGGCGCAGATGCCGCGCGTCCGCGACTGGGTCAATGCCAAGGTTCGGCAGGCGGCCGAGTCGACGAACGTGGTCGTCGACGGTCGTGACATGGGCACCGTCGTTTTCCCCGACGCGGAGCTCAAGATTTTCCTCGTCGCCGATTCCCGTGAGCGTGCGCTCAGGCGCCTCCGACAGCGCGGAACTCCGACATCGGAACAAATGCTGGATGACGAAACTATAAGAATCAAGGAGCGCGATGCGCGAGACGCCAGGCAAACCGTTCCCGCTGAGGATGCCGTTACGATCGATACGACGGCGTTAACCCAGGCAGAGCAGGTCGAACAGATCGTGAGTCTATCCAAACAGCGGTGCCGGTAAGACCTTTGCGTACCCATTTCCTGCCTCTCTCCATCTCGGAAGCATACAACCCTGAGGATGTTGCCTAATGCGTCGTTTCACTGATCGAGCGGGTATTGACTGGAGCGCTTTCGAGTCCGCGCGGCCGGGAGGTCTTCCGGATCGCAGGGTGAAACCCGCGAGCGTCACCGTCGCGTTCAAGTGCGACGACGGCAGCGAGTTGGCGATGGATCTTCCCGTCGGCGCCCTCGAAGGGCTGACGGACGAAGAGCTGATCCTCCTCCTGACCAAGGGTCTCAGGTAGCGTCGATGCCTTGGAGCTGAGTCCTCGCTCCGAAGTGTTGTACGCCAATGATAATGTCACCCAGAGGCGCCATTAGAACTGTCACCCTCTAGACTGTTCCCCCTTGCCTGGGGGGAGCGGATGGAGCGGACAGCGATGAGCGACCGGGATGTGGTGAGGG
>JALYKM010000180.1 GCA_030774785.1 Gemmatimonadota bacterium
TATCTATTGTAGAGAGTTCCACCCGCTCGAAGCGGTAACCCGTCTGCATATCGAGGAAGTGGTAAAAGAATCCCTTGTACCCTGTGACGTTCGTTGGCTGTGATCCCTGCGGCGCGTTGTACATGAAGCGCAGAGCGTTGAGCGTGCGATCGGCGGCAGCGGCGCGCGTCACGTATCCGCGCTCGACGCCGACGGGATACGCCGTGAGCGCGAAGCCGATCGCCGCTATGCTCGAGAAGCTCTTCGTCGGCCAGCGGTCCGGAGTGAGCCCGTTGTTGGGATCCGTGCGATCCCAGAACCAGTCGAAGGTGCGGCGCTCCAGCGTGTCGAGGAACGCGCTCTGTCTGGTGGTGAGCGCCGAGGGTGGAATCGGTCCACTGATTCCGGTGATCGACGTCGCATTGGTGCACGCCGATGCGACGACAAGGACCGTGAAACAGGATCGACGCAGCATCAGGCGTATATCAGGCATGGCTATTCCGTTGCGGTGAATTTCTGATGAAGCGCTGAGTGCGATTCAGACCAATGCAAACCGAGGTTGCTCACGGGCGCATTACTCTGCAACCCCGGTTCCACTCGATTCCCCCGCCGGGAAAACAAATCGGCGCTGGCCGCAGTCCTCCGCAGTCAGCGCCGGTTTTCGTTCTGACGTTTGCGACAGGGCCGCGAGGCACGTGACCGAGCTGCCCCGCGGCAAAAAGGTTAGAAGTTGAGCTCGGCGCCGACCTGATATCTGCGGGCATCGCTCGCAACGCCCGTTGGCTTGCCGAAGTTCGCATCGGTCGGGTTCCCGACATTGTAGTTCGCGCCGAAGTTGTTGCGATTGAATGTATTGAAGACGTCCAACGTGATTCCGATGGCTGTCGCGGTTCTCCCGAAGCGCGGGAAATCCTTGCGCAGCCGCATATCCACGTTCCGGTATGGCAAGGTACCAGGAACGGTGAACCCACTAGCAACAAAACGGTTAGTCCCAGTATTGCTACAAGTTCTGCATCCCACGTCGATTTTATACTTCCCACCAAGAGTTGCCAGACCTGACCACTGGATACCAAAGAGATACGGTATATCCGTAATCCAGTTTGCGACTATGCGTCCCCTCTCATCGTTCGACGCGTGCTTGGCAATTACGTCCGGGTTAGGGAACGCAAACGTGTCTCCCTGATTGTCGATCCCCTGCAGCGAGCGCCTGGCGTAGGTGAAGGCCAAGCCTGCGCCCCAGCCAAACTCGTCGAGCGACGGACGGCTGTAAGGCCGATCCAATTGTACCTGAAGCGCGCTGTACCACGCCTGGGCATCATTGGAGGAATAAATGATGGCGTTATATCCGTGTGCGCCCCAATCGAACGGCACAAAGCAGCAGCTCCCATTCGGATTGAGCGTGGAATTGGCAAGACCCAGCGTGAACAAGTCCTTGGCGCGTTGGTTGGCGTAGCTTACGGATGCGGAATAGCCGTTGAAGAGCTGCCGGATTCCAATGCTCCACTGTGTGGAGTGGGGAATCTTGAACTCGTTGTCGATCAACCAGAGCTCCGGGCGTCCCGTGAGAAGCGCGACGGCATCCAGCGTCGCTTTATCGGCGGTGAGATACGAATCCTGCCACGCGACCTGAGAGCCGACCGGGGTTACGCCTCTCGGAGCGAATGACGTGAAATATGTCGGGTGCGAGATCTTGAGCTTTTCATCGAGCGCTACGTCGAATGGTATTCGATCGTAGTACAGGCCCCAGCCGCCGAAGATCGTGGTTCTGGCCGCTTGGTCCACCGAATAAGAGAAGCCCACTCGCGGCTGAAACGCGCCCTTGAACGGCTTACGATTGTTGCCAGTGGCGATGTAGCGGTTGAGATCGAGCTGATGGACCAGGTTGGAAGCGTAGCGCCTCAGTGTGTCCGCCCCCGCCTGAGGAGTCACGTAATTCGTGTTAAGCATGTTGGTCTCGTAATCCCAGCGAACGCCGAGATTGAGGGTCAACTGCTTCACCGGGCTCCAGTCATCCTGGATGTAAGCGCCCATTTGTTTGTTGCTCGCCTTAACCCTCGGATCCCCCGTGCCGTACCGCAATTGAAACGGATTCTGGTAATTGTAGACTTGATTGCCGTTCCCGGTGTTCCGGATATCCTGATATTCGAAAGCGGGCGTCCCATCGTTGTCTTTATTGACGTCGTACGTCGGGAAGTCGAGGCTCACCCCGCCCTTGATGACGTGCTCTCCGCCAAGCTGAAATCCAGTGTAAGTCAGATCGTCGCGGAATCTAGGACCTTTTTGGATGAATTCCTGCGTCGACCTGGCGCTACCTATCTCGTAACAGCAGCCGCTGGGGTAGATGTAGAGCCGGTGAGCGGTGCCCGGCGTGTTGGGAGTCGCGCCGCGATGCAACTTTACGTAACTCACCAATGCTTCGTTGAGCCACGGACCGGTGAAGTAATTGTGTTTGAGCTGCGCCACCGTGTTGTCGTTGCGGTAATTGTTCGCCGTCAAGTACGCCGCGTTGCCTCCAAAATCGCGGATATCCGTCTCGTGACGATTGCTCAAGCTCAGCTCGGCCGAAGACTTGTCGTTGATCTGGTCGCTCAGCTTTCCGAACAGCAGCGTTTCGCGGAAGGGTGATCCAAAGTTGCCGTTGTATTGGGTCAGATTCACGGTGTCGAGCGCCGGGAATCCCGTTGGAGGCGTTGGAATGTTGACTCGATTGGACCGGTTCTGAGTGTTCCCCTCGTACGACCCGAAGATGTGGATTTTGTCCTTTACGATCGGGCCACCAAAGCTCAAAGCAGAAAGCGTACGATTGTATTCTGGTCTCTTAAACGTCGTCGGATTCGCGGCTTTGTCGGCGCGCTGAAACGTATCCAGTTGCACCATCGAGGCGTTCTGATAGCCGATGAGCGCGTTGCCGCTCCAGACGTTACCGCCTGACTTGGTTGTCGCCGTAATCACTGCGCTCGATGCCTTCTGGTACTCGGCCTTGAAGTTTTGTCCGATGACGCGGTATTCCTGAACGGCATTTCGCGGGAATGGATTGCCGCGACTTGCGTCCTGTCCCGCGATACCGCCTTGCGTCAGATCGTTCTTGAAGCTGGTGCCGTCGATGAAGAGGTTCACCGAGCTCGGGGCCTGACCACCGGCTTGAACGGTTCTGAAGTTCCCGTTGACGCGGTCTTCGGTGACGGATACACCCGGTGCGAGCTGCGCCAAGTCGAGGAAATTACGACTCGGCGTCGGGAGCTTTGCTATCTGCGCCTGCGTCACGTTCGTCGCGGTTTCAGACGTGCGCGTCTCGATCCCGGTGCTAGCCGTGACGACCTGCGTCTCGAGCTGCGTAGCCTGTCCTGCCAGCGCGAAATCCTGAACTTGCGTCGCACCGATCTGAACGACGACCCGCCTCGATTGCGGCGCACTGCCAATCCGGCGAATGGTGACGTCGTAGGTTCCCGGAACCACTCCGGCGAGAACGTAGAATCCGTCGTCGCGACTCAAGGTGCCCCGCTGAACGCCGCTTTCAGTATTTCTCGCCTGGATCTGTGCATTGCCGATGGGCGCGCCGCCGGTACCGGTTACGGTGCCGCGAATGGTGCCGGTCGCATTCTGGCCAAGAAGATTCCCGCTCACGATGCAGACGAGTGCGAGCGCAATTGCTGCTCCTCGACAGAAGCGGTTAAGATTGATGTTGCTTTTGATCATTGATATCTCCGGTGGTTGTTGTACCGCTGAATTCGCTGCTGACTTGTTGCTTCAAACTGCAACCAGCTCTCTGTTGAGGGTTTGTGGTGGTGGACGCTCCGCCGGCTGGCTGCCGGTCGAGCGGCGGATGACGAGCTCCGTCGATACCCGCTCGCGACGACGCGGGTGGTCATTCTTGTGCGTGATTCCGTGGAGAAGGAGCTCCACTGCTCTCGCGCCCAGCTCGCAGATCGGAACGTGAACTGAGGAGAGCGGCGGATCCATGAAGCGCGCGAGGGGAATGTCGTCGAAGCCCGCGACAGCAATGTCTTCCGGCACCCGGACTCCCGACTCGCGCAGTGCGCTCAACACACCGATCGCCATAGAGTCGTTCGCGGCGAAGATCGCGGTAGGCCGATCTCTCATCGCCAGAAGCTCCATCGCCGCCGCATATCCGCCCGCTTCGGTAAAGTTGCCAACGAGCTCTAGCGAAGTGTCGGGAGCGATTCCCGCTTCACGCGACGCAATCCGATACCCGCGAAGTCGTTCCGCCGCGTCGTAATTGCGAGGCGAGCCCTTGATGATGGCGATGCGCCTGTGCCCGAGTGAGACGAGGTGAGTCACCATCTCTCTCGCTCCGCGACAGTTCTGGATCGTGAGCGAGTCGATCTCGTTCCCTCTTGACACCGAGCACAGTAACACGACAGGGATCGTGCTCGGCAAATTGAGCAGCGATTCAGCATCGAGATCCGGTGACATTGCGACCACGCCGTCGACGCGCCCCCGCATCGCCCGTATTGCCGTCTCGATCCCGTGCCTGTCCGCGTAGGCTCTCGAGATCAGCAGATGGAATCCGCTCCTCTGCGCCGTGTCGTCCATGCCGCGAATCACTTCCGAGAAGAACTCTCCATACAGATCGGGAAGCAGGACGCCCAATGTCTGTGTCTTGCTGGTGATGAGGCTGCGCGCACCGCTGTGCGGGACGTAGCGCATTCTGCCGGCGACTTCCCGAATGAGGCTCCGAGTCTGGTCGCTGACCGGTCCGCTGCCGTTCAGAACTCGGGAGACGGTGGCGACGGACATATTTGCTTCACGGGCGACATCCTTGATCGTGACCATTCTCCTCGCGACTGGTGTGGGTCCGGCTCGGGGCCACGTAAGGGGCGGCCGAGGGCGGGCGCGGAAGACCTGCTGGAACTGACTGGCCGATCTGTGCGTCGAACGTTTCTAAATATGTAATCGTTTACATAGAGGGCGCCAGCCCCCATCTCACACGGCCCTCTCGAAGCCACCCACCCTTCCCCCACCTCAATCAAGCGCTGAACTTTCGCGGGTGAAAAGCCAGAACCGCTTAGCGCTTGTGAATCAGGACTCCAAGCGACAGACGCTGCTGATTCGATGCTGTGCCGCTGCTCTCTTTATCGGTCTCACCGCCTGCCGCCAGGTCGCGCCCGCGTTCGGCCCGAACATCCCACTCGCCCGGCAGAATGCCGAGGAGTTCTTCTACTCTGTCGGCTCGCGCTTCACCAACATCCAGCGTCCCCCGAAGATCATCCATGCGCGCGCGCAATTCGGCCACTACGCGCTGACGCCGTCCGGCGTCTACAACGACACCAGCATCTGGCTCGCAGTCGGTCCCGACAGCGCTCGGCTCTTCGGCGACATAGGCCATTTCTCATACGACCGCTACATCGTGACCGCCAAGTTGTCGGCCAACCCACCCGACGCGCTCACCGAATCGCGCGAGATCGTCCGGCTGAGAAGGCTCACCAGCAGCGAGTACGAGTGGTTCACCAACGTCGATGTCGCCCTCGGGAGAATCGGCGCCAAGAATATCGCCGACGTGCTGGCGGCGGGACTCGAAGCCGGCGAGGGGCGACCTCCCGCCGCAATCCGCGCAGACCACACCACGAATTTCCCGCGCACCACCGCGGCGCTCGGCAGGCTCCTCACGATCGACACGCTGCGCGCAATACAGGACGGCGAGGGCGCCACGACGTACGAGCTGGCGATCAGACTCACGCCGGACATCCTCAAGGCGACGATGCCGCACTACGCCGCGTACATCGACAAGTACATCAGCAAGGGCAGATATCGCATAACGCTCACCGACAAAACCGGCGCGCGGTGGTTCGACGCCTGGGCGGCGAACTACTACATGCACTTCAAGGTGCGAAGCAAAGGCGGACACTTCGCGCCGCTGGAAGGAGCTGTGCG
>JALYKM010000181.1 GCA_030774785.1 Gemmatimonadota bacterium
CCGCCTGCAGACGCTGGGCTGGATGAGCGACACCACCAGAACCCAGGCCACCGGCAAGCTCGCCGCGTTCACCAACAAGATCGGATATCCGGACAAGTGGCGTGACTACTCGATTCTCACGATCAAGCCGGGGCACTTTCTTAGCAATCAGGTTGCCGTGCGCGAGTACGAGCGCCGGAGGACAATGGCGAGAATCGGCCAACCCGTTGACCGGGCGGAATGGGGAATGACTCCGCCCACCGTTAACGCGTACTACAACCCCTCGATGAACGAGATCGTTTTCCCGGCTGGCATCATGCAGCCGCCGTTCTTCGATCCCAAAGCGGACGACGCGGTCAACTATGGCGGGATGGGGGCGGTGATCGGACACGAGATGACGCACGGCTTCGACGATCAGGGCTCGCAGTTCGACGCGCAGGGGAATCTTCGCAATTGGTGGAGTGCTTCCGACCTCGAGAAGTTCAAGCGGGGGACGGGCCTGGTGTCATCGCAATTCGACTCCTACACCGTGCTCGACAGCCTGCACGTCAACGGCAAGCTCACTCTGGGCGAGAACCTGGCCGACCTCGGCGGGCTCTCGATTTCCTACGCTGCGCTCGAGAAAGCGTTGGCCGAGAAAGGGAGACCGCCTCTCATCGATGGCTTCACTCCTGAACAGCGCTTCTTCCTGGCATGGGCCCAGATCTGGAGACAGAACATCACTCCCGAAGCGCAACGTGTGCGCATCAACACCGATCCCCATTCACCCGGACGGTGGAGAGCCAACGGGCCGGTCTCGAACATGCCGCAGTTCGCGGCGGCATTCGGCTGCAAGCCCGGCGATCCGATGGTAAGGCCGGATTCGGTCAGACCCGTGATCTGGTAATCCACGCCTCTGGCGCGATCGGACACCAAACGAGATTCTCAAGAGCGAGAAGAACGAGGTATGAGGTGCGAGGTGATAGGTGTGAGGTAGGTGCCGGCTGAGCCGGCACCTCGTTTGTCCGCCGCACGTGGCGCCCCCTCCGACTCCACGACTAACTTGCAGACATGACCGCCCGAAGCTTCTTCTACCGGGAGACGGAACGAATTCGCGTGACGGTGCGACCCGCCTACCTTCGCGATCACTCAGAACCCTCTCAGAGCCACTACGTCTTCGCCTATTTCGTGCGCATCGAGAACGTCGCCACACTTGCCGCGCAGCTTCTCACTCGCCGGTGGCTGATTCACGACTCCTTCGGCGACGGAGTCGACACGGAAGTGATCGGAGAGGGCGTCGTCGGCGAGCAGCCGACGATCATGCCCGGCGCCGTCCACGAGTATCAGAGCTTCTGCATTCTGAAGTCGGGAGAAGGCTGGATGGAGGGCCACTATGGCTTCCTGCGGCAGGATGGAACTTCATTCGAGGCTGCGATCCCGCGCTTCATACTCAGCGCGAGCGAATCGACCAGTCTGCCATCGTAAGCCGCGCACGACAGTTGCTTCGGTACCGGCCGTGAGCCGCATTTACGACATCTCGGTTCCGATCCGTTCGGGCGGACTCGTTTATCCGGGAAATCCGGAGATCGACATTGCGCTTCAGCAGGCAGTCGCGAAAGGGGCTGGCGCCAACGTTTCGGCGATACGGTTCGGATCCCACACCGGCACCCACGCTGACGCGGCCCGCCACTTTTTCGACGATGGCCAGCCGGTGGACCAGATTCCGCTCGACCGCCTGATCGGACCGGCGTTGCTGGTGAACTTTGCCGACGACGTGCGCGCGGTTGGCTCCGCGGAGCTCAAGGCGCACGATCTCAAGGGGCACAACAGAATCCTCCTGCGGACGCGGAACTCCGCGCTCCTCTCGCGGAAGGAGTTCGTGAGCGACTACACCTACCTCGCCCCTGACGGCGCGGAGTATCTCGTCGACAGCGGTGTCGAAGTCGTCGGCATCGACTACCTGTCGATCGAGCAGTTTCACTCCGGCCATCACCGGACGCATCGCACTCTTCTCGCGAAGTCGGTGGTGATTCTCGAGGGGCTCGACCTCTCGGTACCGCCTCCGGGAGAGTATCAGCTCATTTGCCTTCCGCTCCGCATCGAGGGCTGCGATGGCGCGCCGGCGCGCGCGGTGCTGATCGCGTGACCGAAATCAGGCACATTTTCTTCGACATTGGGGGGGTGCTCGGCTCCAACGGCTGGGACCACGAGCAGCGAGAGC
>JALYKM010000182.1 GCA_030774785.1 Gemmatimonadota bacterium
GATCCGCCGCCTTGTCGATAACGGCCTTCTGAACGACGCGAAGTACGCGGAGCAGTACGCGCGCTCCAAGATCCTCAGCACTGGTTCATCGAAGCGACGACTGCAACAGGATCTCTACCGGAAGGGAATCAAGGGCGACATCGCGACCACCGCGATCGCGAGTGTCCTCGAGCAGGAGGAAATCGACCCCGCTGTCGTGATCGAGCGCGTCGCGAAGAAAAAACTCGCGCAGCTCGGCGATCTCAAGCCGCTCGTACTACGGCGTCGGCTGTTCGCTTTTTTGGCGAGACGCGGCTATGACGTAGACGAGATTAAAGCGGTGATAGAGCGGGTAACGGCACGTTAGCGCTCGCCGTGAATCTTGGCGAAGAAAGCAGGCAAATCGATTTGCAAGGCCGGATATTCCGGCGATGGTTGCCACTCGATTACATCGGTTAGAATTTCGGGTCTCTCGTCTTCGGGCCGCCACCGCTCGATCAGACGTGCGACAGGCTCTACGATCCAGTATTCGGCGACTTTGAAGCGCTGATACAGCACTCGTTTCTTACCGTGGTCACGGCGTACGCTCGACGGGGAGACGACCTCGACCGCGAGCAGGAGTGACTTGATATCCTTCCACTCCGTCGGCTTGGGGTCTGTCCTGGGAATTACAAACACATCGGGCTCGACTACGTTGCGCGGGTCGATTATCACATCACCAGGCGCGAAGAAACCCTGGCCGGCGGGGTACTGCTCGAGGTAGACGCCGATCAGCAGGGTCAGCTCCCAGGAGACGCTTTGGTGCCGGAACCCGGGCGGCGGGGTCACGTGCAGCTCCCCGTCGATGATCTCGTACCGATTCCTGTCGTCGGGAAGCGTTGCGAGCATTTCGTACGTCCATTCTTTCGTCGCTGCGGCGGCCATACCCATACTCTACACTCCTCGGCGAATGGCGGGCAAGAGCACATTTCGCCACCCTAATTCGCCTCGGCGGAAGTGCGTGATCGTGATACTGCTACGTGGGTCGAATCCGCCCAGTCCGCTAGGTCCCGCACCGGCAGCTACTTCGCTTCGCCGTGGACCCGCGCAAAGAAATCGTCCAGGTCAATTCGCAGCGGCGGATGCTCCAGGGACGGCCGCCATTCGATGAAACCTGTCAGAATCTCTGGCCGCTCATCTCCTGGCCGCCACCGTTCGATGAGTCTTCCCAGCGAATCCACAATCCAATATTCGGGAACGTCGAAGCGCTGGTATAAGATCCTCTTCTTCGTTCTATCCGCACGGTGAGATGACGGAGACAGCACTTCGACCGCGAGGAGTAACGAGCCTGCCTCCTGCAACGTACGGGGGGCCTTGCCGTCGATCAGAGGAACGACGAAGAGATCTGGCTCTACCACATTCCTGATATCGAATACGACATCGGCCGGCGCAAACAAGCCGTGCCAGTACGGGTATTGTGTCAGGTAGGCGTCGAAGACCACGCAAAGCTTCCACAGCACGCCCTGGTGGCTCCAGGCAGGCGCTGGAGTCACGAGCAATTCGCCATCGATGATCTCGTAGCGGTTCCCGTCGTCGGGAAGCGTTTCGAGCATCTCGTACGTCCATTCTTTCGTCGCTGCGGCAGCCATACCCATACTCTACACTCCTCGGCGAAAGGCGGGCAAGAGCACATTGTCCCACCTCAATTTCCCTCGGCGGGAATGCATCGCTATTACTCTCCCACGTGAGTCGAAACGGGGCGGTACCGCGACCGTATCGACACGACCACGCCGCTCGGGCCGGCCACAATGACGGAAGGTTCATCGCGGAGCACGCGGAGGGAACGGACAAAAGCAGAATTGTCTTTTTGTTATTCTCAGGAGAGCTCCGATTTGCGTAACCCGTCCGCCTTTGTAGCCAGCCTGGGCGGAAGTTAGGGAATTCGACGCGCTTGCAGTTGCGACCCTATGCCGGGAGGCGAGGGTGTCCTCGTAGGCCGCTATCCCGCAGCTAGCGCCGTCCCGGCGCGGTGCGGCGAAGCCGCAAGCGAGCGCTGCCCGCAAGCGGGCACCCGCGGCCGTAGAGGACACCCTCACCGACCCGTACAACGATGCCAGTCGGGGCGCACCGACAGCAGCGCGTATATTTACGAGCATGAAAGCCGCCGAGGTCCGACAGAAATTCACCGACTACTTCGAGAAGCAGGGCCACGTCGTGCTTCCCAGTTCGCCGGTGGTGCCCGCCGACGACCCAACGATCATGTTCACCAACGCCGGGATGGTGCAGTTCAAGAAAGTGTTCCTTGGCCAGCAACAGCCTCCGCTTGGTCGTCGCGCCACGACGGTTCAGAAGTGTGTAAGAGCGGGTGGGAAGCACAACGACCTGGAACAGGTCGGCCACACCGCCCGGCATCACACCTTCTTCGAGATGCTCGGCAATTTCTCCTTCGGCGACTACTTCAAGCGCGACGCAATCCGCTTTGCCTGGGAGTTCGTGACCAAGGAGCTGAAGCTTCCTCCCAAGCACTTGCGTGTCACCGTCTTCGAGGACGACGACGAGGCGCGCGCACTGTGGCATGAGATTGCCGGACTCCCGGATTCCCGCATCTACGGGCTCGGAGCTCACGACAACTTCTGGCAGATGGCCGACACCGGTCCCTGTGGACCGTGCACCGAGATCTTCATCGACCTCGCGCACGTAGCGCGCGATCTCACCATCCCCGCGGGCGCCAAGGGCGAATGGACCGAGATCGATCGGAAGGAATTCTCGAAGGATGCTTTCGTCGAGGGAGCGGAAGCAGGCAGATTCCTCGAGTTCTGGAACCTGGTCTTCATGCAGTTCGACCGGCAACAGGATGGAACGCTGGTGCCCCTGCCAAAACCATCCGTTGATACCGGCGCCGGCCTCGAGCGCATCGCCGCTATCATGCAGGGGGAATCGAACAACTTCCACGCGGATCTGTTCGTCGACCTGATCGAGGCCGTCGAGAAAACCGTCGGGCATCGCTATAGCGGCAATGACGCCGCGCCGAAGAAGCGGAAAATCGCGAAGGCAAGCGGAAAGTCGCCCGCGAGCGCGAGGAAGAGTACGGCGAAGAAAAGCAGCGCGAAGAGCGATCGAGGGACAGTCCGCGCAACCGTCCAGCAAGACTCTCTCCCTCGCGGCGCTGAGCCGGCATCGTTCCGAGTCATCGCTGATCATAGCCGCGCCGTGGCATTCCTTCTCGCCGATGGCGTTTTCCCCTCGAACGAAGGCAGGGGCTATGTGCTACGCCGGATTCTGCGCCGCGCCGTTCGTCATGCCTGGCTGCTCGGGCGCAGAGAGCCGACGCTGGTGGAAGTCGTGCGCGTCGTCATCGACCAGATGGGAGACGTTTATCCGGAGCTGCGGCAGCGCGCCAGGCACATCATCGACACCACCCTCGCGGAGGAGCAGCGTTTCCTAGCCACGATCGAAGGGGGAATGAAGCGCTTCGACGAGCTGGCGCCCGAGAAAACGACCCAGGGATCGACAGCCATTCATGGCACCATCGCCGGCGAGGATGCGTTCAAGCTGTACGATACCTTCGGATTCCCTATCGATCTCACCGAGCTTATGGCGCGGGAGCGCGGCTACTCGGTGGACATCGCCGGGTTCGAAGCGTCGCTCCAGGCGCAGCGGACGCAATCACAGGAAGAGCGACGCTCCAAAAAGGTGGGCATCGAGCAGGATCTGCTCGGCGTCGGCGAGTGGATCGTGGGAACCGTTGGTGCGACGCTCGGTGGAATCGTCGGCGCCGCTGGGGGGACGGAATCCTCGCACGCTACGGACACGGTCACCTTCGCCGGCTACGACTCCCTCGACGTCAACACCGATGTGATCGCGAAGCGCGACCTCCCCGACGGACGCGTCGCGATCATGCTGCGCGAGACGCCGTTCTATGCCGAATCCGGCGGCCAGATCTCGGACCGCGGCGAGATCCTCGGCGAAGGCTGGCGCGTCGACGTCGACGAGGTGCGCAAAATCGACGGACGCATCGCGGCTCTCGGCAAACGCACTGGCGACGTGAAGCTGGGGAAGGCGCGGGCAAGCGTGCCGCGCGACCGGCGCCGTGACACCGAGCGAAATCACACCGCGACGCACCTGCTGCACGCTGCGCTGCGGCAGGTTCTTGGCGAGCACGTGCACCAGGCGGGCTCGCTCGTCGCGCCCGATCGTCTGCGCTTTGATTTCACCCACCACGGCCCGCTCTCTCCACATCAGATCATCGAAGTGGAGAACCTGGTGAATCGCGGAATTCTCGACGGAATTCAGCTCGCCTTCGAGCAGAAGCCGCGCGCCGAAGCGGAGGCGGCCGGAGCGATGGCTCTCTTCGGTGAGAAGTACGGAGACGTCGTGCGCGTCGTTACGATCCCGGGACTGAGCATGGAGTTGTGCGGGGGGACGCACGTCCGCAACACCGCGGAGATCGCGCTCTTCAAGATCGTTAGCGAGACGGGAGTCGCCGCCGGTGTGCGCCGCATCGAAGCCGTGACGGGACGAGGCGCCCTCGATCTGCTGCGGGAGCGTGAGGCCGAGCTCAAGGAGATCGAGGGTCTCGTGCGTGCGCCGGCGGGCGGAGCGGTCAAGCGAGTCCACACGCTGGTCGAGGATCGACGTATACTCGAGAAGCGCCTGGAAGAGGCGTTGCGATCCGGCGGAGGGGGAGCGATCAAGTCGCTGGTCGATCAGGGATCCTTCGTCCACGGCGTCAAGGTAGTAGCCGCCAACGTCAGAGCTCCCGATCTCCCGTCGCTCCAGGCGATGGGCGATGCTCTGCGCGAGCAGATGGAAACGGGCGTCGGTGTTCTCGCGGCATCGTTCGACAACGGGAAGAACACAATGCTCGCCGTCGTGAGCGACGATCTCCGCGACCGTGGCATCCGGGCTGACACGATCCTGCGCGAGCTGGCCGAAGCGGCTGGCGGAAAGGGAGGCGGCAAGCCGCACATGGCGCAAGCGGGAATTCCGGACGCGGCGCGGATGGCGTCCGCGGTCGCCGAAGCGCCTGAGATGATCCGGAAGCATCTCGCCGCGACCGCATGACCGGTCACGACTGGCTGTCGAGACACGATCCTGCTCCGCCAGCGGAGCTCGCGACAGCTATGCGGAGCGCCGTCGAAGGCGAGGGGAAGAGGGAGAGGGAGGGGGAAGGGGAGGGGGAGGGGACGTCAGAACCGACGGCCAACGATCTCCTGGAAGCAGCCGAGCGGCTTCTGGAGAAGGTGCTGCGAACGGATTGTGAGAGCCGTGCGTCGGCGCTCGACCTTCTCACCGTCGATGCACTGATGACACACTCGCTGATACTCGCGAACAACGATCCAGAGACACCAGAAGATTTTGCCGAGCAAGCGATGCGCCGAGTTACCTCCGGATTGCAGTCAGCCATTCGCCGTTGAGTGACGTCCCGACGTTTGCAGCTAGTAGCTGGCAGCTGTGCCTCTGGCAGCTGACAACTCGTTCTGTTGCCCTTGTCGTA
>JALYKM010000183.1 GCA_030774785.1 Gemmatimonadota bacterium
AATTGTGCGGTCCCGCCAGTTGAGGCAGCCTGCGTTGCTGATTATTGGTTCAATGCTGGCACTACAAGCATGCAGTAATGCTCAGCCAGTGACTTCTGCGGAAATTCCGGGGCGCTATGCGATGCGCTATGGCGATTTTACCCGCTCTGAGCCGTTGTCGCACTCCGCGCTGAAGTAATCAGCGCCACCGCACAAATCACGATCGCCGCCGCGACACCCGTGCGAATCGAAAGCCTTTCCCCCGCGATCGCCCACCCGAGCAGCACCGCCACCACTGGATTCACGTAGGCGTAGGTTCCGAGTCTCGCCGGCGAAACCTTGTCGAGCAGCCAGATATAGGATGTGAATCCTAACAGCGATCCGAACGTGATCAGATAGAGTAACCCGATCGCGGATGCCTTCGAGATATGATGGATGTCGAAGTGCGCAAGCTCGCCACTCAGCACTCCCACGATCAGAAGGAGCGCGCCACCGCCTAGCATCTCCATCCCGGTCGTGAGCAGTCCCGACCTGGGAAGCTCCGCGTCGCGGGACCAGAACGAGCCGATCGCCCACGAGAGCGATCCGAGTATCAGGACCAATGCTCCCAAGGGACGGATGTCGTCCTGACCTCCAATGTTGCTGGGTCCGACGAGTATGATGATACCGATGAAGCCGAGCACCAGTCCGACGAGGACCAAGCCACTCGGCCGGCGTCTCGGTGGTCTCACCCACTCGATGATCACGAGCCAGAAGGGAAGGATCGAAACGAGCAGCGCAGTGAGTCCCGAAGGAACGAACTGCTCCGCCCATACAACCGCTCCATTACCGCCGAGCAGGAGAAATGCGCCGGCAATTACGGCGTTCCGCCAGTGCAATCGCGTTGGTTTCGGTGCGCCGCGGTACCGAGCCCAGACGAAGAGCAACGCGCCCGAGACGAGAAAACGAGCTCCGCCCATGATGAATGGCGGAATCGTCTCGATGGCATACCTGATCGCGAGATAGGTTGATCCCCAGACCAGATAGATGGAAGCGAACGCAGCGATGATCTCAGCGCGCGAAGCGTGGGTGCGGCCGTCGTTCAATGAAGGGAGATCGAGGGGGGTCGGGGAAGAGTAGCCGACAAATCTAACCGGACGGCTTCACCCAAATACTCTCGGTCAATCGAGCGATGGATCCCGCCGCTCCCGCTTCTTATTCGAATGCCGCTTTTTTGTCTCGAGCCGGGCTTCCTTCGCCGCTCGCGTAGGCCGGGTCGGCTTCCGTTTCCGCGGAACCACGAGCGCGCGGCGGACAAGCTCCGCGAGCCGATCTTCGGCGAGATCGCGGTTGCGACTCTGGCTCCGCATGTCGCTGGCGACCACGCGAACGCTTCCCTCGGTGGTGAGTCTGGAGGAAAGTTTGTCGAGCAGTCGCGCGCGTTGCTCGTCGGTGAGCGCTCGCGACGCTGGAATGTTCCAGAAAATCTCTACCCGCGACGATGTCTTGTTGACGTGCTGGCCGCCGGCGCCCGACGCTCTCGATACCCGGACGTCGAGCTCATTGCGCGGGATCGAGAGCGAATCGTTGACCGCCAGAAGATTCTCGGACGCAGGCGGTGGTGGCGAGTCGCTCACATCCTCACCGCCAGCGGAACAGCTTGAGCGCGGCGAAGAACGTCACGAGTCCCCAGGTGAGGATTATCAGAAGCTGCGGAGTCACAGCGGTGAACGACGCTCCTTCGAGCATGTTGGCGCGCAGCGCATCGTTTACCGCTGTGAGCGGGAGCGCCCTCACGTACGGCTGCACTACCTGCGGAAAATTCGACGACGAGAAAAACACTCCCGAGAAGATCCACATTGGGAGCATGATGAAGTTCATGATCCCGGAGACTGCTTCGGTCGTGCGCGCGCGGGACGCGGCGAGAAGCCCGAGCCCGCCGAACGAGACCGCTCCAAGTAGGGAGATCAGGAACAGCGTGACCAGAGAGCCCCTGAGCGGAACGCCGAATGCCCAATGGCCGAATCCCAGCAGCGTCACGACCTCGAGGATCAGAAAAACGAGCCGCGAGGCCAGAAACGACAACAGATACTGGGCGCGCGACATCGGCGTCGCCATAAGTCGCTTGAGCAACTTCTTGCTCCGCGCGGTAACGATCGAGAATCCAATTCCCCATACGCTCGAGCCCATGAGATTCATGCCGAGCAAGCCGGGAATCAGGAAGTCGATATAGCGCGATCCGGCTTCGGTTACGTAAGTGTCGCTGGCGCGGACTGGATCCGCTCTGCCGGCGCCCGTTTGAACGGCGCGATCGACGAG
>JALYKM010000184.1 GCA_030774785.1 Gemmatimonadota bacterium
CGCGGATCAACGGCATCGCCAGCGAGGGAACGCTGGACGAGATCGTCGAGCGGTCGTTGCGCCGAGCCGCGTTATGGGAAGAGGTCAAGGATAGATTGCGTACGAGCGCCCTCGGACTGTCGGGCGGCCAGCAGCAGAGAGTGTGCATCGCCCGTGCGCTTGCGAACCAGCCCGAAGCCCTCCTCCTCGACGAGCCCGCCAGCGCGCTCGACCCGAGCTCGACGCAGAAAATCGAGGAGCTGCTGTACGAGCTCAAACAGGAGTTGACTATCATCATCGTGACCCACAATCTGCAACAAGCTGCGCGCGCCTCCGATCACACCGCATTCTTCTTTTTAGGTGAGCTCGTCGAGTTTGGGCCGACGGAGCAGATCTTCACTCGGCCCCGCGAGGAGCGAACAGAGGCATATATCACTGGGAGGTTCGGATGACGCCTGAAGCGACCACAGCCACTGCTACAGGGTTCCGGCATTTTCACGACCAGCTGTCTTCGTTGAAGGAGCAACTGCTCGGAATGTCGGCGATTGCAGAGGAGCGCACCGAGCTCGCGGTGGAGGCACTGCTGGCACGCGATAGAGAGAAGGCCAACCTCGTGATCGCCGGTGATGCCGAGCTCAATCAGCTTGAAATAGAAGTAGAGCAGGCGGCGGTCGAGCTGCTGGCGCTACAGCAGCCGATGGCGCGTGATCTTCGTTTCATCATCGGAGCGATCAAAGTATCGAACGACCTGGAGCGCGTAGGGGACCACGCCGTCAACATCGCCGAGTGCGCAATCAGGCTGGCGGATCAGCCCAGGGCGAAGATCTCCATCCCCGAGATAGAGGACATGGCGCAGCGCGCACGGAAGATGCTCGGCGATTCGCTCGATGCTTTCATTCGCGCCGATGGTGCACTGGGGAGGAAGGTCTGCCGGGATGACGATGTCGTCGACTCGCTCCACGACTCCGTGTTTCGCGTTCTCCTGACCCACATGATGGCCGATCCCAAGACCATCACGCCCTCGCTCGAGCTGCTTCTGGTGGGGCGCAATCTCGAGAGAATCGCCGACCTAGCGACCAACATCAGCGAAGATGCCGTGTATCTCGCTGAGGGGAAACAGATCAAGCACCACCGCGAGGAGTGACTAGCCCCATCCTGCGGCTCTGACTGGTCGTTACTGCAAGCTGAATCTCGACAGCAGGAAATACGAGATGGCCGCCATCGTCGCGGAAGCGGGTATGGTGATGATCCAGGCCCACACAATCCGCCGGGCGATTCCCCACCGCACTGCGGAAAAGCGATAGGTGGCCCCCGCTCCCATGATCGAGCCGGCGATCGTATGCGTGGTGCTCACCGGAATTCCGTAGTGTGTGGCCAGGCTGATCGCCAGCGCACCGCCCGTTTCGGCGGCGAACCCGCTCACCGGTCGGAGCCGCGTGATGCGGGACCCCATCGTGTGCACGATTCTCCAGCCCCCGAACAAAGTGCCGAGCGAGATAGCAGTGTAGGCGCCGAGCTTCACCCAGAGCGGGATTCCTTCGTTGGGGACGTAGAGGTGGTGAAAGAAGCCCGTCTCCTGCGCCATCAGCGGCCTGACAGCGACAAGTAATCCGACGATGATTCCCATCGTCTTCTGCGCGTCGTTCGCACCATGCGCGTGCGATAGAAGCGCGGAGCTGAGGAGCTGGGCGCCGCGAAAGAAGCGGTCGACTCGCGCCGGCGCCATTCGCCTGAAAGCCCAGTAAACGCTCACCATCAGTATGAATCCCGCCAGCCCTCCAACCAGCGGCGAGATCACGATGAACGAAAGTGTCTGGATCCACTTCGTTCCCCAGGTGATCGCCCTCCAGCCCGCCGCCGCCACGCCCGCGCCCGCGTATCCGCCGATCAGGGCGTGCGAAGAGCTCGATGGAATTCCGTAGAACCAGGTGATGAGATTCCAGACGATCGCGCCGAGTAATCCAGCGAGAATGAGATTCGGAGTGACGATATCGGTACGGATGATCCCTTTCTGGATCGCTTTCGCCACCAGCTCGCCAGCAGTGAAAGCGGCGGTGAAGTTCCAGAACGCCGCCCAGATCACCGCGGCTAGCGGACTGAGCACTCGCGTTCCAACGATCGTTGCGATGGAGTTCGCCGAATCGTGGAAGCCGTTGATGAAGTCGAACACGAACGCGACCAGTACGATCGCGGCGACGTAGTAAACCACTAGGCGTT
>JALYKM010000185.1 GCA_030774785.1 Gemmatimonadota bacterium
GTAGAGGGAGCATGTGGGCGGGTCGCTGCTGGTCGCATGGGCTTCTCCTTCTGTGAGAGGTGGGAAGAAACCCGAACAGTGGCGGCCCGTCTGCATGTGCCGCCAGTTCCTACATAAGTTCTAACGAACGTTGCAGCTGACAAGCACTTTTCGGATGCGGCTTCGCCGCAATGGTTGTACAGTGCTCGCAGCTGAACTAAGGCGTTAGCAACTGTCTTGAAAGTCAAGCGGAAATAAGTACTGGCGAGCTTTGATCGATTGACCACCGCTGGCCGGTGCGGATCATGGTGTTGAGGATCGTGAGCAGTTTCCTCATGCAGGCGACCAGTGCGAGCTTCTTCGGTTTACCGGCGGTGAGCAGGCGCTGATAGAATGCACGAATGACGGCGTTGCGCTTGGTCGCCACGAGCGCGCCCATGTAGAGCACCGCGCGCACGCTGGCGCGTCCGCCCTGTACGAATCGCCGACCACGGAGAGTGCCCGAATCGCGGCTGAGAGGCGCGACGCCAACGAGCTTGGCGATCTCGCGACGGGACAAGCGCCCGAGCTCGGGAAGATCCGCGAGCAACGTGAAGGAGACCACACGCCCTACGCCCGGCGCGCTCTGAAGTAGATCGTCCTTCTCGCGCCAGGCGGGCGATCTTCGCACCATATCGCCCAGATCGGTGTCGGCGACCCTGAGCTCGCGCTCAAGAAAGGCGATGTGGCCCTTGAGACTCTTCTTAACCTGCCGCTTACCACGACCGAAAACCTGACCCAGGCGGTTCCGCTCTGCGCCGAGCATCTCGAGCAGCTGGCGCCTGCGGGCGACGAGAGCGTCGAGCTCCTGCGCGTCGGCATCCGGGATCTCGCGCACCACTGGCCGGACACGCTCCGCGAACAGCGCGAGAATATCCGCATCAATGCGGTCGGTCTTGGCGAGTTGTCCGGTCGCCTTAGCGAAGTCACGCACTTGGCGCGGATTTACTACAACCACAGGCAGCGCCGCCGCGACAAGAGCAGCAACGCAGGCCAGTTCATATCCGCCGGTTGCTTCTAGGACGATGAGCTCCGGCCCTTCACTCCGGAGCCGCTCGACCAAGGTACGGACACCGCGCTCATCGTTGGCGACCGCCCACCGATCCCCGCTCGGTCTCGCCGCAACCACGAGTTCCGCCTTGGCGACATCAATTCCGATCAGCATCCGCCCTCCCCCAAGAGAGAATGTCGCCCTAGGCCCGTCCTTGTGAGAATTCGGGCTCGACCCGGAGATCGGCCCCCGCAACTGTTCGGGCTCATGCGACCCACGATCAGAGACGCCGCTCCGGCTAACGCACGGTGTTCACCACCCAGACGGCATCGAGCTGGCGCCCCGATCAGAATGACTGCAAACTCTGGAAAGAGCTAGATACAAGGCGGACAGAAATGGAGAACAGCCGAGCCAAATTACTTCTCCTGTCGCTCCCGATGATCGGCTGTCTGGAGTGGTCAGCTGAGGCAAATCTCTTGAGGCCGCTGGCATCGGCTTACTCAAACGGGTTTTCGGATGAACCTATCCAGCCGCAGTACTTGGTTTTCGCAGACCCCATAACGGCATCGGTTCTTAAGAATCTTGCGCGGAATAGATCGTACCAGATCGCGCCCGCTGGGACAGGACTCCTTTGTCCCTCTAATCCAGCGCCAGGCCGGCATGGATATCTACTTCGCCTCAGAGTTGACGCCGTGATGGGCGACAGCGCGATCGTCGCTGCTGAACAAATGTGCGCCGCGAAACATGGAGTGATTTCGACGGGCGTACACTATCTCCTGCGCAAGAGACTCGGCAAATGGGAAATTGACAGACCTCTCGACGGGTGGACCACCGTTCTGGCGATCGGGCCCAGCCGCCTAACGAACGTTGCAGCTGACAAGCACTTTTCGGATGCGGCTTCGCCGCAATGGTTGTACAGTGCTCGCAGCTGAACTAAGGCGTTAGACATCACACATGCATCCCGCTCGACGCCGGTTCGCTACGCCGCAGTAGGCGGTCCGAACCAGGTGGTTAGCGCCTCGACGAGCCCCAGCTGGGTTAGGTCTCCCACCCAAGCCACATATCCGTCAGGCCGAATCAACACGGCGGTGGGAGCAGTGACCGCCCCGAGTGCCGGAAGCTCCCACGTACCAGAGTATTTGGCGTCGATCAGCTGAACCCGATCCGCCCATAGAGTGATGTCGAAGCCGCCGGGCTCACCGAGGTTGAGTAGCACCGGCCGGGCATCGTGCAGCAGCGTGAAGACCCGCAACGGGCCGTTGGCGGTGACCAGGTCGAGATCCGGCATGCGGCGTCCGAGCAGCGGGTGTCCCTCGCCCAGGTCGTAATGGATGTCCAGACCGGACATCATCGCGGCGAATCGTCGGCGAGGCTCGTCCATGCCGAGGAGCTCGGACATTGTGTCGCGCAGTGCCTTCGTGCGTTCGTCCGGGCGGCGAAGCATGACCTGCGCCATCGTGTTGCGCAGCACGCGGGCAGCGACCGGGTGGCGCTCGGCGTGGTAGGTATCCAGGAGGCTTTCCGGCGATGTCCGGTTGACCACCTGGGCCAGCTTCCATCCCAGATTCACCGCATCCTGTACACCGGTCTGGAGGCCCTGTCCACCGTCCGGGGCGTGCACGTGTGCGGCGTCGCCGGCCAGCAGGACCCGTCTGTCGCGGTAGGCGGCGGCCTGCCGAGTCATATCGGTGAACCTGGAGATGAAGGTGGGACTGTGGATCCCATAATCGGTCCCGTATACGGCGATGAGCGCCTCGCTGGGATCGCGCAGGGTGGGTTCGGTCGTGGGTCCGATGTGCGGTTCGGTCACGAGGACACGTACCCGCCGCCCATCCTCCAACCTGCTGAGGGAATGGATGCCGAGGGCGTCGCGGCGGATGCCCCATTCCGGCTCCTCGGCCATCTCGACCTCGGCAATCAGGTTGCTGGTCGTCGGATCCCATCCGGGGAACTCGATGCCGGCTGCTTTACGGATCAGACTGCGTCCTCCGTCGCACCCGACGAGATAGTCCGCCCGTAGCGACTGGCCGTCGGACAGCCGGACGTCGACACCGGTGTCGTCCTGCGTGAAGCCTGTGACTTCACGTCCGCGGTAGATCTTCACCCCCAGCTCGTCGACCCAGCCGGCGAGAATGCGCTCGATGTGGCTCTGCCACAGCGCGAGCCCGTAGGGGTGCCGAGTGGGGAAGTCGCTGATGTCGAGCGGCGTGCCGGCGAACCCCGCGACTTGCATGGCCTGTCCCTGCGAGAGGAACCGATCCGCGATTCCGCGTTGATCGAGAACCTCGATGGTGCGTGAGTGCAAACCGCCTGAACGCGAGCCCAAGAGGTCCTGGCTCGCGCGCCGCTCGACAATCGCGACGTCGACCCCCGCCAACGCCAGCTCGCCCGCCAACATCAGCCCCGTCGGACCGCCTCCGGCGATCACCACCGCATGTTCGGTCATAGCCACGATGATAATAGGGCGATGCTAAACTGGCTCCTGGTTCGTCTCAGGCGGCGGCAACTCAGCCCGCGCATTGAGCCGACCCCCAACGGCTTCGCGAGCCCGGGCTAGAGTTGCGCGCGACGGCCGGAGTTCACGTAGCCATTATCGCGAGTACCTGTAAACTTGTCGTGGAAGGCGAACTTTCAGAGATGTTACCAGCGAAGGTCCTCGACCGACTGACTTTGGCGCCCGACTTGATCAAAACAGATGAGGTGAAAGGAAAAGCTTCTCTAGACGAACCGGTGGCAACCCCGGCACGCCGCAGGAGAAGATGGGGGCGCTGCCATCGGAGAAGCAGAGGTGGCGAGCCAGAATGCGAGTTGACACCGATTCTAGCATCTCCCTTGCAGTAGCGAGTTGGACCGGAGGTCACAATGTTTACGACCTTAATCGAATCCACGCCGCACAGAAAACCGAATGGTGGCGCCCGCCTGGTCAGCGCAGTGTTTCACTCAGCGCTGATAGCGGGGGCCATTTACGCAACGGCTTCAGGCGCCTCAAAAGTAGTCGCAACTGCGGGGACGCAGGCGCAGAAGGTTCTCTGGGTGAAGCCGTCGGCTCAACCGCAGAGCGCACCCGCTCCGAAGCCAAAGGCCAAGGCACGTCCGGTTGTTGCGCCGACCAAAGTTCCGACTACAACACCGGCCTTCGATCCGAACGCGCAGCCTACGCCTGAGCCTGACGCCGGTGCCGCCACTAACCTTGCCGGAGGTGGAACTCCCGGGACGTTCAATTCCTTTGAGGTCGACGTCGAGGTAGTCGCCATCGCGGGGACGATTCGTCCGCAATATCCGGAGATGCTCAGATCATCCGGCACCGAAGGGCAGGTCATCGCGCAATTCGTTGTCAATGAGAAGGGCCGCGCTGACCGCGAGACCTTCCGCGTGGTGTCGTCGACGCACCCGCTCTT
>JALYKM010000186.1 GCA_030774785.1 Gemmatimonadota bacterium
GCCTGACTTCGAGATCTGCGTCATGAACGCGGACGGTACGGGACAGGTGCAGCTGACCGACAATGACGTACCCGACTTGACGTCCTCGTGGTCGCCCGACGGCAAGAAGATCGTGTTCCACCGGCGAATGGGCGGAAGGGGTCAGTTCCAGCTTTTCTTGATAAACGCGGACGGGACAGGAGAGGCGCAACTGACTTTCCCCCCTGGTCTCAACGCGTTTCCGAATTGGGGGGAGATGCGAGGCTCAGCGAAGTAGGTTGCTGTGCCTATTCTGTCGCGCATACAGATCGTCGGGCCTCACTGCGCATCTCTCCTAGTTCTCCTTCGACGCTTCCTCGCTCGACGGCGTAAATACCTCCACCGCCAGTCTGAACGTCCGCTGCTCCTCCGGGTTCAGCGCGCCGACACTCACGATCTGGCGGGTGATCTCCTCCCCCTGATTGCCGAGTATCGAGACTACTATCGAATACTCCCAGGCCTCGCCCGCGGCTGAAGTATCTGCAATCCAGCGGCGTAGAAGAAGCTGCTATTGCCGCTCCGATGCCCCGCGACGCCCCGGTTACCACGCTTGCTGGGGGCGGCGCTGGCAAGGGGTGTGAGCGGGAAATGAACCATAACGCACGCAGCGTGGAAGCAGCTCCGTCTCTCTGCAAATCCGCTGGGGTTCGATTGGCGAGGTGCGAATGAGTCGGCGGCCGGCGCGACGAGTCGCTGTGGCTCTCGACTACTGCACTCCATGCGCTCAGCGCGCACCGACGGACAACACAAGAGCCGCCGAACACCAGCCCATTGAGCGAGCCTTCATGCTCTGTCAGGGAATGACGTCGTCACTTCACGGTTAGCGTGTACGCGCCAGCTCTCTGCTCCTCGAAGGAGCTCGGGGCGAGGAGATAATACCCGTCGGACTGAGCCGCGAACGTACACGCCGCCGTGCCGGGATTGACGCACGTGGCGACGTAACTTCCGGTCGGAGAGAAGAAATCCAACCACGGCGTGAAGGCCGACGACGACATGGTAACCTGAAGCGTGGAGCCCGCGGACAGATAGATCTTGATGTCGTCGCTGTAGTAGAACACCGCGTCTCCGTACTTTACCAGGCAGTCCGTAGCTTCGAGCTGCTGCGTGCTCGTGGCGCCGCGCTCCATGAACACCGTCCGGCAATTGGACACGGAACTCGATGCCTCTACGGTCAGGGTATAGGCTCCCGCTCCCTGTTTATCGGCGGATGTTGCAGTGATGGTCCGTGACCCCGGAGCCGCGAGCAGCATGATTGGAGACCCTCGCGTGCTCGTGCTTGGCGTGTGGCATCCATCGGGGGGTGTCGTGTTGTGGACGCAGTACGTCACTCCGCTGGGACCCACCTGGTCATCGCTTGCGACGGGCGCACCGCTGCCGGCGGTCACCGTGAGCAGGGGAAGGAAGGCGGCCGACGTGAGCGAGATGGTGACGGCCTGTGATGTCGAGGTGCTGAGCGCGTACAAATCGGCGAGGGCGTCGGGCAGTCCACAGTCTCCGGCTGCGAGCGTTCCGGCGACAGGCACACCGATCGTTACCGCCGTCGCTTGGCAGACCTCCCGGTGTGCAGTGAACACCGCCGACGCGGAACCGCTGGAAGCGCTTACCGTCTGGTCCGTGCTCGCGCTTCCGAGCGTCCACTGCCCGGCGGTCGCCAGGCCGTCACTGTTCGTGGTCGCCGGTGACCCTTGGATAGTCCCTCCGCCACTCGTCACCGCGAACGTGACTGTCGCGGCGGAAATCGGGTTGTTGTATGAGTCTTTCACCCTCACGCTCAGGAGTTGTTCGAGCGCCGTCCCGGTCTGTCCCTGCTGGTTATCGCCCGAAACTTTCTCCACGACGGCCGCCGGACCCGCTCGCGCCATGGCGGTGAACACCACCGGCGGCAGGCCGCTTACGGTCGCGCGCAGCTCGTTCTGGCCCACGACGGTTCCCAGCACCCATGATCCCGAGGCACTCCCCGCTCCATCTGTCTCCGTCGATGCCGGTGCAACGGATCCGCCGCCCAATGTGACTGCAAAGAAGACCTGGACGCCTCGCACCGGAGCTCCGCCAGCATCATGTACTACGACTATCACCGGGACAACGGTCGCCACGGTTGCCGAAAGAGTTGTTGGGGAAGTGGCCTGAAGCGTCGAGGGCGGTCGCTGTTCCGGCGCCGTCGCGTCTCCTCCGCCGCAGCTGATGGCGGCTGATCCCGCAATCAGGAGGTAGACAGCAGGGAGGCTCGAAACAGCTCGCGATGAGTACATGGCTCCTCTTTAGACTTACCCGCTTCCACGACCTTGGTGGCGTTCGCTCTAAAGTAATCGAGTGCGCTCCTCACCGCGACAGCGATTCGAACGGCTTCCTCCACTGGCAGCTGCCGCTCGCGGTCCAGACGGCCGCGAAGCGTCTCACCTTCGACGAACGGCATGACGTAGTAGAGGAGGCCGTCGCTCTCACCCGAGTCGAACAGGGGCAAAAGATTGGGATGGTGCAGATTGGCGGTGACGCGAATCTCCGACAGAAACCTTTCGGTGCCGAGGACCGCGGCGAGCTCACGGTTCAGCACCTTCACGGCGACGTTGCGATCATGCCGGATGTCACGCGCGAGATAGACGGTAGCCATGCCGCCTGCGCCAATCTCGCGCAGAATCTCATAGCGGCCGGACAGCGCATTGTTGATTTTTTTAGTCGCGTCCATTGAACAGACCGCTACGAGAAGACGGCAAACCGGTGCCGCTATACATGTTTAACCTAGGACGGGGGCCTCACCTCCGCCATGAATGGTGTCACTCGAGGGGGAGCCGTTTATTGTCAGTGCTCCTTCGACGCTTCCTCGCTCGACGGCGTAAATACCTCCACCGCCAGTGTGAACGTCCGCTGCTCCTCCGGGTTTAGCGCGCCGACACTGACGATCTGGCGCGTGATCTCCTCGCCCCGGTCGCCGAGTATCGAGACCACTATCGAATACTCCCAGGCCTCACCCGCGGCTGGATGCTTGATCGTCCCCTCCACGCGGAGCGGAGAGAAGCCAGGCTGCGCTCTCCGCGTCCGGTGTGAGTCGAACCTCAGGCTGTGATCGCAGGCCGGACAGATGGTCGCGCTCTGCAGAATGGTCGCTCTGCAGTGCGGGCAGAGGCGCGCCTTGCCCGGCGAGACGACGCCCGTCGTACTCACGACGCGGCGTCGGCCTCCATCCTGAGTCTTGCCTGGGGGACGACGGCTTCATCCCAGCCGAACGCGACGTTGCCGCGCATGCGCGAGCCGGCCGCGACGGTGAGAGATCCCGCCTTGAGATCTCCGTTGAGAACGCCGGTCGCGAGCAGCTCGACGCGCGACGCAGCCTCGATGTTTCCTTCGAGGTCACCACCCACCGTCACCGTGCCTGCCCGCACAGATCCCGTGATCTTCGCGCCGGGCTCGATGGTCAGGTCACCATCGACATTCACATCGCCCTTGAAGCGCCCGGCCATGCGAACGTGGCCGGCTCCTTCGATCTTGCCGTCGATTGTGAGACCGGCGGCGATCACCGACTCCTTGGCCTCCTTCGGCCTCGCCCTTGGAGCAGGATCGTAGCTCGGCGAGGGGCTCGAAAACGAATCTGTGTCCTTTCTCGGAGGAAGGTCCGCAGACACCAGCGACGGATCCTTGCGGGGGATGGTTTGCTCTTTAAAGATTGCCATTGCTTTAGACTCCTATTCTGTTCGGGCACGGACGCGGACCGCCGCGCAGGGAAGTGTTAATGGGAGGACTTCATCGGCACCTGGTTGCGGCGGAGTATTCCCACAAGAATAAGGTAAGGCGTATCGCAAAGCACCTGAAGTGCGCCGCCTCACAAGCTGAACCGGGCTCGCTGGCGACCTGTTCAGCTTGCGCACTCTTCCCGGCAGCACAATTACGCTAGCTGGGATGAGACGATTTAGTTGTAAAATGAGGGAATAGCTTAATCCTGCTCTTCGCCGAAAACTTAAGCCCCGGATCGCTGGCAATGAGAAAACTTCTATTTTCGCTGGTGTGGTTCGCGTCTTTGCGCGGGATGCCGGCGCTCTCACAGTCAAAGACCGCGGTGCGGGGGGCAGAGATCCTGTGGGACACCTACGGCGTTCCCCACATTTTCGCCAAGGACCGCAACGGCTTGGCGTACGCCTTCGGTTGGGCGCAGATGCAAAACCACGGCGCCCTGCTCCTGCGGCTAGTGGCGCAAGCCCGGGGCCGAGGGTCGGAATATCTCAACGCCGACTATCTCGATGAAGACCGTTGGGTGTGGACGCTCGACCTGCGCGCCGACGCCGAGCGGTCGCTGGCTGCGCAGCCGCCGGAGATGCGCGCACATCTCGAATCGTTCGTCGCCGGGATCAACGCGTTTGCCCAAGCGCACCCGCAACTGATCGGCGACTCGGTGCGAGCGGTGCTTCCAGTGCAAACGGTTGACGTGCTCGCGCACCTCAACCGGATATCATATGCACGGTTCCTGTCGAGCACTACGCGCACGCGTGACGATGCGCGAGCCTGGCGCGATCGCGGCTCCAACGCGTGGGCCGTGGCGCCTAAACGCTCCGCGAGCGGGCACACGCTGCTCCTGCAGAATCCGCATCTTCCCTGGTCCGATCTGTTCACCTGGATCGAGGCGCAGTACGTCGTCCCAGGCATCAACCTCAGCGGCGCCGCGCTCGTCTTGTTGCCCGTGATGGAGATCGCGTTCAACGACAACCTCGCCTGGACGCACACGGTGAATACGCAGGACGGCGAAGATTTGTACGAGCTCACCCTTTCGGGAGATGGATATCTCTTCGACGGCGCGGTACGATCGTTCGAAGTGAACACGCACGTCATTCGCGTGCGGCAGAGCGACGGCTCCTTTCTCGACGACACCGTGCGCGTTCGTCGCTCGGTCCACGGACCGGTTTTAGAGGAAAAAGCCGGCAAAGCGCTCGCGCTCGCGGTGGTGGGTCTTCACGGGCCGCCGCTCTACGGAGCGTTTACCCAGTGGTGGGACATGGGACGTGCCAGGAACTTCGACGAGTTCCTCACAGCGATTCACCCAAACCAGATCTCGGGCCAGAACATCACCTACGGTGATCGCGACGGGCACATCATGATGTTTTATGGCGGAAACACGCCGGTGCGGCGGCATGGTGACCGCGCGTACTGGTCGGGAGTCGTCCGCGGTGACAGCTCCGCGACGCTCTGGACGTCGCTGCATTCTTTCGAAGACCTGCCGAAAACCGTCGATCCACCGAACGGCTGGGTGCAGAACGCCAACGACCCTCCCTGGTGGGCAACGTTTCCCGTCATCGCGCAGCCGCAGAACTTTCCGTCCTACTTTGGTTCGCGTACGATGGCGCTCCGCCCGCAGCAGTCGGCGCAGCTTCTCGATGCCGATTCCAGCGTCACGTGGGATGAGTTTCTCCGCTACGCGAATTCCACGTACATGCTGCTCGCCGATCGCGTGCTGCACGATCTCCTGCCCGCAGCTAAAGCGTCGTCCTTTGAAAATGTTCGAGCGGCTGCGAACACACTGCAGGGCTGGGATCGTCAGGCGGATTCGTCAAGCAAGGGCGCGGTGCTCTTCACGAAATGGTGGGCCGAGTATGGACGACGCCGACGCGGTCAGCGACTGTATGCCGTTCCGTGGAACGAACAGTCGCCACGCGCGACGCCCGATGGTCTCGCCGACACCGCGACCGCGATCGCGGCTCTTCGTGCCGCCGCCGACTCTGTGAGCATACAGTACGGGTTCGCGGACGTCGCGTGGGGTACGGTGTATCGTTTGAGACGAGACGGTCTCGACTTCGCGGGGAGTGGGGCCGATGCGCAGTATGGCGTCTTTCGAGTGATGGGGTATTCGCGCAAAGAGCCCGATGGCAAATTCGGCGCGACCAGCGGTACGTCATGGGTCAGTGCCATCGAGTTCGCGAGGCCGCTACACGCGGTTTCGATCATCGGATACGGCAATGCGTCGCGAGCAGGTTCACCACACCGCACCGATCAGCTCGCGCTGTTTGCCCGCAAGGAATTCAAGCCGGTGTGGCGGACGCGCGCAGAGATCGAAAAGCATCTCGAGAAGCGCGAGCACTTTTGAGGCGAAATATTCTTCCTCTCTCGCGGGGGGCTGTGTTGGCGTGGCGGGCCGGTCTGTCTGCCTGCATGGCGATCTCCGCGCCCCACCCAGCTCCAGCACAAGGGCGCGCCGACCCCGCTCCGATTGTGCTCACTCACGTGACGGTCATCGATGTAGCCAGCGGTCGATCTCGGCCCGATCAAACGCTCATCGTCATTGGGAACAGGATCGCGCGCTTGGGGCCGAGCGGGACGACGCCGGTTGCGAACGGCGCCAGGGTCATCGATGCACATCGGAAGTTTGTGATCCCGGGCCTGTGGGACATGCACGTCCACTTGTTCCGTCACTCCGCGAACGCGCCTGCCGACGTCCACGAGCGATACTTCCCGCTCTTCCTCGCCAATGGGGTGACCGGCGTTCGCGACATGTGGACGAGCCTCGAGGATTTCCGAACTCTGCGAAACTGGCGCCGCGGCGAGGCGGCAGGCACGCTCCTCGGCCCACGCATCGCGGGGAGCAGCACGATTGTGGACGGTGTGCCAACCATCTGGCCCAACTCCATCGGTGTCACGACCGCCGCAGAAGCGCGGCGCGTCGTCGACTCGCTGGTTCGTGGCGGTGCGGAGTTCGTCAAGGTGTACACAGGGCTGTCACGCGACGCGTATTTCGCAATCGCTGACAGATCGAAGAGTCTCGGGATTCCGTTCGCCGGCCACTTGCCCCTGTCCATCGGCGCCGCCGAAGCATCGGACGCCGGCCAGAAGAGCATCGAGCATCTCTCATTCGCTGAAGACTGCTCGACTGCTCGCGATCAACTCGTCCAACTCCACATTGACAGCACGCTCGCGCGGCCTGAGGGCGGACTGCCGCAACTGTTCCTCAATACCTACAGTGACAGCCTGTGCGCTGCGCTATTTCGTCGCTTTGTAAGGAACGGAACGTGGCAAGTTCCTACCTTGGTCGTTCTCCGCCAATTGAACCTGGCTTTCGACAGCACCCTCATGCTCGACCCGTACCTGCGCTACGTCACTAACGAAGAGCGGACGGCCTGGACAGCACGGAAGCGGGCGATAGCCCAGCGCACAACCGCGCGGGAGGCCGAGATTCGCCGGCGCAGATTTCAGAAGTCGCTCGACATCGTAGCTGCGATGCAGCGTGCGGGGGTGCCGACCCTGGCGGGGTCCGACGTGGGCAACCCCTGGCTTGTGCCGGGCTACAGCCTCCACGACGAACTGGCGCTCTTCGTCCAAGCAGGGATGCCGCCGCTCGCTGCGCTCCAGACGGCCACGATCAATCCGGCGCGCTACCTTGGCGCGCTCGACTCGTTGGGCACGATTGCCGAAGGGAAAATCGCGGATCTCGTGCTGCTCGACGGCAATCCCCTGAACGATATTCGAAATACCCGGCGAATTCGCGCCGTCATCGCCAACGGCCGGCTTTTGACTCGCCCCGCGCTCGACTCGCTGCTTGGCACCGTACAGGTAACGCCGCTCTCCGCTGACCATTCACCTGTCGTGGAGCAGGCCTTCTCCTGCCTTCCGAGCAACGTGAAACCTGCCGATGTCGTTTGGGCGGAACTAAGTCGCGGAGCCCCTCCAAAACTGATCACTGTCACAGTTGAAGACACACTCAAGCAGTTACGCGCGCGATGCGCTAGAGGGACGCTCGTTGACCCGGACGGGAAGGAGGTCCGCTTCTACCCTGTTCACTGTTTCGGCTCTCCGACGCCTTACGCGATCGAAACCCTGCGACGTGAGCGCGCCGACCTCGAGGCTCTGCGAAAGCGGTACAGGGTCATCGAGATGAGTGCCATCCCCCAACCATGCGCTTGACTCGCTGGCTCGCCATAGTGCAGGCGCGATCTAGGCAGTTACCCGCCTAAGCTAAATGGCACCTAGGAACATACCGTGTCGAAAGTAAGAATCGGAATCGTCGGTTCACGTTTCCAGGCGGATTGCATAGCGGCATCGGTGAAGGCGATGCCGGAGGAAGCGGAAGTAGTCGCCGTGGCCTCCCCAACGAAGGGGAACGCGGAGGCCTTCGCTCAGCGCCATGGCATCCCCGCCTTCTATTCGGACTACCGCGAGATGCTGCGCGACCCGGGAATCGAGATGATCTCGATCACCGCGCCGAATCGCCTCCATGCGCGAATCACCATCGACGCCGCAAAGGCCGGAAAGCACGTCGTCTGCGAGAAGCCGCTCTGTGTGACACTCGAGGAAGCCGATGCGATGATCGACGCCTGCGCCAAGGCCGGAGTACTCCTCCTCTACGGCGAGGAGCTCTTCTTCGCGCCGAAGTACGTGAAGGCGAAGCAGATGGCGGATGAAGGCGCGTTTGGTCGCGTCCATCTTGTAAAGCAGAGCGAGAAGCACTCCGGGCCCCACTCCGACTGGTTCTGGGACGTCGAGCAGTCCGGCGGCGGAGCCCTCATGGACCTGGGCTGCCATGGTATCGCCTTCTGCTGGTGGTTCCTCGGCAAGCCGGAGGTGAAGAGCGTCTACGCGCAGCTCTCCACTCAGGTGAATGGCTCGCGCACGCAAGGCGATGACGAAGCGCTCACCATTATCGAGTTCGACAACGGCGCTGTCGGCGTTGTCGAGAACAGCTGGAACCGGCCCGGCGGGATGGACGACACGATCGAGGTCTTCGGCTCCAAGGGACAGACTTACGCCGACATGCTGATGGGCAACGCGCTCCCCACCTACTCGGAGGTCGGATTCGGCTACGCGGTAGAGAAGGCGTCGTCCACCAAGGGGTGGACGTATCCAGTCTTCGAGGAACACTGGAATTACGGCTTCCCGCAGGAGATGCGGCACTTCGCGCGCTGCGTCCGCGGGAAAGAGACGCCGATCTCCGACGGTGAGACTGGACGAGTCGTGCAGGAAGTGCTCTACGCCGCCTACGCCTCGGCCGGCCTCGGTCGGAAAATCATGCTGCCCTTCCGCCCGAAGGGAATCGCGAAGCCAATCGATCTCTGGAAGAAGCCGGAGCTCGCGCAACCCGCACTCTGAATGCGACTCGCCGGAGCGATCGACATCGGCGGGACTGCCACCAAGATCGGGATCGTCGCCGAGGACGGCACTATCGTCAGAAGCAGGACGGTATCCACGAGCGCCGCTGGCGAGCCGCTGGCGCTCGTGGATGCCATCGCATCGTCGCTTCAACTCATGCTGGACGCGAGGGAGTCGCAGAGGAGTCCGGTCTCAGGCATTGGTGTTTCGGTGGCGGGCTTTCTCGACCACGAACACTCTGCGATGATCCATAATGCGAACCTGCCGGCGCTTCGCGGCTTTCCGCTGCGCCGCGCTCTCGAGGAGCGACTCTCGCTCGACTGCCGTCTCGAAGTCGACTCAAACGCCGCGGTCGTCGCCGAGTACCGGCACGGGGCCGGCCGCGGCTCGATGCGATTGTTGGGCGTCACCGTGGGCACCGGGCTTGGTGGCGGAGTGATCATCGATGGTAGGCTGCTGCGCTACACCGGTGAGTGCGCGGGTGATCTCGGACATATCATCCTCGACTCAAAAGGGCGTCGCTGCACCTGTGGCGCGCGGGGGTGCCTTGAAGCGATGGTAAACGCGGCGGCGCTGTCGGAGCGGGCGGGTGGACGCAGGGTCCGCGAGATCGTGAATAGCGGGCGAAAAGGAGATGAGCTCGCTCGAAAAGCACTAGCCGAGACCGGCCGGTGGCTCGGACTCGGCCTCGCGTCGCTCTCTCCCGTCTTCTCTCCGGATAGAATCGTGGTCGGCGGAGGAATCGCTGCGGCGGGGGATTATCTGCTCGAGCCGACGCGGGCAAGCTACCACGCTCACGCGCGCCCAGAGTTCCGCGAGAACACTCAGGTCGTCGGCTCGTCGTTTGATGGGTGGGAGGGGATTATTGGTGCAGCCAGCCTCTTCCTCCATCCGCTCGCGTAGCAATCCATGTCGAGGACTTCCGTGCGCGTCTTTCCATCAGCCGATGCCATCGGAGAGCACCTGGCGGAGCGCCTGCTCACCGGCATCGAGCGGGCGCACTCTTCCGGCAGGCCCTTCGTGCATCGACTTTTTCATGCTGGCCTCCGGTGCCAGCGATGGTCATGTTGCGTTCAACCCGCCCGGCAGCTCGCGCGAGAACCGCACGCGGATCATCCCGCTGTCCGAAGAGACGCGTCGCGACAACCTTCAGACATTTCCCGCGTTCGGCACGCTCGAGGTTGTACCGACCCACGGCATCAGCGTCGGCATCGACACGATCACCTCGGCGAAGGAAAGCGCGATGGTCGTCTGGGGCTCCGGCAAGCGCCTGACCCTCACGCGGATGCGGAGCGCCGAGCGTTACGAGCCCGAGTGGCCCGCGACGGTGATTCACGAGTGTGTCGTTCGGAAGGGGCGGATGCAATTGCGGCGCTGGTCGATCAGGCGGGCGAGCGGATCTCGATCATGGCCGGCGGTAGCGTTCGCTAGCACAATGTGCGCGATGTGATCGCACGGACAGGAGTTCGTGAAGTCCATGCGCGGCTCGTTGACGAGGCGCGCATGCGGAATCTCATCGACGTCGCGAGAAGGAGTCCGGATGGTGCGACGAGCGAATGACAGCTCGCGTTATGCAGGTACCGGTTCCGCGACCGACCGGCGCACCAGCCGCCACGGAAAGAAGTACACCGCGTAAACCACCGCGTACACCGCGAAGTTTTCCAGCCGCGCGAAATGCGCGAAGAAGAAAAAGAAGATCAGCATGTGCATGCGCGCGACGTTTCTGTAGGGCTCCCACATCAGGCTGCTGACCCTGGCTGGCGTGCCGCCTCTCGAATTGACCGTTGCGGCAACAGACAGGTCCCGCACCAACGAGGGCGGCTTCCTCATGAACGCAGCGCGCTCGGCGAGGAACGCCGCTGGCAGAAACGTCCAATAGCGCCGCATGACCTCTACGTACGTCGACATATCCGCAAAAGTGTTACGCCCAGCCGCGCTGCCCATGTCGATTGGGAAAAAGGAGATCAGCAGCTGCGAATGGCCGTAATGGAACATCCCGAAGTGAACCGTGAAAAACCCGAGGCCCAATAGCGCGCCGATCAACAGGATCGCCCAGAACGCCAGCAGGGAACCGGGATGCGAGGCCGCCAACGCCCGGGCTTTCCATGCTCCGCGCCCGATCTCGACCGCAGGCTGAGCGATGGTCCACACGATCAGCGAGTAGCCCACCACCAGGCTCGATAGCCACAAGCTCCACACGAGGTCGCCGGCGTTCCAGCCCGCCCACCACGCCACAGCGAGGCCGACCGAGAACGCCAGCGCGTCCGGCCAGGCCGATGCCCAGGTCTCGAGTGTGTCCTCTGTTTTCATCTACCTACTCGACGCGCCTTCGCGGCGTCCCGCAACATGCGTCAGCTCTTAATGGTCTTCGACGCCTCGTCCCAGTAGACCGCCGTCTTTCGGAAGTACGACTCGTTCGCCATGTGGCAGGCCAGCGCCGCGTTGTGGCCGAAAACAACATCCTCCGCGACCGGCTTGCGGGAGCGCACGGCGTCGAAGAACGTCGACAGATGCGGCCTGATGTCGTCGTAGTCTCCCCCACGATAGGAGATCGTTTCCGACATCGCTTCACGGGCGAGCCGGGCGTCGTTCTCCTCGTGCCATTTCTTGAGGTATGCCTCGCGCATGGCTCGCGGAAAACTGCCCGTGTAATAGCTCGGGTAAGTATCCTTACCCGTTTGCGGCGAGAAGCTCAGGCCGAACTCGTTCACTTCCAGGATGCCCTTCGATCCCTGAAAGCGGTACGTCTCGGGCATCTCGGTGCCGAGGTTGAGCCGCATATAAACCGGCAGCTCTCCATAGTAATAGACGGTGGCATGAACGTCGGGCATGTTGCGGCCGTCCTTCCAGTGACGGATCCCTCCGACGGCAGATGCCTGCTTCGGCGGCTCATTGATTCCCAGCATGAACATCATGCCGCTGATGAGATGGACCAACAGATCGCCGGCGACTCCCGTCCCGTATTCCTTCCAGCAGCGCCAGCGCGCGAAGACGATCGGATCGAACGGCCGCTTGGGGACGTTCCCCTGCCATGTATCCCAGTCAAGGTTCTGGGGAGACAGGTCGAACGGTGGCGGATACTGCCACGCTCCGGTGGGATCGTTACGTCCGAGCCATCCTTCCACCAGCATCAGATCGCCGAGCATCCCCTGCGAGATCATTTCCTTTGCTTTCGCGCAGATAACGGAGCTGACGCGCTGCGACCCGATCTGTACGATGCGGCCGCTTTTCTTCGCTGCGTTGACCATCGCCACACCATCCGCCGCGCTGTGCGACATCGGCTTCTCGCAGTAGATATCCTTGCCGGCGCTCACCGCGTCCACGACAACCCGCTTGTGCCAGTGATCGGGAACGGCCGCGACGATGCAATCAATGTCTTTGTTGTCGAGAAGCTCTCGATAGCGCCTGGTGACGGGGAGGTCAGGTCTGACAATCTCCCGTGCCAGAGTGTGTCGCCCATCGTAGAGATCGCACGCGGCGACGCATTCCACTTCCGGCAGCTTGATCGATTCGCCGAGCAACCCGGATCCCTGCATGCCAACGCCGATCATGCCAAAGCGAACTCGGTCACTGGCAGCGACCGGTCGCTGAGCGGCCACGAGGGGCTCAGGAGTCAGCAGAATGGTTTTCGCTGCGAGAGATCCGCTTGCGGCAGCCGCACTGATTCCGAGAAATTCACGGCGCGAGAAATGGCTCTGATTCATGGCGTCTCCTGGCTCCTGTGTTCCGGGTCGTCCTGTCCTGTTCTCTCTTGGAAGCGTTTGAAAGTGCGGCGCGGAGGACTCCTGGTCAATCGACGTTACCTAACGAACGCCAGGGCTGACAGGCACTTTTTGATTGTGAACAAACACTGGTCGTGCTGGCCCATGCGTTCAGGCGCTAGACACAGGACCCTCGCGCTCGCGCTGATGGCGAGCATACCCGCATGCTCCATATCGCGAGCGCCGGTCCAGCCGCAGACACCGCCGACAACAATCTACGATGTCACGCAGCTCAACCCCGTCACCGTCAGCGAAGTCCTCGTGCCGACGACGACGCGCGAAATCGTGGACGCAGTTGCCCGGCGTTCGGGTCCGATCTCGATCGGCGGAAGCCGCCACAGCATGGGCGGTCAGACAGCAACACCCGGAGGACTGCAGATAGATATGCGGCACTTCGACCGCATTCTGGCGTTCGACTCGGTGCGCCGAACGATCACCGTGCAGACCGGCATCCGCTGGCGCCAGATCCAGGAGCGCATCGACTCGGCGAATCTCTCCGTCAAGATCATGCAGAGCTTCGCCAACTTCACGGTAGGCGGCTCGCTCTCAGTGAACGCGCACGGGCGCTATGTGGGGTTAGGTCCGCTCGTGAGCTCCGTACGGTCGATAAAGATCGTGCTCGCCAACGGTGACGTCGTGGACGCAAGTCGTGATGTTCGCCCCGAAATCTTTTTTGGCGCAATCGGCGGGTATGGCGCTCTCGGCGTAATCACCGAAGCGACGCTCGACCTGGTGGAGAACGTGAGAGTAAAACGTCATCAGGTGACGATGCCGATCCGCGAGTACCGGAGATACTTCGTCCAGCATGTTCGCGATTCCGAGGCTGTGGTCTTCCACAACGCGGACATTTATCCCGACGACTACGAAACGGTCCGCGCCGAGTCGTACATCCGCACTTCCGAGTCCGTGACGGTCCCGGATCGCCTGGTTCCGTCAGGACAGTCGTACGCTCTCAGCCGAACGGCTATCTGGATACTCTCGGACTGGCCCTTCGGCCAGACATTGAGGCGCGTTGTCGTTGACCCATGGCGCTTTCGAGGACCCCAGGTCGCCTGGCGTAACTACATCGCCAGTTCCAACGCGGAGGAGCTGGAGCCCGTTTCGCGGGCAGCAGCGACCTATGTGCTGGAAGAATATTTCGTCCCCGTCGAGCGATTCGATGAATTTCTTCCCGCGATGCGTACCATCTTTGGTCGCCATCGCGTCAACGTTCTGAACGTATCGATCCGCCACGCACGACCAGACAAGGAGACGCTGCTGTCGTGGGCCCCACGCGAGGTTTTCGCTTTCGTCGTCTACTACAAGCAGAGGACGGACACCGCGAGTCAGCGTGAGGTGGGCAACTGGACTCGTGAGCTCGTCGATGCGGCGTTGCGTCTCGGCGGATCTTATTATCTACCATACCAGCTCCACGCGACACGATCGCAGTTTCTCCGCGCCTACCCTCGTGCCCGGGAATTCTTTGCCCTCAAGAAACGGCTCGACCCCACGAACAAATTTCGCAACATGCTCTGGGAGAAGTACTACCGCCCCTGACCAAATACCGGATCAATGACACCCGCCGCATCGCAGCGATCGTCAAAGCGCCTGAGTAACAGCGACCGGGTCCGCCTCGTTGCGCCTCTTGTGCTTTACGGGGTACTCGCTGTCGTCGCGTGGAAGCTCGGATTTTTTCACGGTGGCGGATCGCAAAAGGTTACAGCCGCAGTGGAGGGAGCGACGGGAAAGCCCTGGTTCGCTGCCGCCTTCGTGCTCGCTTATGCAATCATTGGCGCCTTGGCTTTGCCCCTGAGCCTCCTCGCGTATGGCGCAGGTGCAGTGTTTGGCTTCTGGCGCGGATCAATCCTCGTCTGGATCGCATCGATGTTTGGCGCTCTAGCAGGATACTACCTGGCTCGAGGTGTCTGGGCCAAGCCCGCCCGCCGCCTGCTCGGCCGGTACGCGGAGAAGCTGCATGACCTCCGCAAGGGAAACGTGCTCCTCACCGCGTTCAGGATGCAGTTGCTACCGGTCGTTCCTTTTGGCGCCTTCAATTACGCGGCGGGGATCAGCAAGCTCCCGATGCTGGAGTATCTGGCGGGGACGGCGATTGGAATTATTCCCGGGACGCTGATGGCGACGTTCATTGGCGATCGCTTGGCCGCGGGTATAGGCGGGCACGAGAGGAAGCCTTTACTCATCGCCGGTGCGGTCGTTCTCGTAGTGCTCGCGCTTTCATTCCTTCCCAAGCTGCTCGAGAAACTCCGGAGACGCCGCAGCAGGCACCGCTAACCCTCGAGCCGCGGCGTATGGATCGGGGCGCTTCGGTATTCTGGATGGCGGCCGACCGCCCCAAGCCAGCTTCCGCATCGCCCGTCGTCAATTGAACCGCGTGGTTCTCCAGAGCGCGACGCCACAACCCACGAGCGCTCCCAGCGTCACCACCGCGAGTACGGCCGCCCATTCCCATCTGATCGCCAATTGCGGAGCCCTGGCCACCGCGGCGAAACCAAAGAGCGTTGCGGTGGCGCCGGTCACAATCAGCCAGTCGATCCACGTCCGCCGATGTCTCGTGGTACTCGCCTCGCGGCCCGCACCACGCGCGCGAGTGTAAGCGGGGTCAACCCCGTAACGCTCTCCCTCGCGCGCGGCGGCCTCCTGCCAGCGAAGATGCTCTCGCCGGCTCACCGAGGAGAACGCGATCACGCCGGCGCCGAGCGCCATGATCAGTGAGCCGCCGATCACTTGCGTGTACACCGAACTGGTTGCGCCACTCAACTCTCCGAACACGAGAACGGCCCAGAGCAGACCCCATAACTGATTCGTGTTCGACAGAGGTATTCCGCGCGTGATACCCGCGTACTTGACCGCATATTGCTGGAACAGGTCGCCAACGACCCACACGAAACCACCGAGCAGGAGCCAGAAGAGCACGTGTCGTGCGCCCGACAGCTCGTGCCAGAGCGGCGTCACTCCGCCGCTGTAAACCACGGCGAGCGCCGTCATCATCCCCAGCTCGCCCACGGTGAAGAACGTGATGAACGAGAGCGGGCTCATGCCCGTCAGATACGCTTTTCGATAGGGGATGTACATCGTGCCCCACAGAGCGCCGGCGGTGAGCGCCGCGACCACACCGCGCAGCGCGTCCGCGCGGGGAGCCTGAGCGGACGATGCAATCGCCAGCGCGGTCGCACCGACGAACATGAGCAGCGCCCCACCGAGCACACCGAGCCAGCGGCGCCAGTCGGCGCCGCGCAGCTCGTTGAAGAAGAGAACGCCCCAGAAGATTCCGAGCAGGCTGTTGCTGTTCCACAGGGGAAAAGCGATGCTCAACCCGACGTCGCGCACAGCGAAGATGGTCAGCGTGTTCGCCACCGCCCACAGACATCCAGCGAGCACTGCCCAGACGATCAGGTGCGGTGCCTGCCTCAGATCGGCGGCGATGTAAGAGGTTCCCTGAATCAGCGCCGGCAGGCTCCAACGCGCGAGGAATACTCCGACGACCATTGCGAGCGAGATCACCACCGGGGAAAGTCCCAGCGTCACGAGCTTTGTCGGCGTCTCCGCTGCGCCGAGCCACGCTCCAGCAGTCAGCCCGCAGAGGATCCCGACCGTCTGCAGCCTGCGGAGACGACGCTCGTCGAGCGCGACGCTGTCCGCCGCATCGCTCAGGTCCTTCTCGGCGAGCGCGCTCAACTGATCCAGCGAAGCACCAAGAGTCCTCCGATCAGGACGGCGACCGGGACCCAGAAGTGAACATCGTGGAGAACCAGCCTCAGCCAGCCTTGAGAGTGCTCGCGCGAAGTATTCATGGGGTTAAAATTGGATGCGCCTGCGCCCTTCGCCAGGTCAGGCTGCACCCACAAGGAGCCGTTAGTGCCAACTCGTGCGACCGGAACGTTCGAGGTCAAGCTCAACCCCCAGCCGGCGTACAACACCGCGGACGGCGCGCTCCTGGGCAGGTTTTCGCTCGACAAACAGTTTCACGGAGATCTGGAGGGCACGAGCAAGGGAGAGATGCTCACAGCGGGCACCAGTTTGAAGAACTCCGCCGGTTACGTCGCGGTCGAACGCGTGACCGGAACGCTCGACGGTCGCAGCGGCAGCTTCGCGCTCCAGCACAACGGCACGATGAACCGCGGGGTGCCGGGGCTCACGATCCACGTCGTGCCCGATTCCGGGACCGAACAGCTCGCGGGTCTCACTGGCACAATGTCGATCGAGATCGCGAGCGGAAAACACTACTACATCTTCGAGTACGCGCTGAACCCGTAGCGTCGATGCAATGGCGACCCTCTACCTCCTCTGCGGCCTGCCTGGCTCGGGAAAAACCACGCTCGCACGAAAGCTGGAGCGCGAATCGCCCGCGCTCCGTCTGTGTCCCGACGAGTGGATGGCGCCGCTGTTCGGCAGCGACCTTCCTCAAGGGGATCTGGACGCCCATCGCACGCCAGTCGAGACTGTGCAGTGGGACATCGCGGCTGCGGCGCTGCGGCTGGGCGTCAACGTAGTGATGGAGAACGGCTTCTGGGCGAAGGCCGAGCGTGAAGATTTCCGCCGCCGAGCCGACGGTCTTGGGGCAAGGGTAGAGCTCCGATATCTCGAGGTTCCGCGAGAAGTGCTTTGGGAGCGCCTCTCCAGAAGGAACGCGGACCTGCCCCCGGACACTTTCCAGGTGACAAAGGCCCAGTTTGACGAATGGTGGGGCGCATTCGAGCCGCCCGATTCCGAGGAGCTGAGAAAGTAGGCTCCACACGGATGTTTTCCAAGCGCGGGCACGATCGTTTTGAAACCCCCGGGTGTCAAACCCGTAGGGCAAGAATGGAGTGCGGTTTTTTTCCCAGCGCTCTGCCCGACATTCTCCACGCCACTTTTTTTTCTGAGAGCTGCTCCCATGAAGCGCTTCGTGTCTGCTGGTTTCGCTCTCGTTCTCGCGGCTGCTGGCTCAGTCCAGGCGCAGAACCCCACTCAGGCCAGACCGTCAGGACCACCACCGTCGGCAAATGGAGAGGTGCTCGGTATCGTAGTCGATACCGCCGACAAAGCTCCAGTTGCTCGCGCCTCGATCACTATCCGGAACAAAGCCGACTCGGCTCTCGTGACCGGCGCGCTCACGACTCCTGATGGCGCCTTCCACATTCAGGGTCTCCGATCCGGCGCCTATTATCTGCGCGCTGTTTCGATCGGCTTCAAGCCGCGCAATTATACCTTCGAAGTCACCGACGCCGCGCCGCGCGCGAATGTCGGAAGCATTCCGCTCACCCGGATCGCGATCACGCTTCAAAGTGTCCAGGTCGCTGGCGAGCGGCCGCTGGTCGTTATCGAGCCCGATCGCAACACCTACCGCGCCAAGGATATCGCTCCCGCGGCTGCGAACGCGAGTGATGTGCTCCAGGCCACTCCGTCGGTCGAAGTCGATGCCGACGGAAAGGTCAGCCTCCGCGGAAACGAGAATGTCGCCGTTCAGATCAACGGCCGGCCCACTCCAATTCGCGGCACGCAGCTCGCCGCTTACCTCAAGCAGATTCCGGCCAACATCGTCGAGCGCATCGAGGTCGTGCCGAATCCATCGGCGAAGTACGACCCCGAGGGAATGGCGGGCATCATCAACATCGTGCTCAAGGCGAACACCGACCTTGGATTGAGCGGCGGTCTCAACACCGGCTTCGCCAATGCGGGCAGGTTCAACGCCGGCACCAACCTCGGCTATCAGAGCGGAGCACTGACACTCTTCGGAACTTACGGCTTCAACTCCGACGATCGCGGGATCATCGGGATCAACAACCGCGAGCGCTTCGACCCGACCGGCGCTCCGATGTCCTTCACCAACCAGGACATCGACGGCAGAAACAAGAACGCCGGCCACAACTTCAGCACGAACGTCGACTACAAGCTGACGGATAAGGACGTCATCTCGAACGCGCTGTCACTCAACCGCCGGCATTCCAACGATGGTGCGCTCGCGGGGTACACCGAGCTCGACGCGAGTCAGGCATTCCTCGACCGATACGTGATGGACAGGAACACCAAGGCAAAGGGATTTGTGATCGACAACTCTCTTTCGTGGAAGCGCACGATCGAGCCGCGGAAGCACGAGCTGTCCACCGAGGTCCGCTTCACTCGCACGAAAGACGATGACACGATGCTGCTATGGCGCGAGCCGCAGAACGCGGACGGCAGCAGCGCCGGCCCTCCGATTCAGGGAGAGATCAACGCAACCGATGCCTTGACGCGCCAACTCATCGGCCAGCTCGATTACACACGGCCTCTGGCCTCGAAAACCAAGCTCGAGTCGGGCTTCAAGGAGACGGCCCGCTGGCTGGACAGAGAGTTTACCGTTCTCAAGGATACGCCCGGCGATGGTAACTGGTTGCCGAGCAACCTGAGCAACAGTTTCTCTTTCGATGAGCGTGTGCACGCCGGTTACGGCGTGCTCAGTCAGAGCGTCGGCAAGTTTGATCTGCAGGCGGGGCTACGCGCCGAGTTCGCGAGCCGCACCTTCGAACTCGCCGGCGCGCAGTATCCGTACAGCCAAAACAGCCTGCATCCGAGCGGCGTCATCATGTACAAGCCCGGTGAGCAGAGCCAGATCAAGGCCAGCTACTCTCGGCGCGTTCGCCGGCCGGGATCGCAGGAGCTGAATCCATTCCCGGTCTTCTTCGATCAGCAGAACGTCTTCCTCGGGAACCCGCGCCTGAATGCGGAATTCACCGACGCGTTCGAGCTCGGCTTCAGCAAGTCGGGACAGCTCGGCTCAGTGCAGCTGTCGCCGTTCTACCGTCACACCAGTGACGTCATTCGCGTCAATCTCAACACTGCGGACACGGTCGATGGCCGCGAGGTCACATCGATCAGCTTCGAGAATCTTGATAGGGCCGATTCGTGGGGCACCGACCTCAACACTTCTTTGCGGCTCGGCCCCAAGTTCAACGGCTTCGCCGGCTTCAACATCTACAAGATGGTGACGGATGGCGGCTCGCAGTCGGCGCTGTCGTCGAACGCGGTGACATGGACTTACCGTATCAACGTGACCAGTGCTGTCACGCCGACGGTGACGCTCCAGGCGAACTACTGGTATCGCGCGCCGGTGAACATCGAAAAGGGCCGTTTCTCCGCGTTGCAGATGACCAACCTGACCCTGCGGAAAAAGCTCGATGGCGACAACATGAGCGTCGCGATCCGCTTCGCCGATCCGTTCGATACGATGAAGTTCCGCATCAAGGCGGGCGACGACAACCTCACGCAGATCACGGCGCGGAAGTTCGGCGTTCGGGCGACGTACGTGACCTTCCAGTGGAACTACGGGCAGGCGCCGAAGATTCGTCCACCACGCGAGGAGCCGGCCCAGCCGGCGCCGGTTTTCCCGTAATTCCCGGCACGGTGCATGCGCCATCCCGTCTTTGATTCCTAATGGAGGCGGGATGGCAGACGAGAAAAACACGGGACCGTCGGTACCCAGGGGCACAGACGAGGAGAATACGGTCATCGATACGACGTCCAGCAAGCCGCTGCGCGAAGCGAAGATAGAAGAGCCGGACGTCGAGGAACCCCGTGAGGAGCCTAATCCTCCTCGTACCACTCGGGGTATTTTTACCGCGCCGAAGTTCGGATCTGCCGGAAGCGGCGGGGCCGAGCTGGAACCGGGGCCGGAAAGAGACTAACGGGTCTCAGCCGAGGGTTGCACTGGACTCAACTCCACCATTGCCATACATTTAGCTATGGCAACCACGACTCGGCCATCGAGTAAGCCCGCCTCTCCGGCAAAAGCCGGAAGCGGGCTTTCGCGCATCAAGGGGTCGGCTCAGGCCGACCAGGGATTGCCGAGGGTCAGGAATGAGATGGTCCTGACCTTCGATGACGTTCTTCTGACCCCCCGGCATTCGCTCGTCCACCCGAAGGACGTGACCACGAGCTCGCTGTTCACTCGCGGCATCACGCTCAACCTACCCTTCGCCTCGGCCGCCATGGACACGGTGACCGAATCCGACATGGCGATGGCGATGGCCAGGGCCGGGGGAATCGGCGTCATTCACAAGAACATGTCGATCGACCGCCAGGCCGCCGAAGTCGATCGCGTGAAGCGATCCGAGAGCGGCATGATCCTGAATCCGATCACCCTCGCCCCCGACGGAACTCTCCGCGAAGCCGTCGCGCTCATGAAGCGCTTCAAGATCTCCGGTGTTCCAATCGTCAATCGCGATGGACAGCTCGTCGGAATCATCACCAACCGCGATCTGCAGTTCGAGCGCAACCTCGACCGTCCGCTCCGCGACGCGATGACGTCGAAGAATCTCGTCACCGCGCCGGTAGGCACCACCCTCGACGAGGCGGAGGCGATTCTCGGCAAGCATCGCATCGAGAAGCTGCCCGTCGTCGACGATAAGGGAATTCTGCGCGGCTTGATCACCGTCAAGGACATCCACAAGCGGCGCGATTTCCCGGATGCGAACAAGGACCAGCACGGCCGCCTTCGCGTAGCAGCGGCAATTGGAGCGGCGAACTATCGCGACCGGGCGCGCGCTCTCGTTGATGCCGGAGTCGATGTTCTCATCGTCGACACTGCGCACGGGCACTCGGAAGGCGTGCTGGAAGCGACGTCGGTCGTTCGCGAGATGTACCCGGACGTTCAGCTCGTCGCCGGAAACGTGGGAACCCGGGCCGGCGCGAGAGCGCTCGTAGAACGTGGAGTCGATGCCGTCAAGGTCGGCGTCGGCCCGGGTTCCATCTGCACTACGCGCATCGTCACCGGCGTGGGAGTGCCGCAACTGACAGCCATCTTCGACGCGGTGGAAGGAGCCGGGGACATTCCGGTGATCGCCGACGGCGGGATCAAATACTCCGGAGACATCGTGAAGGCGCTCGCGGCGGGGGCCTCCAGCGTGATGATGGGCTCAATGCTCGCCGGCACCGAAGAGAGTCCCGGTGAATCGCTCCTCCTCGAGGGCCGCCGCTTCAAGATGATCCGCGGCATGGGCAGCCTCTCCGCGATGCAGGATGGCAGTGCGGACAGATACTTCCAGGAAGGCGAGATGTCGCCGCAGAAGCTGGTACCCGAGGGAATCGAGGGACGAGTTCCGTACAAGGGTCCAGTGAGTGACGTGCTGTTCCAGATGGTCGGTGGCCTTCGCAGCGGAATGGGATATGTCGGGTGCGCTAACATCGAGCAGCTCCGCACCGAAGCCGAGTTCGTCCGAATCACGGCAGCCGGCCTCCGCGAATCACATCCCCACGATGTTGTGATCACCCGCGAGGCGCCTAACTACTCGGTGTAGTTGTTCCTTGACATTGCTTCCCGCGTCGTCACAACTTCTGGCCACTCTGCAGTGTCGAATGTTTCAGGGTCCCCAAGGCAGTCTATCCACGCTTTCGGAGTTTCCTAATGGGCTTATGGACGAAGAAGAGCATCGCTGTCCTCCAGGCTGAGGCGGCGGGTGAATCCGAGGGGCACACCCTCAGACGCGCGCTCGGCGCGCTGAACCTCACCACGCTGGGCATCGGCGCGATCATCGGCGCCGGCATTTTCGTTCTGACAGGGACCGCGGCCGCGCAGTACGCGGGGCCCGCAATTGTCCTTTCGTTCATTGTATCCGGATTGGGATGCCTTTTCGCCGGCCTGTGCTACGCCGAGTTCGCGAGCATGATCCCAATCGCCGGCAGCGCCTACACCTACGGCTATGCGACGCTCGGTGAGTTCGTCGCGTGGATCATCGGTTGGGACCTGATCCTCGAGTACCTGTTCGGCGCTTCGACCGTGGCAGTAGGATGGTCCGGATACTTCTCGGCGTTCATGGACCAGATCGGGCTTCACATGCCGGCGGGGTTCACCAGTGCGCCGTATGCGTACCATGAGGCCGCCAAGCTTGACCCGGTGACGCAGGCGATCATCACGCCAGCCGGCTTCTCGCACACAGGCGCGGTAGTCAACCTTCCCGCGATGGTGCTGATCGCGCTGATGACGACGCTTCTCGTCATCGGCATCAAGGAATCAGCGCGCTTCAACAACTTCATCGTAATCCTCAAGATCACGATCGTGCTACTCGTGATCGGGTTCGGGTTCATGTACGTGAACCAGGAGAACTGGCATCCGTTCATTCCACCCAATACCGGCGATTACGGTCATTACGGCTGGAGCGGAATCGTGCGCGGCGCAGCGGTCGTGTTCTTCGCCTACATAGGATTCGACGCGGTGTCTACAGCGGCCCAGGAGGCAAAGAATCCGCAACGAGACATGCCGATAGGAATTCTAGGCTCGCTGGCGATCTGCACCGTTCTTTACATCCTGATGGCGCTCGTGATGACGGGACTCGCGAACTACACCGAGCTCGATGTTCCACACCCGGTGTTCGTCGCCATCGAGAAGGCTGGGCCCGCGCTCGCCTGGCTCGGCTCAATCATCAACATCGGAGCGATCGCGGGATTGGCATCGGTGGTGCTGGTGATGCTGATGGGTCAGCCGCGTATCTTCTACTCGATGGCGCGTGACGGACTCCTTCCGCCGGTCTTCGGAAAAGTTCACCCGCGGTTCAAGACGCCTTACGTCACCACGATTCTCACGGGTGTGGTGGCCGGCGTCGTCGCGGGACTCTTCCCGATCGGCCTTCTGGGTGAGCTGGTGTCGATAGGAACCCTGCTCGCATTCGTCATCGTCTGCGCCGGTATTATCGTGCTGCGCTACAAGTCTCCAAATCTGGCGCGACCATTCCGAACGCCGTTCGTTCCGGTGGTCCCGATTCTTGGAATTCTTATCTGCGGCTACATGATGTCGAGCCTGCCGCGAGCGACGTGGGAACGGCTCATCGTCTGGATGATGATCGGGCTCGCGATTTACTTCTTGTACAGCAGATCGCATTCGAGGCTGGCCCGCGCGGAAGGCAGTGCTTGACCTTCTAAGCGTCCCCCAGCAGCGACGGGAGTCGATCGAGCGTCTCGCGCAGGAGCTCCGCGCGGGGCGCTCTGTCGCTTTATCCACTCATATCAATGCCGACGGGGACGGGTGCGGCTCCGAGACGGCGTTGTCGCGCCTGCTTGGGCAGCTGGGCATCCGCTCCAAGATTGTAAACCCGACACCATGGCCGGAGATGTACAAGTTCCTCCTCGGCGACGATGTCCGCGATGCAAGCGACACCGGCGCCAAGGGACTGAACGACGCCGATGTCCTGGTCGTGCTAGACATCTCCGACGTAAAACGGCTCGGCGTTCTCGCTGAAGCTGTTCGGCGACTGAAGATCCCGAAGCTGGTGATAGATCATCATCTGCCGAGCGACGAGCCGCCTAGCACCATGATGCTCGCCGACACTACGGCGTGCGCGACTGGAGAGCTGATTTACGATTTCGCGACGTGCCTCGGTCTCGAGGTGACGCCGGACATCGCGCGGGCATTGTATATCGCGCTGCTCACCGACACCGGTGGGTTCCGGTTCAGCAACACGACGGCGCGGTGCCTCAGCATCGCGGGGCAGTTGATCGCGTCGGGTGTCGAGCCCGAGGAGATGTACGGTCGGCTATACGCATCCATGCCGGTGGGGCGACTGCACCTATTGCGCGATGCGCTGGCGACGTTGGAGGTCGACGCCGAGTACGGCATCTCGTGGATCTCGGTCGCCGCGGGCGCGGCCGAGGAATACGGGCTCAAATCAGAGGATCTCGAGGGCATTGCCGAGCACCCGCGGTCGATCGGCGGGACGAGACTGGCGATCTTCTTCCGCGATCTCGGTCACGAGAAAGTGAAGGTCTCGTTTCGCAGTACGGGCGACGTCGACGTGAACAAGTTCGCGAAGCAGTTCGGCGGCGGCGGGCACCAGCGGGCAGCGGGCGCGCTGATCGAAGGCAATCTGGACTCGGTGAGGCACACGGTCGTCGCGGCGGCGCGGGAGTTTCTGCGGGCGGAGGACAAGGCAGGGGTGGCGTAGTCACCGCCCGTAGCAACTCCTCCTTCCGCCGTCTAACTTGCGGACATGAGCGTTCTCCGCCGCAAACAATCCCGGCCGCAAGTCGATATCGAGCACCACATCCGCCAAGAGCTCGCCGAGATTCTGCCGATCCTGAGGATCGAGAAGTGCGCGATTGAGCTTCAAGGGTTCGATCCGGAGAGCGGAACCGCCACGCTCCTGGTGACCGGAGCCTGTCCTGATTGCGACGCATCAGCGGTCACCTTCGTTCAAGGGATCGAGACCCAGCTCAGGCTCCGCGTCTCGGAGCTTCGCAACGTTCTGCTCACAGTCGAAAGCACTTAATGGCCGCAAATCTTCAGGACCGCATCACGGATGCCCTCTCGCGCATCCGCAACAACCGCGTCGGCGCCAATGTGCTCGAAGCGGAAATGGTTAGCGACCTTGCAACCACGACTGAAGGGCGCGTGAGGCTGACCCTGTTCCTCTCGCCTGACGACAACGCGACTGTCGTGCGGGAAGTGCGACAGGCACTGCAGCAGGTGGAGGGTGTCACTGATGTCCGGGTAGATGTGAAAGACGCGTCCCAGGTAAATGCGAAGGCGTCGCGCGGGATTCCGAAGAGCGCTTCAACGTCAGCGCCCGCGGCGCCAAAGAGCCCGGGATCTCGCACACTTCCGGTGATGGGGCAGGAGCCGCAATCGCGGCGCGCCGCCGTACCCGCGCCCACTCCTGTCGCCTATCCCCACCTCGGCAACATCATCGCGATCTCGAGTGGCAAGGGCGGAGTCGGCAAATCGACGGTTGCGTCCAACCTCGCGACCGCGTTGGCGAAACAGGGCGCGCGGGTCGGTCTCATGGACGCCGACATCTACGGGCCCAATATCCCGCGCATGATGGGGGTCAATGCTCCGCCTCCCGTCGAGAACGAGAAGATCATCCCGCTCCAGGCTCACGGCGTCAAAATCATGAGCCTTGGCTTCATGATCGAGCGCGACCAGCCAGCGATCTGGCGCGGACCGATCATCATGAAGATCATCACCCAGTTCCTGCGCGACGTACAATGGGGCGAGCTCGATTACTTCCTCGTCGACATGCCCCCCGGCACCGGCGACGCGCAGCTCTCGCTCGTGCAGGCGACGATGGTGCATGGCGCGATCATCGTCACGACGCCGCAGGAAGTCGCGTCGGGTGACGCGCTTCGCGGCGCCAAGATGTTCCAGCGGGTCGCGGTGCCGGTACTCGGTGTCGTCGAGAACATGAGTTACTTCATCTGCCCGCACTGCCTCGAAAAGCACAGAATCTTCGGGACCGGAGGAGGGAAGCGTCTCGCCGACGAGCTCGACGTTCCACTGCTCGCGGAGGTTCCCTTCTTTCCAGCGGTGCTGGAGGGAGCGGATCGCGGGGAGCCTATCGTCGTGAGTGAGCCAACGACCCCCGCCGCGCAGGCTCTATCCGATCTTGCTGGACGCCTGAGCGGGTTGCTCTCCGGTCGCGATGCCGCCAGCGGGAACGCTGCCCTTTCTTGACGCGACCGACCCCGTGCCGTGGTGCAGCTCGGAGTTGAGCTCTCCCCCCACGAGAATCACCACCGATACCGCGTACATCCACGTCAGGATCACCATCACGGCGCCAATCGTTCCGTAGGTCTTGTTGGGCGGGAAGTGGTGAACGTACAGACGGAATGCGAGCGTCGCGGCCACGAAGAGAAGGGCGGCGACGACCGAGCCGACCAGGATTTGCCGCTTGTCCTGCTTCACGTACGGCAGCAGCCAATACATCAGATAGAAGAAGGCAACGAGCAGCACGATTGCGAGCGGAAACTGGATGATCGCCCAGACATTGACGGCTGCGCTGCCCATTCCGAGCTGAGTCCGCGCGAAGCTTACGATGTTGTCACCGGCGAGCAATACCGCGGTGACGAGAGTAATGATGACGACCCATCCGGCGAGAACCGCGAGCGCCAGGAGTCTTTTTTTCCACCACGGCCTCTCGTCCTTTACGTCGTAGGCAGTGTCGAGCGCGTCCATGAACGTGGTGAAGATGTTCGAGCCCGACCAGGCGGCGAGCACCGCGCCGATCGAGATGAGCCCCGGCGCGTGCTTCGCGGATACCACGTCCGTGATCACCTTGTAGATCAGATTGTGCGAATCGGACGGGAACACGGTGGCGATGCGAGCCATGAGATCCGAAACGATCTTTCGCTTGCCGCCAATCAAACTGAGCAGCGGCGCGGTGAAGAGCATCAGTGGGAACAGCGAGAAGAAGAAGTTGTAGGCGACCTGTGAGGCGACGCCGAGGACGTTGTCCTCGATTGTCTCCTTGATCGTTTTCTTGAGCAGCTCGTTGACGCGGTAACCCAGAATTACCATGCTGCCCTGCGGGCGCAAACCGCAGGCCAGTTCGCTACACTGCTACGGCGTTTTTCTTGGGTCTGGTCCGCCACCAGGAGAGGATCACCGCGCCGAATCCGGTCGCGACGGCGACGAAGGTCACCGAGAACGCCAGCATGCGGAGCAGCGAGCCCAGGATCGGGAACCAGGTAAAAGCCGCCGCGATGATCCAGAGGGCGCTGAACGCGAGGATGCCGGTGAAAAGGTATTGAAGCTCCTCGCCGGCAGGCGTCTCACTCTTCGACTTGTGTGAGATCGCGATTCCTGCGACGTGAGCGACCGCCAGGAATCCGAGGATCGCGATGCCCGAGACCGCAATGAGAAAAGCCGCGACGCCGATCGGGATGAAGAAGATTCCGATGATGGTGATCGCCATCGCGATGCAGAGCGCGACCACGGCCGGCACCGTCGCGAGTCCCGCCAGCACGCCCGTAAAGAGCGAGCGGCCGGTCTCATTGGTGACGACTTCGACAGTGCGCGTGAAGTAGTCGCGCATGAAGAAAAGAACGAATGTGCCAACCAGAAGAAGCACGACGAACCAGAGCACGGCCGAGACGAGGGACCCAATCGTCGTCCGCGGTCGTCCACCAAAACTGAGGGTAGATCTGTTGTGCGTCGTGCCGATATCCTTTATGACACCGAGGATCGAGCCGCCTTCGTTGCGCACATGCCCCATGAGAGCGACTGCTCCGCCGCGCACACGTCCGCCTTCGTGCACGATCACGTCCCCGCCGAGCGCGGTCGCTGCGCCGTCTACGTTGCCATAGACGTCGAGATTTCCACGAATCACCATCACCGATCCGGAAGTTGTCGTTCCGGCCGGAACGACCAGGTCACCGGTCGTCACCTGCGCGTATTTCCTGAGCCCCTGCAGGCGGAAGCCCTCACGCTGTTGGCCGTACGCATTCTGTGCGGAAACTGCCGCAATCAAAAGGGAAGCTCCGAACAGGATCGATTTCATTACGCTGCCTTGCGTTTCGCGATGTGGGCCACGGTCCGGATGGCGCCGTAACCGCCGAACAATCCGACCGCGAGCGTCAGATAGAGAAGTACGGCCTGGAGTGCGCCGGCCTGGAGATAGGCGATGGTCTCGGGGCCAAGAACCACGGCGCCGACCTGAGCGCCGACGGCGGCTATTGCGAAGGCATACTGCGTTGATGCGGCTGCCAGGATCGCCGTGAGGACATCGACCTCGAAGAACATGAACGCGGCTGCTGCGATCAGAGCGACGCCAACCGCGGCCCGCCCAGTAGCCCTCACGACACCCATGGGGCGCCGCGGGGCGACCGCCTGCTGTCCGCCCTGGTGCACCTCGAGGTGCTTGGAGGCGGCCATGGAATTTGCGTCCCGGACGGAATGCAGACGGTCTATTCTGGAGATCACGCGATCGGCAAAATTCCGAGAGGGCGACATATAGGGCAGTCGCTGCAACTCGGCCGCGATGGGTACGAAGTCTTCGGGGAAATCGTGCTCGATCATGGGTTCCTCACGTGTGACCTACGTCCTTGGTACAGCGGAAGTTTCAGCCTTTTTCGGGCTTTTTTTGCTTGCAAAACCGAGGGTTTTTCCCGAGGTCATCGGAGGTCCCCCAGGTACTCTCTCAGCTCTTGCCGGGCCCGGTGGATGTAGGTCTTCACCGTGCCGAGGGGTAGCTTCACGATCTCCGCGATCTCGTCGTACGAGTAGTCCTCGACGTGGCGCAGGATGATGCAGGCGCGATACTCGGGCCGGAGCCTGGCGATCGCTTTTTCGATTGACGCTCCGAGCTCGCGCGATTCGAGCTCCTCGAGCGGAGATTCTCCCCCACTCGTCACCGTCACCGCCGTTGCTCGCGCGCGCTCGGCCGTAATCGCATCGGGCGCTCCCTCGATGCTGATGGTGTCTATCTGCCGGCGTCGCAGATGATCAATGGTGATGTTGTTGGCGATCTTGAACAGCCAGCTCGAGAATTTGAACTCGGGCCGGTAGCGATCGATGTTGTTGAGGACCTTGATGAACGTTTCCTGCGCCAGGTCTTCCGCGGTCTCTTTGTCGCGCACCATGCGGAATATGAGCGAGAACACTGGTCGCTCATATCGTTTGATCAGCTCGCGATAGGCGTCTTCGCGCCCTTCCTGGGCGAAGACGACCACCTGTTGGTCGGAAACGTCGGTGTAGGACTTGGGCGTCATGAGAGGGAAGCGCGGGTAAGATAGCTTGCCCCGCGCACTGTTGCCGGGCAACTTTCGGAGGATGCTGGCCACCGACATCGACAGCGCGACCGCCAGTGCCGCCGCTGCCGGCGGCGCCGAGAAACGCGCGTATGTAAAGCGGACCTTCTCCGAGATCGCTCCCCGCTACGATCTGTTGAATCACGTCCTCAGCCTCAACATCGACAGGCGATGGCGGCGAAAAGCGATCGCCGCGCTGGGCGTGGAGCGGGATCAAGCCGGACGGTACCTGGATCTCTGCGCCGGGACCATGGATGTCGCCGCCGAGATTTCGCGGCTGCCCGGGTTTCGCGGCGTGGTGATCGGCGCCGATTTCGCCGAGCCGATGTTGCAGGCCGGTGCGGAGAAGATAAAAGGCTCCAGAATCGCTCCGGTGACCGGAGATGCCGTCCAGCTGCCGATTGCATCCGGGCAGCTCGCAGGCGCGATCGTTTCATTTGGAATCAGGAATGTCGCCGGCCTCGATGAGTCATTGAGGGAAGCTTTCAGAGTTCTTGTCCCTGGCGGCCGCTTCGTGATTCTCGAGTTCTCGACTCCACGCGCGCGCATTCTGCGTGCGCTGTATCAGTTGTACTTCCATCACGTGCTGCCTCCCATCGGCCGATTGATCAGCGGACATCGCACCGCCTATCAGTACCTTCCACGCTCGGTCGCAAATTTCCCCGTCGAAGAAGAGCTGGCGCGGAGGATGGAGGCAGCCGGTTTCACCAAGGTCAGCTGGTCGAGCCTCTCCTTTGGAGTGGCCGCGATCCACGTCGGCGAGCGTCCCACATCGGGAAGAAAGTGAGTCTCGACAACATTTCGCAGTTTCTCTCCGCGATCGATCGCGCCGGAGAGCTGGCGCGCATCAGCGAGCCGGTCAGGGCGCGCCTCGAGCTGTGCGAGATCGCCGATCGGGTGATGAAGCAGCCTGGTGGCGGGAGGGCCCTCTTCTTCGAGAACGTGACTCTCGACGACGGTGAGCGCTCCCAGTATCCCGTCGTGATCAACCTGTTCGGCTCGATGCGCAGGATGTCGCTGGCACTCGGCGTGGATGATCTCGATGAGATCGGCGCGCGGATTACCGAAATGCTCGACCTCAAGGTGCCGGAGGGCATCATGGGCAAGCTCTCGATGCTGCCGCGGCTCCTCGAGATCGGAAAGTTTCCGCCGCGCATGCGGAGCGGAAAGCCCGCATCCCAAGAGGTAGTGCTCAAGGGCGACGACGTCGATCTCTCGAAGCTGCCGATCATCACCTGCTGGCCCGAGGATGGCGGGCCCTACATCACGCTGCCGATGGTCATCTCGAAGGATCCCAAGCGGGGCATTCGGAACGTCGGCATGTACCGTGTCCAGGTGCTCGGCCCGCGCACGCTGGCGATGCACTGGCAGCGGCACAAGGTCGGCGCCGCGCACTGGCGCGAGATGGCGGAGAGAGGCGACCGCATGCCGGTGGTCATCGCGATTGGCGCTGATCCGCCATCGGTATACTCTGCCTCGGCGCCCCTGCCGCCGACAATCGACGAGTTTCTGTTCGCTGGATTCTTGCGCAAGTCGCCGGTCAGTCTCGCCAAAGCCGTGACCTGTGATCTCGAGGTTCCCGCCGAAGCCGAGTTCGTGATCGAAGGCTACATAGACCCAGCGGAGCCGCTGGTGGTCGAAGGACCGTTCGGCGATCACACCGGCTTTTACTCGGAAGCTGACCTTTACCCACAAGTGCACGTGACGGCGCTGACGATGCGCAAAAATCCTGTGTACGCGACGACGATCGTCGGGCGCCCACCGATGGAGGACTATTACCTCGGCCATGCGACGGAGCGGATCTTCCTGCCCCTGCTCAAGCTCACGATCCCGGAGATCGTGGATTACCACATGCCGGCGGAAGGGATATTCCACAACCTCGTTTTCGTGTCGATCGACAAGCAGTATCCCGGTCAGGCATACAAGGTGATGAACGCGATGTGGGGTCAGGGGCTGATGTCGCTGGCCAAAGTCATCATCGTTCTGGACAAGGAAGTGAACGTCCGGAACGAGAAGGAGGCGTGGTGGGTCGCGCTCAACCACATCGATCCGGAGCGTGACGTCCGGTTTTCGATGGGGCCGATCGATGTGCTCGATCACTCGAGCCGGGCGTTCACGTACGGCTCCAAAATGGGGATTGATGCGACACGCAAATGGCCGGAGGAGGGATTCACTCGCAACTGGCCGAAGCTCATCGAGATGGATCCGCCCACGAAGCAGAGCGTCGATGCGATTTGGTCGAAGCTTGGGTTGGGTCCGAACGAAAGATCGGAGAGGTTCCGGATAAATGACGGTTAGCAGCAACGATCGTTCGGCAACGGCGGCCCGTGAAGGGCAGACCTTCCGGGGGAAGGGTGTGCTGCTACGGCACGCGAACCTTGTGCGCCTACCGCACACGATTTTTGCGCTGCCTTTCGCGCTGGTAGGCGTGGTGCTCGCGAGCTACCTCGCCCCGATCACCGCCGGCGATGTGTTCTGGGTCATCGTCGCTTTCACCAGCGCCCGGTTCGCGGCGATGGGGTTCAACCGGATCGTCGACCGCGAGATCGACGCGCGCAATCCACGCACGCGCTCGCGGGAGATTCCCTCCGGCACGATGAGCGTGCGCGAGGCGAGCGTCGCCGTGGGAATTGCGTCGCTCGTGTTCTTTGTTGCGGCGTGGCAGCTCAATCCGCTCTGCCTGATCCTCAGCCCGCTCGCGCTCGGCTGGGTCCTTTCTTACAGCTACACCAAGCGATTCACGCGCTGGTCGCACCTCGTCCTCGGCGTCGGGTTGTCGATAGCGCCGGTGGGCGGTTACCTGGCCATCACGGGACATTGGAGCGATCCGTGGTGGATGCTGATCGCGCTGGCGATCGCGGTGGCGACCTGGGTTGGTGGATTTGATATCCTGTACGCGCTTCAGGACGTGTCGTTCGATCGTGAGAATGGACTCTACTCGGTGCCGGCTGCGTTCGGCGAGGCGAATGCACTCGGCATTGCCCGCGCGCTTCACCTGACGACGGTCCTGGCGCTCGCAGTTGCGGGTCTCGGCGCCGGCGCGGGCGTTCTATATTTCGCGGGAGTTCTCGTCGCCGGGTTGCTCCTCCTGTATGAGCACTCCCTGGTCAAGGCCGACGACTTCACGAAGCTCGACGCCGCGTTCTTTACCATGAACGGCGTGATCAGTGTCGTCTTTTTCGGTTTTGTCGTCACGGAGCGTTTGCTCCGATGAGCGACACTCCACCAATCGTCGTTGGGATTACGGGAGCGTCGGGCGCGCCTTACGCTGTGAGATTGCTACAGCAGCTCACCGCGGCGCACCGGCGGGTGTCGCTCATCGTGTCGAAGTACGGGCTGCGACTGCTAGAGACAGAAGCAGGTATCGGTTCAATCGACGAGCTTCGCAACGCCGTAGGAAAGGATGCGTGGGACTCGTGCGTAGAGACTTTCTCGAACGAAGACAGAGGCGCGCCTCCCGCGTCGGGCTCGTCACTCACAGCGGGAATGATCGTTTGCCCGTGCTCGATGGGAACCTTGTCGGCGATTGCGGTCGGCGCATCACGCTCGCTGATCGAGCGCGCGGCCGACGTGACGTTGAAAGAGCGGCGCAAGCTGATTCTGGTCCCGAGGGAAACTCCGCTCAGCGCGATTCACCTCGGCAACATGCTGCGGTTGACGCGCGCGGGAGCGGTCGTGATGCCGGCGTCGCCGGGGTTCTATCACAGGCCGAAGCAGATCTCGGATCTCGTGGATTTCCTGGTGGCACGGATGCTCGACCATCTGGGGGTGGAGCAGTCGCTGGTAAAGCGATGGCAAGGCGAAACGAAATAGCCGAAAAAGGGAATCCGACCACGCGGTTCAGCAGACCTGCTTCGTCCGCTTCATCTCCTTCGGAAATCTCCGGAACCACGACGACAGCAGAAGCAGCTCGTCGATCTCGTGAGTGGGCACTTGCGCCGTTGGCCTGTCGTCCGGGGAGAAGATGTCTTCCACTAATTGCTTCATCGTGCGACGATCCTTGGAGGAGCGCGGCTTCGCCACCTCCGCGCGCACCACCCCCCGCCGGATGAGATAGACCTTGTCCTCCCCTTCGTGCCCGGGTACGGTGTACACGAACGAAAGGTTCTCCACCGCAAAGCGGAGTCGTCCGAACTGCGCGCGCAACGCCTCCAGGCGCTCCAGTTTGTCGCGATACACTGCGGCCCTTTCGTATTCCATCTCCGCGCTCAGCCTCTCCATCTGTACCCGCAGCATGTCCAGAGGCCCGTCATCCGATCCGTCGAGAAAAGCTTTCGCCAGCCCCACGCGCTCGTCGTATTGTGCTGCCGAGCATCCACCGACGCAGGGACCGAGGCACTTGGAGATCTCGTGACGGATGCAGCCGGGAGTTCTCGGCGACATCTGAAACAGCTCTGTCTGATCGCTGAAGTACATCTTGAGTTCGGTGCGACAATCGCGCAGCATAACCGCGTCGTTAAGCTCACGCACTGCCTCTCCGACGCGTTGCGCGCCCACGAACGGACCGTAATAGGTGCCCTCGTCGCTCGTCGCGCCGCGCACTACGAGCAGCTTCGGTGCGGCCCCTTTCGTCAGCTTGATGAACGAGTAGTGCCGCGCGTCGCGCTTCATCGCCACGTTGTACCGCGGTCGGAAGCGCTTGATCAGCCGCAGCTCTTGCAGCAGCGCCGCGAACTCGCTGGGTGTGTACTCCCACTCGATCTTCTCCGCCGAGCGGAGAATCCGCGCGCCCTTATCCTCGGGGTAGGCGCAGCGAAAATAGCTGAGGAGCCTCGACCGCACTCGCTTCGACTTGCCGACGTAGAGCACTTCGCCGTCGGTCGAGAGCATCCGATAGATGCCAGGCCGGTCGGACGCGCCGTCGCAGACCGTTGATCTCATGATTGCGAGCTGCGCATCGCTCGTCGGCTGGTGCTCCAGGCGCGCAATGCCGCGTATCATGTCAGCGCTGACACCTCGCGCAGAGCGTCGTCGCGCGCCCGTCGATCGCGTGCGTCGAGACGAGCTTGTGTCCACAACG